>CAZHMF010000005.1:43247-53671 GCA_964533605.1 uncultured Anaerolineaceae bacterium
ACGCCGGGATGGGCCGATTCGTCCCTCTAACTTTAAGGCCGTAAGTTAGGGGTGTGGTTAGGGCGATCTACCGCACAGCCATCTTCCCGATCTCGGCAGTCACTTCCGTCGTCCCGGTCACGAGAGACACCCTCCGCCAGTACGCCTCGGACCACTGCGGAACGTACGCGGCAGCGATCGCCTATTACACACTCTTCTCAATGGTGCCGATGGCCCTCGTTGTGGTGTCTGTTCTCGGGCTCGTCGTGGAGCCCACGAGCGTGGTTGACTTCCTCTTCGAGCTCTTTCCCCTTGAGGAGACGGAGAAGGTCCGCAGCGACATCCAGCAGAACGTTGAGAGCGCCCGGGCTGCAAGTCCGGGAGTGCTCATCGTCAGCACAGCAGTGCTCATCTGGTCTGCAAGCGGGGTGTTCGGCGCGGTTCGGCGGGGAATCAGCGTCGCGACGGGCGGCAGGGGACAGCCCTTCCTCCATGGCAAGCTCCTGGACATCACCCTCGTACCGGCTCTCGGTCTGGCCATCCTCCTCGGTCTTGGCATCCTTACGGCAGTCCAGATCGCCATCCAGAGCGTTGCCGGAACGGACGCCACGGGAATCCACGAACGTCCCTTTGTCATCGCCAGCCACGGCGCAGTGACCCTGGTGGCCTTCGGAGCGTTCGCCCTGCTCTACCGGCTCATCCCGGAACAGCGTCCCGGCTGGAGGGAGGCCGTATGGGCAGCCGGAGTAACAGCAGTCCTGCTCGAGATCGCGAAGTCGGCAGCCGGGTATGTCATTGCGAACGCCCCGTTCCTTCGCGACAACACCCTCTACGCGAGCATCAGCACGGCCCTCACGCTGCTCTTCTGGGTGTTCGTGGCTGCTTCAATAATGCTCTTCGGGGCCGAGTTCGGCCGGCGCGTTGTGCGTCACACAGCGGAACCCGTCGAACCGATCGTGATCGGGGAGATCACCGGGCCCCCTGACCTGTTGGGCCGGCCGGAACGACGCTCCCCCGACGAGCCCCATAGTGAGGCTTTCTGAGCTTTAGATACATGTTTGTTACTAAAAACTTGAAACTGAGGAGATAGCCCCGGATACTGGGGGCATGCAGGGAACACGCGACCGCGTCCTGAAGTTCTTACTCGACAACCACGAGGCAAGAGTTGAGGATCTTGCGGCGGAGCTGGACATCACGCCCCCGGCCGTTCGCCGGCACCTTGATCACCTCAGAGCGGACGGGCTCGTGGATGCCCGCGCCGTGCGCCAGGCAACGGGCCGCCCGTACCATGTCTACTTCCCCACGGAGGAGGCCCACGGGGTCCTGTCGCCGGCCTACGTCAGACTCCTCGAAGGTGTGCTTCAGTGCATCGGCGACAATCCGGAGGTCACTGAGGGAATCCTCATCCAGGTTGCCGAGACGGTTGCCGACCGGCATCGCGCAAACATCGCAGAGGCCGAAGACACAGAAGATCGCGTGGAGCGAGTGACCGGCTCGCTCCGGCACGAGGGCATCCTCGAGACGTGGGAAGCGGCCACCGACGGCATCCACCTCGTCAACCACCAGTGTCCCTACCGGCAGGCGGCCGAGATCTCGAAACTCCCGTGCGAATCCGACCGGAAGACGATAGAGCTTCTGCTCGGACTGGATGTCGAGCAGCTCCGCCGCATCGTCGACGGTGCACCCGTCTGTGAATACATCATCCGGAGCGAACCGGAAGAGCTCCGCACCGAACCGATCATCTAGGAGGAACCAGAGAGAATGTCCGAGACGCTTCTCGAAATCAACGATCTCCACGCTTCGATTGGAGACAAGGAGATCCTGAAAGGGCTCTCCCTGTCGGTGAACCGGGGAGAGGTCCACGCAATCATGGGGCCCAATGGCTCCGGCAAGAGCACGCTTGCAAACGTGCTCATGGGCAACCCGAACTACAGCGTCACGGGCGGATCGGTCGCGTTCGACGGACAGCCGCTTCTCGACCTGAGAACCGACGAGCGGGCCCGCGCCGGGTTGTTCCTGGCGTTTCAGTACCCCGTCGCCGTCCCCGGCGTGACCATGGTCAACTTCCTCCGTCAGGCTGTGAACGCGAGTCGGGGTGAGGATATCCCGGTGCGAGAGTTTCGTCAGAACCTCATGGAGAAGATGAAGCTCCTGAAGGTCGATGTCGATTTCGCCCGTCGCTACGTGAACGATGGGTTCAGCGGCGGGGAGAAGAAACGCGCCGAGATGCTACAGCTCGCGATGCTGCAGCCGGCGATGGCTATTCTCGACGAGACCGATTCCGGGCTCGACATCGACGCCCTTCGCACTGTCGCCGATGGCGTCAACACGTTGATGCACCCGGAGATGGGCCTGCTCCTGATAACCCACTACCAGCGCCTTCTGAACTACATCAAGCCCCAGTTTGTGCACGTACTTATCGGCGGCAGGATCGTTCGTTCGGGCGGCCCGGAGCTGGCCGAGGAGCTCGAGCAGACCGGCTACGACCGAGACGAAGCGGCCGCCGCCGCCCTCGCCTGACAGGAGGAGAATCGGACCGATGACGAGTTCTACCACACCCATCATCGACAAAGAGGATTACCGGGCGAAGTACGGCTTCTATGACCCCGAGAGCGCGCTCTTCAAGGCCAACAAGGGGCTGACCGCTGAAATCGTCAACCTGATATCCGACATGAAGGAAGAGCCCGACTGGATGCGGCAGTTCCGCCTCCGCGCGCTCGGCCTCTTCCAGAAGAGTTCCGACCCGCGCTGGGCCGACGACAACGGCCTCGACCGGATCGACTTCGATAACATCCACTACTTCGTGCGCGCCACCGACCGCGATGAGCGTTCCTGGGAGGACGTCCCCGAGTACATCCGCCGCACCTTCGACAAGCTGGGCATCCCCGAGGCGGAGCAGAAATACCTCGCCGGTGTCGGTGCTCAGTACGACTCCGAGGTTGTCTACCACAACATCCGCGAGGACCTCGAGAAGCTCGGCGTCGTCTTCCTCGGCACCGACCAGGGTCTCCGCGAGTACCCGGACCTCTTCCGCGAGTACTTCGGGACAATCGTGCCACCCGGGGACAACCGCTACGCGGCTCTCAACAGCGCCGTCTGGTCCGGCGGCTCGTTCATCTATGTCCCCAAGGGCGTCAACGTCGAGATCCCCCTCCAGGCCTACTTCCGCATCAACACGGAAAACATGGGGCAGTTCGAGCGCACCCTGATCATCGCCGATGAGGGCAGCCAGGTGCACTACGTCGAAGGTTGCACTGCACCGATTTACAGTTCTGATTCACTGCACAGTGCCGTTGTTGAGATCATCGTCAAGAAAGGCGCACGGGTCCGCTATTCGACCATTCAGAACTGGTCGGACAACGTCTATAACCTGGTGACGAAACGGGCGGCCGCCTATCAGGACGCAGTGATGGAGTGGGTCGACGGCAACCTGGGATCGAAGCTCACCATGAAGTACCCGAGCGTCTACCTCATGGAGCCCGGCGCTCACGGCGAGATACTCTCCCTTGCGTTCGCCGGGACCGGCCAGCATCAGGACGCAGGTGGCAAGATCGTGCATGCCGCGTCGAACACCACCTCAACGATCGTCTCGAAATCCCTCAGCAAAGACGGCGGCCGCTCCAGCTACCGGGGACTGCTGAAGGTCTACGACGACTGTGAGAACGTGAAGTCGAGCGTTCGATGCGATGCGCTCCTGTTGGACGAAGAATCGCGCTCCGACACCTACCCGACGATGGAGATCGACGCGTCCGACGTTCACATCGAACACGAGGCCTACGTATCGAAGCTCAGCGAGGATCAGCTCTTCTACCTGACGAGCCGGGGCCTCACAGAAGAGGCGGCCGCCAAGATGATCGTCAATGGCTTTGTCGAACCGATCGTCAAGGAGCTGCCGATGGAATACGCCGTCGAGCTCAACCGGCTGATCGAGCTGCAGATGGACGGGTCGATCGGATAGTGCCTCACCTACCAGCTTCACGACAGGCAGCCCGTCCGGCGGGCCCCCGGAGGTAGACATGACAACAATTGCCGAGGCGCCTTCTCTGCCCGAGCACCTCGATCCGGGGGCGAGCGCCGGTTTCGGTGCCGCGCTCGGTGACGCCCACGCTGTACGCGAACTCCGCAGGGCAGCGGCGAAAGCGACACTTGGTCTCTCGCCACCGACCCGTGCCGACCGTCCCTGGCGATACACCGACTTCGACGCGCTCGCCCTGGCAGCTCGCCGCGTCCTCCCCCCCGAAGGAAACAGGGGTGAGGTGCCTCGTGGACCCGCCTTCGAGCTCAGCGACGGCACCGTCACCGGGGTTGCGCCGCTTGGGCCCACCACTGTCGACCTCCTCGACCGCAACACCCAGCTGCTGGCTCGTGCCGGTCTCGTCGGTCGGGCCATCGAGCCCCGAACCGACCTGGTGAGTGCGCTTCATTATGCATTTGTCGAAACCCCGGTCGTGGTGGATGTCCCCGACGACATCGAGACGCCCGAGTCCGTCCGCGTGGTTCGCCGCTTCTCCCGGCCCGATCAGCTATCTGCCCCGCACACCCTGATCGTCACGGGCAGGAACGCCCGTGTCTCCGTCATCGAGGAGTTCCATTCAACGGATGCAGCGATGACGGTCCTGCCGGCCGTCGAGATCTTGCCAGGTCCCGGCGCGGAAGTCCGGTACACTGCCCTCCATCGCTGGGGAGCATCCACCGCCGTATTCACGAACCAGAAAACCGTGACCGCACCCGATTCCGGGATCGTGAGCCTCGCTGTCGTAACTGGTGGCGCCACGGTGAAGTCCCATACAACTGCGGCGCTCGAAGGCCGAGGCTCTTCGAGCGAGATCTTTGGCCTCTTCGCGGGAGCCGGCTCCCAACATTTCGATCTCTACACAATCCAGGACCACATCGCCGCCGACACGCGCAGCGATCTGCTCTACAAGGCCGCTCTGCGCGACAGGTCGAGTTCCGCTTACTACGGTCTCACTCGCGTCGGGCTCGGTGCCAGGAACGCTGATGCGAGCCAGGAGAACAAGAACCTCCTGCTCAGTACGGATGCGCGCGCCG
Source organism: uncultured Anaerolineaceae bacterium (assembly GCA_964533605.1). Taxonomy (GTDB): domain Bacteria; phylum Chloroflexota; class Dehalococcoidia; order Tepidiformales; family Tepidiformaceae; genus DASCML01. The sequence continues at coordinate 48,276 of CAZHMF010000005.1, forward strand.
ACAGCGATCCGGTCCTCGAGATCCTCACGAGCGACGTGATCCGCGCGGCGCACGGAGCCACTGCCGGACCGGTGGACGAGCGCCAACTCTTCTACCTCGAAGCGCGCGGCATTCCCCGGCACGAAGCCGAGGAGCTCCTCGTCACCGGCTTCCTCGGCGAGGTTCTCGACCGCATCCCGGATCTGGAGCTGCGGGCGGAGATCGCGGCCTCGGTCGGGCTCCGCGACGAGGAACTGCTTTGACCTGGCTGCTGGTCGATGAGCCGGTTCAGTCCGGCCGGGTGGTTGTCGTTGAGTCCGGCAAGCGTCGGGTCGCCGTTTGCAACGCCGGGGGTCAGTATTATGCCGTGGATGACCTCTGCACCCACGACGGTGCCCCCCTGGACCAGGGCGAGCTCAACGGAAACGAGATCGAGTGCCCGAGGCACGGGGCCCGGTTTGATGTGCGCTCCGGGAGCGCCCTCTGCCTTCCTGCGGTGCGCCCGGTCAAGACCTACCGCACACGTGTTCATGACGGTGCGGTCGAGGTGGAGATCCCCTGACGGTGGAGACGGAGATGCCGGACCCAAGAACAATTCGAGGCGACTTCCCGATTCTCGCTGAAGCTGTGAACGGCCACCCTCTCGTCTACTTCGACAACGCAGCCACGACGCAGAAACCACGGCAGGTAATCGACGCCCTGGTTCGCTACTACGAACACGACAACGCAAACATCCACCGCGGCATTCATACCCTGGCAGTCCGTGCGACGAATCAGTACGAGGCCGTCCGTTCGAAGGCAGCAGCCTTCATCGGCGCCCCGACGGCTGAGTCGATTGTGTTCACGCGCAACACGAGTGAGTCATTGAACCTCGTGGCCCGGACCTGGGCGGAGAATCTCGGCCCGGGCGACGAGATCGTTCTCACCGTCATGGAGCACCACTCGAACATCGTTCCCTGGCAGCTTCTCGCGAAGCGGACCGGAGTGACGCTCCGTTACGTGGACATCGACGACTCCGGACGGCTCTCTCCGGACTCTCTCGAAGAAGCGATCACACCGCGGACCCGTCTCGTGTCCGTCGCTCATGTGTCAAACGTTCTTGGGACCATCAACCCGATCGCCCGGATCGCCGAGATGGCCCACCGGGTGGGGGCGCTGATCTGTGTGGACGCGGCCCAGTCGGTGCCGCATATCGAGGTCGATGTCTCATCCCTCGGCTGCGACTTCTTCGCCTTCTCAGCCCATAAGATGCTTGGCCCGACGGGCATTGGCGTGCTCTGGGCGAGGCCTGAACTGCTCGACTCGATGGAGCCGTTCCTCGGTGGCGGCGACATGATCTCAACAGTTCGCCTGGAGAGCTCAACCTGGGCCGAGGTGCCGCACAAGTTCGAGGCCGGCACTCCGAATATCGCCGACGTCATTGCCTTCGGTGCCGCCATCGATTACCTCGAAGAGATCGGGATGGCAACCGTGCGAGAGCATGAAACGAACCTGACCAGCTACACCCTTGAGCAGTTCGCAAAACTCCCGTACGTCCGCCCGTTCGGCCCCTTCGAGGCCGCGGACCGAAGCGGTGTGATCAGTTTTGAAGTGGAAGGTGCCCATCCCCACGACGTCGCTACTATCATGGATGGCCACGGTGTGGCGATCCGGGCCGGCCACCACTGCGCACAACCGCTCATGAGACGACTCGCGGTCCCCGCAACTAATCGCGTGAGCTTTGCGATCTACAACGAGCAGCACGAAATCGACGTGTTCCTGGAGGCCCTCGAACACGTCCGAACGGTCTTTGCACATGACGTATCCAGAACCACGGTTTGATGAGCTCTACCGGGAGGTCATACTCGACCACTACCGCCGACCGCGTAACCGAGGCCGGCTGGCCGAAGCGACGGCCTCGGCGGAGGGTGCGAATCCGGTCTGCGGAGACGAAATCACCCTTGAAGTGCACGTTGACGCAGACCAGATCGACGACCTCGCATTCGAGGGACTGGGCTGCTCGATCAGCCAGGCAAGCGCCTCCCTGATGACGGATCGCGTGAAGGGTGCCTCGCTGGACGAAGCCATGGAGGTGAAGGCCGCCTTCAGGCGCATGCTTCTCGACGGAGAGGAACCCGACCCCCTCATCGGCGACCTCGAAGCGCTGGAGGGCGTTCAGAAGTTCCCTGTGCGCATCAAGTGCGCTCTACTCGCCTGGAACGTGCTCGAGCAGGCAATCCTGGAAGAAGAGTCCGATGACGGAGGCCGCGAATGACGGAGACCGCCGAAATACCGACCCTCGAAGAGCTGAGAGCCAAACTCACTGAGGTGAAGGACCCCGAGATCGACATGAGCATCGTCGAACTGGGGCTCGTCTACGACATTCAGATTGAGGACGGAACGGTCTACGTGACGATGACTCTTACGAGCCCGGGCTGCCCCCTCGGACCGGTCATCCGCGGCGAGGCTTATGCGGCGCTGAAGGAACTGCCGGGAGTGAAGGACGTCGATGTCCAGATCGTCTGGAACCCCCCCTGGGATCCCCGCACCATGGCCAGCGACGACGTGAAGATGATGTTGGGCATCTGGTAGGACGCAAGCAGGACAGATCGCGAGCTTGATTCAGAACGCCCGTTCGGATAGCGTACCTACAGCCCTTTAAGCGGGTCCCGCGAGGCCGGCAAGGGAGGAGCAGCCGGATGCCCGGCCCCGCAACTTCGAATTCCGTCCGTTTACGGCGCCTGCCCGCCTGGGGGAGGCGTTTTTCATGACCACCCCACTCCTCGGCGCAGATGAGGTCGGCCGCACCATCCGGCGGCTCGCTCACGAAATCGTTGAGAACAACCAGGGCACGGGCAACCTCGTGCTGGTCGGACTTCTGAGCCGGGGCTTCCCCCTGGCGAAGCGCCTGGCGCACGAAATCCAGGCCTTCGAGGGCGCCGCGGTGCCCGTCGGCAGCCTCGATATCGGCCTCTACCGGGACGACCTGACGCGGCGCTCCGACCCTCCCGTGCTTCGACGCAGCGACATCCCGCCGATCGATGATGCCACCGTCGTTCTCGTCGACGACGTTCTCTTCACCGGCCGCTCAATCCGGGCGGCGCTCGAGGCCCTGCTGGACTTCGGACGTCCGGCCAGGGTCCGCCTCGCCGTGTTCGTCGATCGCGGACACCGGGAGCTCCCGATCCGTCCCGATTTCGTCGGCAAGAACATACCCACTTCGGTCGCCCAGGGCGTACGTGTCCGCCTCAGTGAGACCGACGGCGAAGATGGAGTCTACCTCACCGTCATCGAGGGGAAATCATGACCGACGTGCAGGAGCAGGAGAGGATCATCGAGGCGGATCCGGGGCCGGGCATCTGGAAGCGCAAGGATTTGCTCGACACCGATTCTCTCTCCCGTGAAGAGATCGAACTGATCATGCACACGGCCGACGCGATGGCCGAGGTCCGGGCAAGGCCCGTCGCAAAGCTCGCAACACTCCGTGGAGCAGTCGTGGTCACTCTCTTCTACGAGCAGAGCACACGCACCAGAGCGAGCTTCGAAGTCGCCGGGAAGTCGTTGGGGGCCGACGTCGTGAACGTCTCCGCAAGCGGGAGCAGCGTCGAGAAGGGCGAATCGCTCGTGGACACCATCCGGACGCTGGAGGCGATCGGCGCCGACGCGCTGATCATGCGCCACCGCAGTTCCGGAGCCCCGTACCTCGCCGCCCGCCACACTTCCGCCTGCGTCATCAACGGTGGTGACGGCACCCACGCTCACCCTACTCAGGCGCTTCTTGACCTCTACACCATGCGCACTCGGCTGGGAGACATGGAGGGGCGCAAAGTGGCAATCGTCGGAGACATCCTCCACAGCCGCGTCGCCCGCTCCAACGTCTGGACCCTCGCCGCAGCCGGCGCCTTTGTGGCCCTTTGCGGACCGACCACCCTTCTCCCCCGCAGCCTCAGCATGCTGGCCGAGCACGGCCGCGTCATCACCACCCCTTACCTGTCCGAGGCGCTCGACGGGGCCGACGTAGTCATGGCTTTGCGAATCCAGAGGGAGCGCCAGGAGGCGGGCCTCATCCCATCTCTGCGTGACTACATCACCAACTACCAGATCACGGCCGAGCGCCTCCGGGCGGCTCAACCCAACGTCCTCCTGATGCATCCCGGACCGGTGAACGAAGGTATCGAGCTCGCACCGGACATCGCGCACGGAGTGCGCTCGCTGATCGAGGAGCAGGTCGCGAACGGCGTCGCAGTGAGGATGGCCCTTCTCTACGTTATGTTGACTGCGAGGAACCGTTGATGGCCGCAAAGTTCCTCATCCGCGGCGGCCACGTCATCGATCCGGTGAACGCCGTCGACGAACCGCTGGACGTCCTCCTCACGCCCGACCGCGTCGCTGCAGTCGGTGCCGGCCTCGAAGCCGACGGTGCGGAGATTGTCGACGCAGGCGGCTGCCTTGTTGTCCCGGGCTTCGTTGACCTCCACAGCCATCTCCGGGAACCCGGCTTCGAGCAGAAAGGGACGATCGCCACGGAGACCGCTGCCGCCCTCGCCGGCGGGTTCACCACCGTCTGTGCCATGCCCAACACGGATCCACCCCCTGACTCCGCTGTCGAGGTTGAGGCGCTCCTCGAGCGGATCGCCCGCGATGCAGCCGTCAGGGTGCTCCCGATCGGGTGCATCACCAGGGGGCGGAAGGGCATAGAGCTTGCCGAACTGAGCGAGCTCGCAGCTGCGTCCTGCGTGGCGATCAGCGACGACGGCAGCCCGGTTGCCGACGGTCGTGTAATGCGCAACGCCCTCTCGCTGGCGGCGGCCCTGGACCTCCCCATCTCCGAACATTCAGACGAACCGGCGCTCAGCGGAGCCGGCGCCATGAACGAGGGCCGGATCAGCGAGCGCCTGGGGCTTCCGGGACAGCCCGCCGCAGCCGAAGTTGCCGCGATCGGACGCAATATCGCGCTTTGCGAGCTGACCGGCGCAAGGCTCCACCTCGCACATGTCACGACCGCGGGGGGGCTGCTGTTAGTCGAAGCGGCGAAGGACCGTGGGCTTCCCGTCACCTGTGAAGTGACGCCCAGCCACCTCTTTCTCACTGAGAACAGCGTCTTCGGAAACGCGCTCGAACCAGCCTACGACACCAACGCCAAGATCAATCCGCCACTCAGGACGGAAGAGGACCGTCTCGCCCTGGTCGCCGGCGTCAATAGCGGCCTGATCGACGCCATCGCGACCGATCATGCCCCCCATGCGCCTGAGGACAAACTCTGCGAATTCGACCAGGCGGCGTTCGGTATCAGCTGCCTCGAGACTGCAGCCGCCACGGTACTTACGCTCGTGAATCGGGGGGAGCTGTCGCTCCTTCCGGCCCTTACGGCCATGACTGCGGGCCCCGTTGGCGCCTTTTCGCTCGGGGAGCGGATCCCCGGAATCGGGTCGCTCGCG
>CAZHMF010000006.1:0-46938 GCA_964533605.1 uncultured Anaerolineaceae bacterium
GCTGCCTGCGTCCTCAGTACCTGCCCGATAGGAATCCCCGTCTGCTCCGCCTGAACCTGGCCCGGGTGGTCGAGACGCACGTCGGCGCCGTTCTGGCCCGCATGTTGCCCCGAGCCCGAACCGACGTTTGGAGCCTGGGCTAAATGCCTTAGTTCGTTCCGACTACAAACGACACGCTGGTGGTGCCACTGCCGCCGATGTTCAGGGTCTGGACCCGCCGCGCCCCCTGGACCTGATACCCGCCGGCGGTGCTGGTGACCTGGCGGTAGGCGTCCAGCACCTGGCGAACGCCGGTGCCACCGACCGGATGGCCGGCGCCTATCAGCCCGCCGCTCGGGTTGATCGGAAGCTGCCCGTCGAAGTCGATCACGCCCTCTTCGATCGCCTGCCACGACTTTCCCGGCGGCGTGAGGCCAAAGTGATCGATCGCCATGTACTCGGATGTCGTGAAGCAGTCATGCGTCTCGATGGCATCGAGCTGCCAGCAGTCCGCGATCTGGGCGCGCTCCATGGCGTCCAATACGGCCTGGCGTGTGTGCGGTAGTACGTAGGAGTTGTCGCGGCTTTCGGCGACCTTCTTGTCGAATTCGATAGGCGCCGTGTGGTGTCCCCAGCCCAGGATCCGGGGGATGTCCTCCAGTGCGATGCCGCACGCCTTCGCATATTTCGCGGCGTAGGACGGGGAGGCAATGAATGTGCAGATCGCGCCGTCGGTAACCTGCGAGCAGTCCGAGATCTTGATCCGCCCGCCGATCACGGAGTTGAAGCGGTCCTCTGAGTTCGCGTGATCCTCGCTCATGAACCAGCCGCGAGTCTGAGCAAGTGGATTGTTCTTCGCGTTCGCGTAGTTGATGGCCGAGATCCGGGCGAGATGTTCGCTCTTGAGGCCGAAGCGCTTGTCGTACTCGTCGCCGAGGCGGCCGAAGAGCTTGGGGAAGGGAAAGCTGATCCCCTCCGCCTCCCGCTCGTACCAGGCGGCTGTGCCGAGGAAGTCGCCGCCGCGGGCTGAGTCTACGGTCTTCATCTGCTCGACGCCGACGACCATCGCCAGGTCGTACCAGCCCGCCTGGATTTCCGCCATTGCTGCGAGGACGGCCAGTGAGCCGGAGGCGCAGGCTGCTTCATGGCGCGCGGTGGGCAGGCCGCTGAACGCGGGGTCGGTGTCGACGAGGAATGCGCCGAGGTGGCCCTGCATCGTGTAGAGCTCGGCGGCGAAGTTACCCACATGTCCGACCTCGACATCTGCCGGGGGGATCTCCGTTGCCTGGAGTCCGCCGGCCACGACCTCGTTGAGCATCGCGGAGATGTGCTTGTTCTCCTTGGTCCAGTTGCGTGCGAAGTCGGTCTGGTATCCACCGAGGACATAGACGGGGTCGGGCATGGTGGGAGCGCTCCTTTTGCGGGTTTCTCAGCCTGAGAAGTAACGGCCGGCAGTTAAGAACGGAACATTGAACAGCGGTGTTGGTACTTCACCTCTCGCGGCGGCATCCACGAGCGGCGGTATAGCGATGCCGCTCTCTTCAAGAAGGGTCCGAGTCCTGGCCGCCCCGATCAGGTCGACGAGCCCCGAGGGCGGTGCCCAGTTGAAACCCGCGGTCATGATGCGGTCGATATCGCCGTAGTCCGCCACGACCTGGCCCGGTCCGAACCTGTGGAGTGCGTAGCTGACGTATCCGAGGATGACATTCCGGGCCACGGCGGCCTCAGACCCTGCGGCATCCATGAAGTACTGGACACCATCGCGGTACTGACCCGAGCGCTGGAGCCGGCGGACCTCCTGGATGAACGGCACATTCGCCGTCCGCGCCTCCCTGTAGGCACCGGTCGCCGGGTCCAGGGCCTGGAGCTCCGTCTTTCCCCCCTCGACCGTGATGCGACGGAAGAAGCCCCCCTTGTCCGGAGTCTTATCGCCGAGGTGCCCGTTGGTGCTCAGTGCGCGCATGTATTCGGGCATTCGGAATGACTCGTGGGCTTCGTCGCTCAGGCTCGCATACACATTGTCGACGATCGCCTGATGGACGTCCCAGCCGACGAGATCGACCGTCGCGAGCGGCGCCATCGCTCGTCCCGTGTAGGGCCCGACAAGGGCATCCATGAGTTCCACACCGTGTGTCTCCGCAAGCTGCGCGACCTCGTTGAGGACCTTGAAACCGATCCGGTTTCCTGCGAACGCCGCGGTGTCCGAGCAAGTCACAATCGAGCGGCCGAACCTTCCGCGAAGGAGGTCCGAGAGCGAGCGGGCCAGGGCCGGTTCCATGTCGGGGTGGGGGATGAGCTCCGTCCCCACCATCACGTGAGGTGGGTTGTAGAGGTGGATGCCGGCAAAGTGCGACCGAAAGCTCTTCGAGCGCCCTTCGCACATATCACGAATAGATAGCCCGGAAGATACTGTGGCGACGAGAGAGTCGGGCGACCTGTGGGCATCGACCTGTTCGAAGATCTGCTTCTTCAGGCTCATCTCTTCGGCGACTGTCTCGAATATCAGGTCTGCTCCTTCCAGGAGCTTTTCGTATCCATCATCGTAGGTTGCGCAGGAGACGCGGTCGGCGATGCGCTCGGACTTCGCAATCCCCTGAATCGAAGTGATTACACCCTCGGCCTTTCGCTGGTCGCGTGCGACCAGAAGAACCTCACAGCCCCCGGACGCGAACATCGCTGCGGACCCGGCGCCCATCGCGCCGTTCGCGCCGAGGACGACTACCCTGTGGAGCCGGATCGCCGGCTCCGCTTCCACTGTCACATCAACTCTCCGGTGGGTTTTGCCTGCAGGCTTGGCCTCGATCGTCGAGGATATCGCGAGCGGAGTCAATTCCAGGAGACGGAGCCATAGCCTACGTTTATGGCTCACGAACGTGCCTGATCCGCGGACATTTGGAGCTGGTCGTCGGGCTGCCGGCCCGGGTCCCGCCTCCGGCGATGATGGCTCGCGGAGCTTTCCGCCGGGTATCATCGTCACGCCGGGCCACCGGCACTTCTCTCGAGGTCGGGCGATGTCGGATTCGGAAGCGGTCATTGTCGTGCGGGATGGGGCCCGCGGGGAGCTGGTGCTCAATCGCAGGGAACGTAAGAACGCCATCAACGGGCCGCTCGTCAGCGCTTTCGCCGAGGGCCTGCAGGCCCTGGTCGCGGATGAGGCAATCGGGACGATCCTCATACGCGGTGCGGGCGGGGCGTTCTCGTCTGGACTGGACCTCAAGGACATGAACGCCAGCCCTGCTCCCCCCTGGAGAGCGGGCTTCTCGAATTCCTGGGCCGGTCTCCACCAGCAGCTCTACCTCTGCCCCAAGCCAACGGTCGCTGCGGTTGAGTCTTACGGCATCAACGCCGGAGCGGCGCTCGCCTTCGCGGCCGATTTCCTGGTGATCGGGGAGAGCGGATTCATCCAGGTTGGAGAGGTTCTGCAGGGCGTGGCCGCCCCGATCAATCTCGTCTGGCTGCGCATCAAGGCTCCGCGTCCCGTTGTCAACGAAGTGGTCTTGCGAGGGCGGCGCATTCCAGGACCCGAGCTGGTTCGCCTCGGCCTCGCCCATAGATCGGTCCCGGAAGAGTCGGTCGTCGAGATAGGGCGCAGTCTGGCGGATGAGCTGGCCGCCTCGCCGCCGGAAGGGAAGACGGCGGCGAAAGTGCTGATGCGCGCCCTTGAGGGATCTGGCGTGGACGACAGCACATTCCTGACCGCCCAGGAGCTCGGCGGAGCCCTACGAAGGCCCGGGCCACTTCCGAGCCTGAAGGAGACTCGATGAGGATCCCTGCCCGTCGGTTGGCGGCCGGCATGCAGCAGCTGGGGATGGTTCCAGAGGAGAGCTGCCAGTGACCCACCCAGGGCTCGACGACTTCCGAAGCGCGCTCTCACGGTTTGCAAGTGGAGTTACCATCGTGACGGCCCGCAGCCGAAACGGAGCCCCCGTCGGCTTCACGGCCAGTGCCTTCAGCTCGCTCTCGCTCGAGCCTCCTCTCGTGTTGGTCTGTCTGGACCGCAGCGCCGAGAGCTTCCCGGTCTTCGAGGAGGCCCGGACTTTCGCGGTCAGCATCCTGGGGGCGAACCAGCAGGATGCGGCTGTGCGATTCGCCACGAGGGGGGCGGACAAGTTCGGCGGCTCGTCTCTGGACCGTGGGGCCGCGACCGGTTTGCCGCTCGTGGCCGGGGCGATCGCCCACCTCGAATGCTCGATGCACGACCTTCTCGATGGAGGCGACCACGTCATCCTCGTCGGTCGCGTAGTGCGGGCATCGAGCAACGGAGATGAGCCGCTTCTGTACTTCAACCGAGGCTTCGGAGAATTCAGCCCGACGAGTTAGATTCAACCCTGCTGTTAGACTTGATGGAGTTGCCGGAGCCTCGTTTCCCCCGCCGGGGGGGACGCATCCAGGCTCCCCCGACGGCGTTCCCCGAGGGGCCCGGTCGCCCCGGAGAAGGAGGCACGTCCGTGACAGGGCGCACCATCATCGCAGCCAACCGGATACCGTACAGCGGTCGCTTCAAGGGCCGTGCTCTCAGCCTCGAGCGGTCGGTCGGCGGGCTCGCGACCGCCCTCCGCGGACTCCACGACGCGTCCGATTCCCTGTGGATCGGTTCTATGGGGCCGGATCCGGACCTGACGCGGGGGCGCCAACGCCGTCTCCTCGAGGAGCTGGAGAAGCATCGGGTGTCGGTCATCCCCCTCAGCCAGGAGGAACAGGAAGGCTTTTATGAAGACGTAGCCAATAGTACGCTCTGGCCCCTGTTCCACTCTCACCTTGATCGGCTGCCGCTGCATGTCGGGGGATGGCGGGAGTACCGGGCGGTCAACGCTCGCTTCGCGGCTGCCATAGCGGATGCCTACAGACCGGGTGACCGGGTCTGGATCCACGACTACCAGCTTCTGCTTGTGCCCAGGCTCGTCCGCGATCTCGTGCCCGAGGCGAGGATCGGGTTCTTCTTGCACATCCCGTTTCCCGCGCCGGATGTCTTTCGCGCCCTGCCCTGGCGGAGCGAGGTCCTCGACGGTCTGCTCGGGGCTGACCTCGTGGGCTTCCATGTGCCGTCATACATGTCGAACTTCGTCGCCTCGGTGCGGGAGCTCCTCGGTCTCGAGAACGATGTCGACGACATACTCGTAGGGGACCGCTCGGTTCGGACGGGAGTCTTCCCACTGGGGGTCGACAGTCGATTCTGGGCTGCCCTCGGAGCTTCTCCGGAGGTTGAAGAGCTGGTCGAGGTCAATCGCGCAGGTTCGGTCGGGACGCGGCTGATCGTGGGGATCGACCGTCTCGACTACACGAAGGGAATCCCGCGCCGGCTTCTTGCCCTGGACGTACTGCTCGACCAGCGCCCCGACCTCCGGGGGGCGGTGCGTCTGGTTCAGGTCTCGGTGCCCTCGCGCGAGGAGGTGGAGTCCTATGCCCTGCTTCGCAGTCAGGTCGATGAGCTCGTGGGGCGTATCAACGGCCGCTGGGGAACCGCCAGCTGGGTACCCGTACATCACATCTACAGGAGCCTCGATGATCGCGAGATCGCGGCACTCTACCGATCCGCAGACATCATGGTCGTCTCGCCGGTCCGAGACGGGATGAACCTGGTCGCCAAGGAGTTCGTCGCCACCCGAGTAGACGGGGACGGGGTGCTGGTCCTCTCCGAATTCGCCGGAGCCGCCTCGGAGCTCGGAGCGGCGTTTCGCATCAATCCATTCGACATCGAGGGGTCCGCGGCCGTGCTTGCGGAGGCACTCGCTCTGCGCCTGCCGGAAAGGAGGCGCCGCATGAGCCAGCTCCGGGAGCGGGTTGGTTCACAGACGGCCGGTGCCTGGGCCGACCGCTTCATTTCTGAGCTCGAAGCGACGCCGTCGGGCCCAGCCGGCGTCGCCATCTCTCCCGAGCATCTCGCGGATCTGGTTCTGGACGAAGTCGCGGGGGCGGCCGGAGTGCATCTCATACTCGACTATGACGGGACCCTGGTCCCATTCGCACCGAGCCCCCCGGAAGCAGCGCCGGACGAGGAGCTGCTGGCGACAATCAGTGCGCTCGCCGCCATGCCCCAGGTGCGGGTCGATATCGTCAGCGGCAGAAGCCGGGCGGACCTGCAGGCGTGGCTCGGGTCGACCGGCGTGGGCCTGTACGCCGAGCACGGAAGCTGGGCCCGTCCGGGCGGGGCGCCTGATTGGACGCAGCTGGGCGGCGCTCACGAGGGCTGGCGGGCCGGAGTCGAACGGCTGCTCAGCTACTTCATCGAAACGACGCCGGGGAGCCTATGGGAACCGAAGGGGAGTTCCGTTGCCTGGCATCACCGGGGTGCGGACCGCGAGGCGACAGGCCACTCGGCCTTCGGAGAGATGAAGGCGCGGGAGCTGCGAGCGACGCTCGCGCCTCTCCTCGCCGGCACCCCGGCGCACGCCGTGCCGGGCAACAAGGTCGTTGAGATAGTCGGGTCCGGAGCCACGAAGGGTATTGCCGCGGCCCGGGCGGCAGCGGGAAACGACGCGTCGACCATACTGATCGCTATCGGCGACGACCGCACCGACGAGGACATGTTCCGGGCGCTCCCCGATCAGAGCTTCACGGTGAAGGTAGGGGGAGGGCCGACAAGGGCCCGGTTTGGGCTCGCGGATGTCACCGCCGTTCGTGCCTTCCTTCGCTTAATATCTGATTCGCTCTCAAGTGCCCGGGAGGGCCGCTAGCCAGCATCCTCTCATCAGGCTGAGATGCCGGGCAGCCGGAACATTTCATGCAATTCGGCGACGTCCTCGGCTTCGCCCACAGCGGTCACGATATCTCCCACTTCGAGGCGAGTGGTGCCTTCCGGGAGGATCGAGCGGCCGCCCCGGCGAAGAAGCACGAGAAGGACCTGATTCCGGCCTTTGAGCGCGTCGCCCAGTGTTTCGTTGGCCAGAGTCGGGTTGGACATTCGGAACCGGGAGACGGTCAGCCCCTCGTCACTGGGCGTCAGGAGGTCCTCCAGCGCCGGTTCTCCGTGAAGGGCTGCGAAGTCGTCCGCGATCGCAGCTGCGGGATTGACAACTATCACGCCGAGGGCTTCGAAGGCGGTGACGTTCACCGGGTTATCGACCCGGGCGAATACCCGTTCGGTGCCGAACTCTGTGCGGGCGAGCTGAGCGATGAGCAGATTCTGCTCGTCGTTGGGTGTGGTCAGGAAGATTGCCTCGGCATCGCCGGCCCCCGCCCGCCGGAGCGTCGCCAGCTCCGAGGCGTCTCCCAGCACGACGTCCACGCCCTCTTCGCGAGCCTGCACGGCAGCTGCTTCGTCGGCCTCGATGCCCACTATCTCCTCGCCCTGGGCACGGAGCCGGTTGGCGAGGCGCCGGCCGGTTTCGCCGCAGCCGATTACCAGCGTTCGCATGGGGTAGACCTTGAGGAATCGGGCGAGTGCACCTGCATAAGCAGACTGTACGCCGATCGTGCCGGCGATCACGAGAAAGACGAGGCCCACGAACTCGTCCGCCTTCGGCCCGAGCGACGTGCCGACTTCAATCGCGACCACACCTGCGAGTGAGGCTGCGACCACTCCGCGAGGGGCGACTGCAGCGAGGAATGTCGCCTCTCTGAAAGTCAGGTTCAGCTTCCACGTGGACAAGGCCACGAGGAGTGGACGGCCAACCAGGACCAGCGCCAGGACCACGTACACTCCGGCCGGCCAGAGGTCCCTCAGGCTGGACATGTCAACCTGCGCGGCGAGCAGCACATAGACCGTCGCAACGAGGAAGGTGACGACAGATTCCTGGAACTCCAGCAGGGAGTGCCTGTGGGGAAGGTTCATGTTCCCAACGGCCATTCCCATGACCACCATTGCGGTAAGACCAGACTCTCGAGCGTTGCCCTCCGCGAAAGCGAACGTTGCAAATGCCGCCGCGATCACGAGGAGCGACATCTCATGGCCCCCGAGCCGCCGCACGATGCGCGGCAGAACCCAGACGACTGCACTGCCGATAAGCCCCGCGGCGACTCCCGTAAGCACACGGACGACGACCCAGCGGGTTGGGCCGACCGGGTCGAAGGACTCTGCCACCGCGAGCTGGAGGAGAAAGAGAGTGAGGAGGGCACCGAGCGGGTCGATGATGACACCCTCGCCCATCAGCGTCGTGCGCAGGCGATCGTTGACCCGCACACTGCTGAGAAGCGGCGTGATCACGCTCGGGCCCGTCACGGCGACGAGCGCGCCGAACAGCGCTGCCAACCGCCACGGGAAGTCGACGAACCAGTGTGCGGCAAGCATCCCCACCAGCGGTGTGACAATGAGGCCGAGCACAACGAGGTTGCGCACCGAAGGGGCCAGGCTCCGGATCAGATGCCAGTTGAGAAGCGTCCCTCCCTCGAAAACAATGAGAGCAACAGCTACTATCACCGCGAGATCGGCGATGTCTTCAAACTCCTCAGGCTGGACGAGTCGGAGCCCATCTCCTCCGAGCGCCAGGCCCGTCGCCAGAAGGAGGACGGGGAAGGGAAGCGGCAGACGGCGCGAAATAACGCGCCCGACGGCTCCCGCCAGGCCCACAAGTCCGAGTCCGAGCAGAGCCGACTCGACGGCCATCGGCCTAGTGTAGGGTGCTCCCGCGGCTGCGGATCCAGGGCCCGCCGCTGGCGGTCAGGCTCCCGGCCCCGGCAATGGCCGTGCTTCCTCTGCGGTCGCGGGCCTTGCCCCGTCGCTGAGTCCCCGGGTCCCGTCTGCAGATTGAGTGCCCGGCGCCATCCCGGCGACGGCTGGGGCGGGCTTCTCCTGGCGCCCGAACGTGTAGCTGCGATTTGCTACCGCCACCACAGCCATGAATGACATCACTACGATGCCTTCGGCAGCAAACGTGGCCGGCGCCCCGATCTTGTCGGCGAGAGCCCCCAGCGGCAGTGCCATCAACGGCATCGAGCTGAACGTCAGCATGTTGATACTCATGACGCGCCCGTAGAACTCGGGCCGGGCGGCATCCATGATCATTGTCATGTTGAGTGTCTGATAGGCGGTGAGGGCAAGACCGAGCGTGATGATCGCCGCGATGGCGCCCGCGTATCCGAACACCCCCGACCAGACGGCCAGCATGACCAGGCCCAGGCCTCCTCCGAATCCCGCCAGCCACTGGACCAGCGGCTTGCGGTCGTATTCCGTCAGCATGGCGATCCCCAGGGATCCCCCGAGCGCTCCCGCTCCGGATAGCGATTGGAGGATCCCGAAAGCCGTCTCGCCCTGCCCCAGATCCTCCTGAACGAAACCGGCGAGAAGCATCACATAGGGCATCGCAAAGAAGGTGATGATGAACATCATCCCGATGAGAAGCCTGATCCGGGGCTCGGAGGCCGCGTACTTGAGGCCCTCCCCGATTTCCGCGAACATCCCCCGCCGCGCCTGCTCGGCCGGTGATGCGGTGCCCAGACCGGTCGGCACCATCAGCAGCGTGGCGGATGAGATGACGAACATCGTCGACATCGCGAAATAGGCCGTGTCGATACCCCAGAGCCCGACGATGCCGCCCGCGACGGCCGGGCCCACGAGCCGGGTGGCGTTCATCGCCGCATTCGAAAGTGCTATCGCGCTCGTGATCTGAGCCGGTCCGACCACCTGGGCCATCAGCGGAAGCCGCGCCGGCATGCCGATTGCGAAGAATGTTCCCTGCACCAGGCCGACGAGAAAGAGTAGCTCGATGGTTATCGTGTCCGTGGCCACGAGCACTGCCGTCGTCGCCCCGAGGATGGCTGTCGTCGACTGCGTCATGAGGCTCAGGTTTCGTTTCTCAAACCGGTCGGCAAGACTGCCGCCGATCAGAGAGAAGAGGAGCATCGGTAAACCGAAGGAGAGGGAGACCGCGCCAACTGCCCCGAAAGACTTGGTCAGCTCCCACGCGAGCAACGCCCGCGCCACCTGCTGCATCTGCATCCCCGTGAAGGAGAACGCTGAGGATGCCCAGAGGAAGCGGTAATGGCGGTTCTGGAAGACCGCGGCGGCTTTCCGGAGAGAGACGTTGCCGGCAGGTTGCCCCATACCGGGCCGCCCCGGGCCGGGAGATGGTCTCGATACGCCGGGGTGGCTCATGAAGCCCGACCGGCGGGCGCGCCTGGGATCCGGTTATGCCGGCCCGTAGCTGTCTCGCGTCTCATCTCCACCATTATCGGTTCCCCGGGGCGAACGTTCGATCAGAGAGAGAACTGCCGGTTGCGTGATTGGCGTCACTGAGGCGGACCATCGGCCCGGATAGCTTCGATCTCAGCAACCAGGAGGTTCTCAGAAGATGTTGGATCCGGCGGCTACTCACTTCCGGCAGAGCAGGCGCGTTGTTCGCTGCCATCGCTGCGCCGGCTCGGTGCTCTACGACCGGCTCGAGGAGGACTGGCGCTGCATTCACTGCGGCAGAGTTCAGGAGCCGACTGCGGGTCAGGAGGAGCATTCGCTGAGGGCCGCCTGAGAGGTGTCGACACCCTTCCGGGGAGCCCTTAGGGTCAGCGTATGACGAAACGATCCGAGTCCCCGGTCACGCTGATCACGGGCGCCGGCGACTACGTCGGGCCGGCCCTCGCACGCTTGATGGCTCGTCGCGGCCACAACCTGGTGCTGCACCGGCCGGAAGAAGCCCTTGTTCAGGAGCTGACCGGGGACGGCACGGCGGTCGAGACCGTGGACGGTGTCGATCTACGGACTCGCGAAGGCAATCGGGCGGCCGTCTCCGCCGCCCTCGACCGCTTCGGTCGCCTCGATGCGGTCTCATTCTTCACCGGGCGGATGGTGCTGGGCCGGTTCCTCGAGATGAGCGGGGATGACTGGGACCGGGTGAAGCGCGCCAATCTGGACATGGTCTTCCACGGCCTGCAAGCGGCAATCCCCCCGATGGTCGAGGCCGGTTCAGGTCAGATCGTGGTGTTCACGAGCGCGACCGGCGCCCGGCCGGAACCTCGGGTCTCGCTCTATGCATCGACTCGTGCGGGGGCCAACGCCCTCGTCCGGGCGGTCGGCCTCGAGCATGCCCGTGATGGGCTCTGTATCAACGCCATCGGCACGAACTACATGGAGTTCCCGGGCTTCATTGAGGCAAGCGGAGCCGCCGACCCGGAGAGGCGCCGTCGCATCGAGGAGCAGGTGCCCGCGCGACGCCTCGGCACGATGGAAGAACTTGCAGAGTTCACGGCCGTCCTCCTGGATGGCCGTTCGCGTTTCCAGACCGGCCAGTTCTTCTCATACAGCGGCGGTTGGAGCCCGTAGCGATTCACTCCTGCCGGCGGGGATGGCAGACTCTCACCACCCTTTGCCGTCCAGGAGAGTGATATGCCGGACCTGCTCTACGAGAAACGCGGCAACTACGCCGTCTTCACCATGAACCGCCCCGACCGATTGAACGCGCTTGGCGGCACAATGCAGACCGAACTGACAGAGGCGCTGCGAGACTTCGCGGCCGACGGCGATATGCGGGCCGGCATCGTGACCGGCACGGGCCGGGCCTTCAGCGCCGGAGCCGACCTCAAAGAGATGAACCAGCGCAATCAGGAGGGCCGCCGCCCGCCGCCCCGCTCGCTCGGCGTCACGATGCAGTTCGCCCGGCACCCCAAGCCCTTCATCGCTGCTGTCAACGGGCTCTGCCTGGCAGGAGGGCTGGAGCGGGCCCTCGATTGCGACATAAGGGTCGCGTCGTCCGAGGCCTATTTCGGGCTTTTCGAAGTGAAGCGGGGGATCATGCCCGGGTACGCCATCCACCACCTCGGGCGGTTGATCCCATTCGGGGAGGCGATGTACATCCTCCTGACCGCAGACCGAATAGAGCCGGACGAAGCCCTCAGGATTGGACTTGTCCATCAGGTCGTGGAACCGAAGGAGCTGATGCCCCGAGCGATCGAGATAGCGGAGATGATCGCCGCAAATGCGCCTCTGGCGGTCGAGGGGACGAAATCCATTGCGCAGCAATGGAGGAACCTCCAGGTCGATGAGTCCTACCGGTTTGGTGACTGGGTTGGCCGCGTGGTGCTCAACTCAGAGGATGCCAGGGAGGGACCTCTGGCGTTTGTTGAGAAGCGTCCCCCCAGATGGAAGGGTCGATAGGAGGGAAACCCCGCAGCAGCGATCCGGCGCCTCGGGTGACGGGCATCACAGCCCAACGATGCCATCGCGTCCGATGCTCTGGGAGAGATGCCGGTGCCCCCACCAACCGCGAGGGCACCGGCGCCATCCGTCCAAGGGCGTATCTGAACCGCTCGCGGGCTAGCTGATCTCCGATGCTGCCCGCTCTACCTCGTGGCGGTGAGAGGGGTGGCAGATCGATGCGAGCGCAAGGGCCCGCTGTCGCAGGGTGCGGCCGCGAAGCTCAGCGGCCCCGAACTCGGTCACAACGAAGTCCACACAATAACGAGGAGTCGAGATCGTCGTACCGGCGCCGAGTCTGGGAACGATCCGGGACGCTGAGCCGTCGCGGTTGGTGGCCGTGAGGGCCACGATCGAGACATTCCCCGGCACGTCGTTCGTGGAGGCCGCGAACGCGAAGTCGCCCTGGCCGCCGATTCCCGAATACTCGCGGCCGCGCAGGAACTCTGCGTTCACCTGGCCGCTCAAGTCGACCTCGATGGCTGAATTGATGGCGGTGAGCCCGCGGATCCGCGCGAGGCTCCTCAGTCCGTGGGTCACCCGTGCCGGGGCCACGAGCAGGTCCGGATTGCCGTGTGCCCAGTCGAGCAAGCCCTGACCTCCAACGATCAGACCGGTCACCGTCTTCCCTTCGAAGGCCCCTTTGTGCTCATTGGTGACGGCGCCTCGCCTGACCAGCGGAATCAGGCCGTCGCTAATCATCCCAGAATGGACGCCGAGACCGCGGTGGTCCTTCAACTCTCCAAGAACGGCTTCGACCGCTCCTCCGATCCCGAACTGCAGGGTTGCCTGGTCCGGGATGAGGGCGGCCACGTTGCGGCCCACCTCCTGCTCGGCCGCCGACGCCCGTCCGATCTCGAGCACCGGCGCCGGTGCGTCGACCTCGACTGCGAGGTCGATGTCGCTGGTTGTGAGGCGGGGTTCCGAGGCTGTAAACGGCTGCTTCGCGGACACCTCGGCGATCACTGTTCGCACCGTCCGCGCGAGGTCCAGCAGTACCGCTCCCGCTGCGCCCGGCGAGACCAGGCCGTCCCCGTCCGGAGGGGGCAGCTGCGCAAGGAGTACGTTCGCTTCCAGGGGGCCGCCTCGCCCGAATACCTTCGAAAACTCGGAGTATCTGAGCGGAAGAAAGGATGCTCGTCCTGTTGCCGCCAGAGGTCGAGTACCAGCGAACAGTTGCCAGATCAGGATCTCGATATCCGCGTTGGCGGAAACTGGAGGCGGTAGAGACTGGAGCGAGCAGACGAGCCGCACGCCCCGCGGAAAGCGGCGGGCGCCGAGTGCGGCGAGCAGTGCATTGGGCACGGAGGAGAGGCCGGGTGGCACGACGATCGTCGACCCGTCGGGGATCAACTCGACGGCTTCCGCGGCTGTGGACACCAGCTTCATCGGCCCTCCGGGACGAGGCAGTGGCGGTCCCGGTCCAATGCGGAGGGAACGCCGCCCGTCTCCGAAGAATAGCCCGCCGACCGGCGACTCGCTTCAGACGGTGGCGTCGCCCCGGGAGCATCCGTTTCCCGCGGCCGCCGGTCGCGGAGTAGGATTCGCGCCACGGGGGAGCTCTGGATGCTGCTTGCAGATCGCGTGGCTATCGTGACCGGGGGCGCCCGCGGGATCGGTGCAGCTGTCGCAGCCTGTCTTGGCGAAGAGGGCGCTCGTATCGCTGTCGTGGACCTCGATCGGGAAGGTGCGGAGCAATGTGCCACCGATCTTGGAGATACTGCGGTGGGCATCGAGGGTGACGCGGCCGATGCGGCCGACGCGGTGCGATTCGTTGGCGAAGTGGCGGCGCATTTCGGTTCGCTCGACATACTTGTCAACAATGCCGGGGCGTCGCGGGAAGACCCGACGACGGTGGAACGGGCCCGGCGCCGTGGGACTCCCCTGGAGACCTTGAGCCAGGACGAATGGGACGAGCAGCTGGGCCAGAACCTGCGAAGCGCCTTCGTGACCACTCAGGCTGCCATTCCCCATATGAAGGAGAGGGGTTGCGGGTCGGTTGTGAACATCGCCTCGATCTCCGGTCTACGCGCGGATCCCGCGCTTCCCGCGTACAGCGCCGCCAAGGCGGGCGTGATCCAGCTCACCAGGACCATGGCGCTTGAGTTTGCCGCCCATCAGATCCGTGTGAATGCGATCTGCCCCGGCTTACTCTGGACTCGCGCCTGGGAGGCGATGGCGGCAGATCTCGGAACGCGCGTGCCGGAGTTCGAAGGGATGGAACCGCACGAGGTCTTTCTCTCGATCGTACGACGGCTTACGCCGTTGGAACGCGAGCAGACACCAACCGACATCGGCAAGCTGTCCGCGTTTCTTTGCAGCGACCACGCCGTGAACATCACAGGGCAGGTGGTTTCCGTCGACGGCGGGATCACTCTCCGCTAGGTGGGGGTGTGAGATGACTGAGGCTGCAAGGATTGCGGGGCTTTCAGGGACTCGACTGGTGGCTGCCGCGATTGCGTTGACTCCTGCAGAGAGAACGCGGGTCGTCGAAACCTTCTTCGTCGCCCACCCGGGCGCCGGTGAAGGACGATATGGCCTCGGGAGGGCGGTCCTCGACTTCCAGTCCTGGGAGGTTGCGTCCGGCCGGATCGACGGTAATGCGGGATCGAACTGGTGGCGAGGCGTCAACGGATTGATGGTCATCGATATCGCGGCGGCACTGGAGGGGGTACGCCGGGACGAGCCCGGAGTAGTTTCATGGCTCGACTTCGCAGCTACACCAGAAGCGCCTCAGGAGGCGCTCTGGGAGGCGCACCAGCGGTCCCTCCATCGTGGCGTTCGCGTCTGCTCTCCCCTGTTGTTCGAAGAGCCCGAGGCCGAACGGACCTTCGCGGCGATCGTCGTCGAAGTGGTGGATCGAACGGCGATATCGAATGGCCGGACCGACTCGGGCGAACTCGCACGGATGACCGATCGCTTCTACCCCAAGGAGTATCCGGTGTCCGATGAGGCCCTTCAGGGGGTCCAGCGGATGCGCGCCCGGACTGCCGACACTCTGAGAGACCAGGACGGCAAGGTCATATCGAGCGTGGGGTTGGACTCGGACCGCTGGAGCTAACCCTGTCCCGACCGGTCAATGGCCCAGCTCACTCCCCCTGGGGTTGGCTGGCGCACGGCATATCCGCCGTCAGTAAGACTTCGGCAAACCGAGCGCCTTCTCGGCGATATTCGAGAGGATCAGCTGCGGGCTGACCGGAGCGATCCAGTTGATGAGCACTTCGCGAAATAGACGTTCCACGTGCAGCTCGCGAGCATAGCCAAGGCCACCATGGGTCATGATCGCCCGCTCACAGGCCCGTTTACCTGCCTCCGCTGCCAGCAGCTTCGCAGCGTTCGCCTCAGGACCGCACGGTTCGTCGTTGTCGTAGAGCCAGGCAGCGCGCAGCGCCAGAAGCCAGGCCGCCTCCAGCTCCGCCCAGCTCTCCGCCAGTGGGTGCTGAATCGACTGGTTCTGACCGATCGGCCGGCCGAATACTACGCGCTCGCGGGCGTAGGCCGCCGCTCGTCTCAGGGCCTCTTCCCCGATTCCCACCGCCTCCGCCGCGACAAGGACCCTCTCGGGATTGAGGCCGTGCAGAAGATACCGGAAGCCTCTTCCTTCCTCGCCGATCCGGTCCGTAACGGGAACCGGCA
This sequence comes from uncultured Anaerolineaceae bacterium, assembly GCA_964533605.1. Classification (GTDB taxonomy): domain Bacteria; phylum Chloroflexota; class Dehalococcoidia; order Tepidiformales; family Tepidiformaceae; genus DASCML01. The sequence continues at coordinate 15,677 of CAZHMF010000006.1, forward strand.
TCTCGTCGTAGAACACCTCGTTCGAGTCCACGGCGTGACGCCCCATCTTGGGGATTTCGCGCACCTGGGCGTGGTCGCGATCGAGGTCTGCGTAGAACAGACTGATACCGTCAAACGGGCGCTCGCACTCCTCTCGGGGAGTCGTTCGGGCGAGCAGCAGGACCTTGTCGGCCTCCTGAGCGGTGCTCGTCCAGATCTTCTGACCGCTGATGAGGTAGCGGTCACCGTCACGGACGGCCCGGACACGGATACTCGATGTATCGAGTCCGGCGGTCGGTTCGGTGACTCCGAAACAGGTCCGCGTCTCCCCCCTGATGAGGGGAGGCAACCAGCGTTGCCGTTGTTCCTCCGTGCCGAACACGACAATGGGATTGGGACCGAAGATGTTGATGTGGATTGCACTGGCGGCCGTCATCGCGCCGGCGGACTTCGCCACCGTGTGCATCATGACGGCTGCTTCCGAGACTCCGAGCCCGCTTCCCCCGTACTGTTCGGGCATCGCAATGCCGAGCCAACCACCTTCGGCCATCGCGTCGGTGAATTCGGTCGGGAACTCACCGGACTGGTCACGGTCGTACCAGTACGAATCGTCGAAGCGCCGCATGACTCTTGCGACGTTCGACCGGATCTCCTCCTGGATCGGAGTGAGAGCGAAGTCCATGTGTCACCTCAGGCGCTTGTCCGCGCTCAGTCTACCTCCCGGACCGTGAGCGGGAACGCAGCAAAGAAGAGGTCCGGCTCCCCTCGGAGGAGCCGGACCCCAGAGCGGTGCCGGGATCGAGAGATCAGGCCCGGGTCTTCTCCATCCGGTCCATTACGTCCTCGGCCTCGCCGATGATGCGCTGGATAAGCTCGGCGACCGTGGGAATGTCGTGGATCAAGCCCTGGATCATGCCGGCGGACCAGATCCCGCCATCGAGGTCTCCGCTCTCGAGCACGCTGGTGCGCCCCCGCTCTCCGGACACCAGGTGCGCTACGTCTTCGATCTTGGCGCCGCCTCGGGACTCGATCTCGACGACCTCGTCCGAGACTTTGTTGCGTGCCACGCGCGACGTGTTCCGCATCGTTCGGAAGATGAGGTTGGTGGCCCGCTCGTCGTTGTCAACGATGGCCTGTTTCACGTTCTCGTGAATTGGGGCCTCTCTGGTCGCCATGAAGCGGGTTCCCATGTTGATGCCGTCGGCGCCGAGTGCGATCGCGGCGGCGAGGCCGCGGCCGTCGCCGAACCCCCCGCTGGCGACCATCGGGATCCGCACCTGGTCGGCAGCCGCGGGGATCAGAATGAGTCCCGGGATGTCGTCCTCGCCGGGATGGCCGGCGCACTCGAAGCCGTCGATGCTGATGGCGTCCACTCCGAGCCGCTCGGCCGTGACCGAATGTCTGACGGAGGTGCATTTGTGGATGACCTTGATGCCCGCCTCCTTGAAGCTCGGGAGATGGGGTGCCGGGTTGCTTCCCGCGGTCTCCACGATCTTGACGCCGGAGTCAATGATGGCGGCACGGTACTCGTCGTAGGGGACGGGTCTGAGCGTCGGCAGGATCGTGAGGTTGACGCCGAACGGTTTGTCGGTCATCTCCTGCGTGCGCTTGATCTCCTGAGCGAGCGCTTCCGGAGTCGGCTGCGTCAGTGCGGTGAGGAAGCCAAGGCCTCCCGCGTTGGCCACAGCCGACACCAGGGGGGCCTTGGATACGTTCATCATTCCGCCCGATACGATCGGGTGCTGGATGCCGAATTCTTCGGTAAATCTGGTCTTGATAGCCACTAGTTCCTCCACCTCGTAGGCACCGGCGTCGCGGCTACGGCGCGCCGGCCAGAGATCAGCAAGAGGATACTAGGCCAGAATCGCAGTACGCGTCATCCGAGAGCGACGCCCGGATTGTGCAAAGGGGTGGCGGGGCCGTTTCGAAGACAACCACCGCTGATTCGCGGGAGTTACCCGGGGCGTGCCATCATTGGAGTCCGAGGCAGGCCCACCGCCAGTCGGAGTGCGAGTTCCAGCCGCCGGCACCGGCCGGGAGGCGGCCGGAGCTGCGGCAACTTCCGTGCACTCCGCAGGCGTGAGCCGGCGAGCCTCGTTATCTTTCGAACGACTCCCCTGGAGCGTGGCGTGGAGGTCACCCAGTGAACGAGGAAAGCGGGCCGGGTCAGCTCGACGAGGTCCAGGCACAGGTGGCGGACTATGAGCCGCTGAGCAGTGCGAACCGGCGGTTGGATGATGCGATCGTGGCTCATGCAGGGCGTCCCGACCAGTGGGCCGAACGGCTCGAGACGGCTGTCCGCGAAGTGGCGGCGGCATTCCAGCATCACTTCGAGGTCGCCGAAGGGCCCGACGGACACCTGCACCAGATCGTTGACATGAGCCCGTCACTGATTCCGAAAGTTACGAAGCAGCGTCACGAGCACGATGAGCTCCTCGTGATGGTCAACCATCTGGCCGACCATATCGCCGAGCTGGGCGACCTCGATGCTCTGCTGGTCGAACGATTCCGGCTCGAAGCGGAAGTCGTTCACGACGCGATCCACATGCACCTCGCCCGTGCCGCCGATCTGCTCTTCGAAGCCTACTTCCGCGACGCCGGCGGTGAAGGCTAGAAGCTCTAGGAGGCGGAAAGCAGCAGCCAGGTCAGCCCCCCGGCCACGCTGCCGACGTGACATGCGATCAGGGCCCATCTGAACGGGTGCTGCGGCTCGGTCCGCCACCGGGGTGCGGGGATCCATCCCAGCCAGAGCCAGGCGCCAAGCAGCCCACCGCCGCTCAACCCGGCCAGAAGCAACGACCAGTCCGCGGCGAACTCCGTGTCCAACGTCGCAATGGCGACTCCCGTCCAGACCGACCCGGCTGGTACCAGCGTGAGCCGTCGCAGCTCGGGCCTCCATGCCGCCAACAGCAACGTCGGCGGCATCAGTACCCAGCCCGCTCCGACGAGCGCCGCGGAAGAAAGCCGGATCCCCGGATCGCGCAGGATCAAAAGGAAGACCAGCCCCAGAGCGACCGCGCTGACGCCCGCAAGGCGCTCGAGGCGGCTGCGGTTCGAGGCGAATTCGCTCACGCTCGTGGGGAGCCAGGGCGCCGGCGGCGAGCTCCTCATGCCGACAACCTTCCCGCTTTCCGGTCGGTCCTCCCCCGGCGCACCTGCTGCACGAACATCCGCTGCCGGCGGCGCTTGGCTTCGGGTGTATAGAGCCGGCGAGCACCCTCGACGAGGCCTCGCTCCAGCTCCGAGACGGTCATGCCTGCGGGCCGGAAGTTCACGTCGAACAGCGTAAACCTTCCCCACTCACCGTCGTGCAAGAGCCTTCCTTCCCGTTTCAGGCGCTCGTAGACCGGGGTCCCCGGGAAGGGCGTCAGGACGGTGACCTGTACGTCGGCAAGCCCGCTCTCCTCTACGAATCGGACGACCTCTTCGAAGATGGCGGGGTCGTGGGAATCAAGGCCGAGAACAAAGCATCCGTTCACGGTGATTCCGGCTGTGTGGATTCTCTCGAGGGCCCTGAGATATCCCGCGGCACGTCCGTACTTCCAGTCGCGCCGCCCTTCGATCCCGCGCACGTCCTCGGGACGGGGGCTTTCGAGACCGATGAGGACCTGCGCGCAGCCGGCTTCGCGCATCAGGTCGAGCAGTTCGAGATCGTCGGCCACCGAAAGATCCGTCTCGGTGAACCAGCGGACATGCTCGGGTGCGAGCGCGCGCATCAGCTCCTTGCCGCGGCGCTTGTCCACGAAGGTGTTGTCGTCGGCGAACTCGATGAACGCCTGAGGCCAGACTCGTCTCACCGCCCGCACTTCGGCGATGACGCGAGCGACCGGTTTCATCTTGTAGCGCTTCGTCAGCAACACCGAGCTGGCGCAGAACTCGCAGCGCCAGGGGCAACCGCGCTGCGTCTGCACCGTGATCCGGTTGTAGCGCTCCGGCTCGAGCAGCTCGAACGCCGGCATAGGCGCGCAGGCCAGGTCGAACTCGCCGGCGCCGCCGTAGACTCCCTCGAGCCTGCCCAGCTCGAAGTCATCCAGGACCCGAAGCCAGGACAGCTCGCCCTCGCCGGCGACGACCGCGTCCCCGTGTTCGAGTGCTTCGTGGGGGCGAGCAGTTGCGTGGAGGCCACCGAGTACCACCGAGATTCCCTCTGCACGAAGGCGGTCGGCGAGTGAATAGGCGTCGAGCGCCTGCGACGTGAGGAATGAGATCGCCGCGAGGTCGCAGTTGGGAATCTCCCCTGCGCCGTCGAGGTCGGCGACCTCGTGGTAGCTGACTTCGTGGCGATCAGGTGTCATCCCCGCCAGCGTCAGCAGTCCAAGGCTTGGAAGGGAAGAGATGGTGGTGGCTCGTTCAGCGAATCCGGGGAGGCTCATGCCGACGTCGATGAGCTCCTGGTTGTATGCCCGGACTCCGCTCATGCCGATGAGAGCGATCTTCACTTTCGGACTCCTTGTGTGCGGTGTTGGATCTGTGAACGGAGTCTCGGACGTTCTCAGGCTCGCTCCGAGGGGCAGGTGAACCAGTACCGCCGGGGGATGGGCACCATTGAAGGGAGAGGTCGGCCCCGGCTATTCGGCCGAATCCAAGCCGAGGCGGACGGCACGCGCGGCGGCTTCGGACCGCCGGGACACGCCCAGCTTTTCGAGGATGTGGGTCACATGATTGCGGGCGGTGAAAGGGCTGATGACAAGCCGTTCGGCGATCTCTCTGTTCGTCAGGCCCTCTGCGATGAGCGCCAGGACCTCTCTCTCGCGTTCGGAGAGTTGGTCTTCCGGCCCGGCCGGTGCCTTCGCGAGCCCGCTGATGCGGTCGAGGACGTCTCTTGTCACTCTCGGATCGAGGATCGACTCACCGCGAGCGACCGCCCTGATCGCCTCGAGCAGCTTCCCGTGGGAGACAGTCTTCGTGAGAAACCCGTCGGCGCCGGCCATGACGGCGGCCAGCACGGATTCGCGCTCGCCGAAGGATGTGAACATGATGACCCGCGTCTCCGGGCGCGAGGCTCGGATCTCGCGGCAGGCCTCGATCCCGCTCGCGTCGTCGCCGTCGCCCATCCGGACGTCGAGGAGAACCACGTCGGGCGGAAGCGCCTGCACCTGGGCAATGGCCTCTGCGGCAGATGCCGCCTCCCCGACCACGCTCAGGTCATGCTCATCCGAGAAGAGCGTGCGCAGTCCGGTTCGGACCACCGCGTGATCATCGACTATGAGAAGGCGGATTCGCGCCTGTTCTTCAGTCATCCTCGGGCCTTCCTCCCAGCGGGAGAGTGATGCTCACTCTGGTGCCGGCTCCCTCGCCGCTCATTATGGCCAGGCGTCCAGCCAGCTCCTCACACCGTTGCCGCAGGTTCTCGATGCCACGGCCGGTTCCGTTGGCGACGTCGAATCCGCGGCCATCGTCCTCGACTTCCAGCACCAATTGCTCTGCCTGAAAGTGCAGGCGGACCTTCACCTTCGAGGCCCTGGCGTGCCTGAAAGCGTTGGCGAGAGCCTCCTGGACCATGCGGTAGATGACGGTCTGGGTCGCGACGGGCAATTCTGGCTCCTCGCCCGAGACGACGACCTCCGTCGGGAGGCTTGCCACGGTCTGGAACTCCTTCGCCTGGCTGCGGACCGTACTTGCCAGCGACGCATCCCCAGCGAGCAAAGGCTTGAGGTCGAACATGTAGTGACGGATCTCGATAAGTGCCTGGCGAGCGACCGAAACGAGATTGGTGAGACGTGAGCCCATGGGTGTTGATTCGCCGGCCACGCCGGCGGATTTCTCGAGGCTCAGGGCAAGCATGTAGACGGACTGCGCGATCCCGTCGTGGATCTCCCTCGCGATCCGCATCCTCTCAGTTTCGGCTGCGAGATGTTCCTGTTCGTGACTCAGCTCGATGCGAGTGATGCCGAGTGCGACCTGGGATGCGACGGACTCCAGCAGGCCGGTCCCTTCGAAATCCGGGTGGCCCCGCGCCGACCGGACCAGCAGGCATCCCCACTCCCTTCCCCGGACGGCGATTCGCTCCCGGAGGGCTGTTGATGCCAGCGGGTCGCCGGCCGCGGCCGTGTCTGCAGAGTCGCCGGCCAGGAACTCCGGGCCGATCTGGTCCGCTCCGGCCTGGGCGACGAGCCTGTACCCTCCCTCCTCTTTCGCCCAGGCGGAGGCATGCTGGAAACGGTCCGTGCTCTCCAGCCGCCGCACAGCGACGCCGAGCACGCCCGCTGCGCTGTCCTCGGCGGTCGAAGCTTGAGCGATCCGGAAGAGAAGGGCGGTGTCTTCGAGAGCGTGTGCGGTCGCTCGCTCCCGATCTTCGAGGCGGCGGGCAAGCCAGGCGAGATACTGTCCGACGAGTACGACAAGGACGGGCGAAAGCAGCCTGCCGGGCGTGCCGTAACCGCCCAGGTGCTCGTGCCAGGGCGCCGCCGGAGACGGGCCGTCGAGCCCCGCACCCGCGAAGATCCAGGTCAGGACCATGGCCCCGAGATAGGCGGCCAACACGAGCAGCGAGTCCCGCCAGCCGAGGAGGAACACGGGGACGACCAGTGCCACGATGCCGTAGTGGTAGTAAGGAGTGTTGAATCCACCGCTGTAGACGAAAATCGCGACGACTGCGGCCATGTCTACCGCGGACAGCGCCAGCAGGTCGCGGTCGCGGCTGACCGGCCCGGGATACATCCTCCGGACGGCTTCTCGCGCCAGCGGCACGTAGAGTCCACCGGCCAGAATGAGCGCGAGGCTGAGAATCAGGAGAAGGGGTTCGTGCGCCGAGTTCTCGGACGGCCTCTCGTCGCCAAGGACGATGGCCAGCGCAATGAGCCAGGCGAGCAGCCGGGCCGCGATGAGGAGCGTGACACCGTAGGAGCGGTACTCCGCCGGCCGTCCGCCGGCGCGGGCGCCGGGCCGGCGGGCCGGGTCCAGAGCCCGAATGCTGACCATGACGCCCTCCCGGTCGGTGGCCCCCAGTATGCTGACAGGCTGCCCCGGTTCGCATGGTACGAATGACCCAACGCACCCGGCGCCGTGCAGGGGGCACCAATCACTGCCCGGCGACCGGAACGGCGGGTCCCGTTCTGCGGCTCCTACAACTTTCCTGTGAGCCGCGCCCTCTCGAGCACCCCTTCGAAGATCCGGGCGGTTGCGGCGTCGATCATCGTGCCGCCGGCCGCCGCCGCGCCGGCTCCGCCTTCCTCGGCCGCCCGAACGGCTTCGATCATCTTCTGCGCCCGCTCGATCTCGCGATCGGTCGGTGAGAACACCTCGTTGGCCGGCGCGATCTGGTTCGGGTGGATCGCCCACTTGCCGACCGCTCCCAGGGTCGAGGCCCAGCCAGCCTCTCGCCGGTAGCCCTCACCGTCGCGGAAGTCCCCGAAGGGGCCGTCGATGGCATCGATTCCGGCAGCGCGGGCGGCGACGATCATGCGCGCGCGTGCGAAGTGCCAGATGTCGCCCGGATACTTCTCGGGTGCGGCGCCCTGGCCGAGGCGCATCCCCTGGCTCGCCGAGAGATCCCCTACTCCAAGGATGAGCGCCTCGACGCGCGGACAGCAGGCAGCGATCTCCTCCACGCGGGCGAGGGCCTCCGTCTCCTCGATCAGCAGCTCGAGGCCGATTTTCCCGAGCGGGAGGCCGAGCTTCAGCTCTATCTGCGAGAGAAGAGTGTCGACGAACCATACGTCGCGGGGTGCTTTCGGCTTCGGCACGATGATCACGTCGATCCTGGTGCCGGCGGCGCCGACCACCTCCAGGAGGTCGTCATGGCACCAGAGCGTGTCGGTGCCGTTGATCCGGATCGCCCTGGTCTTAGGGCCCCAGTCCAGGTCGTTCAGAGCCTCGATGACGGGTTTCCGGGCCTCTACCTTCTCTCCCGGCGCAACGGCGTCCTCGAGGTCGAGAAACACGAGATCTGCGTCACTCGCAACGCCCTTCTCGATCATCCGGGCGCTCGTACCCGGAACCGACAGTTCGGAGCGCCTCAGTCGTAGCGGTCTGGTCATCGCTCTTCCTCCTTGATCCCCCCAAGGATCTCGTTGTTGTGCTCGCCCAGCAGGGGCGGCCGGCGATAGACGCCTCCCGGCGTCTCCGAGAATTTCATCGCGATGTTGGGAAGAACTCCCGGGCGGTCCATCCCCGGATGGGGAACCGCAACGAGCATCTCCCGCGCCCGGACATGCGGATCACTGAACAGCGCCGGCGCGTCGTGCACCGGTCCGACGGGAACGTAGCCTCCGAGCGTCTCGACGACCTCGGCCGTCGTCCGCGTCGATGTCCATTCGGTCATGACGGCGCGTACGAACTCCTGGTGCTGGACGCGGTCCTTGTTGCTCCGGGTTCTGTCGTCATCGATGAGGTCGGGTCTGCCAATGAAGCCGCAGAGGATCGCCCAGTGGTCAGGCCCCGGGGCGGCGATCGCGCAGTGTCCGTCGGTCGTGGGGAAGATGTCGAACGGTGCAAGCTGAGCGTGGCCGTTTCCCATCGGCCTGGTCACGATTCCCTTGTAGGAGTAACGGTAGACGGACGCTTCGGCGAGCATCATCAGTGCGTCGTACATGGCGACGTCCACGAACTGGCCGCGGCCGGTCGTACGGGCGTTGAGGATCGCGGAGACCAGGGCAAGGGCCATTATCGTTCCGGGATAGAGGTCGCCCACGCTGGGGCCGATCTTGAGGACTTGCCCGTCGGCTGTGCCGGTCATTGCGACCACTCCGCTCATCGCCTGGGCGACGGGGTCGTAGGCCGGCCAGTCCACATAGGGGCTCTCGCCGGTGCGCGGGTCGCCGAAGCCCCGAAGGGCGGCGTAGACGAGCTTCGGGTTCCGCTCGTGCATGACTTCGTAGCTCAGCCCGGCCCGGTCCATCACACCCGCCCGGTAGTTTTCAACGACCGCTTCGGCGCCGTCCACGAGCCGGAGCAGCTTCTCCCGATCGGCCGGGTTCTTGATGTCGAGCACAACACTGCGCTTGTTGCGGTTGATACTGGCGAAATAGCCGCCGAAATGATGCTCGGTATCGCGGGGTGCAAAGGGCTCGGACTGCCGGGTAGGGTCGCCGTAAGGCGGCTCGACCTTGATGACATCGGCGCCGAGGTCGGCGAGGATCATCGTCCCGAAGGGACCCGCGAGGGCGAGCGTCAGGTCGATGATCCGGACGCCGCTGAGCGGTCCGGTTGCCGCTCCTCTCATCGGAGCGGCCCGCTCGTGCGCGGATTCGTGGTCGGGGCGTTCGCTCACTGTTCCGCCCAGTGTGAGCGGCGCTTGATGAGAACAGCGCGCTCTCCCTCGAAGACAACCTTGCCCTCCTGGTTCAGCCCGCGATGGTGGAAGCGGACGACGCCGGCATCGTCGCGGTCGCTGTCCGTCTTCTCGAGGACGGTGCTGAAGGCGTAGAGGGTGTCCCCGTGATGGACGGGGATGCGGAAGCGGATGCCGGTCAGCCCGAGTTCGGTCAGGGCCTGTTCGCCCGTGTCCTGCATCGCCAGGCCGATGACCATGGCCGCCGTGACACCACCGAAGACGATCCGTTGACCCATCGGACCCTTCGCCATCTGGTCCTCGTTGAAGTGCCCCTGCGCCGTGTTCATCACGAGGTTCGTGATGAGCACTCCGTCCATCTCGGTGACGGTCTTACCGCGGGCATGCTCATAGGTGGTCCCGACCTCGAAGTCCTCGAAGAAGTTACCGGTCCCGGTCAGCGCTGAGATCTTGTTCTCCATCATCAATCCTCAAGCAGGCGGTCGCTGATGATGCGGAGCTGGATCTCTGACGTGCCCTCGAAGATCTTCGTGAGTCTCGCATCACGCCAGTAGCGCTCGATCGGGAGATCTGTGGTGTAGCCGTAGCCCCCGTGGATCTGGAGCGCCTCACTGGTGACGCGCTCGGCCATCTCGCTTGCGAACCACTTTGCCATTCCGGCCTCCTTGTCGCAGCGGCGGCGGCCGTCGAACTCCTCGGAGACGAAGTAGGTGAGCTGGCGGGCGGCTTCGATCTCGGCAGCCATCTGGGCGATCTTGAAGCGGATCGCCTGGAACTCGCCGATCGGGCGACCGAACTGCACGCGGCTCTTCGCATAGGCAATCGAGTCCTCGAGTGCTCCCCGGGCCAGCCCGACTGCGCGGGCGGCGGTGTGGGCGCGGGCCACTTCGAGTCCGGAGACGGTCCCGTAGAAACCGCCGCGCCGCCCCCCCCCTCCGCCGAGGCGGATCGCCCTGCAGCCGTCGAAGTGCAGCTCCCAGGTCTTCCAGCCGTGGTAGCCGATCTTGTTGACCGGCGTTCCCATGCAGTTCGGCGGCAGCGTGCCCCGCTCCTTCTCGATGAAGAACGAGGCGATCCCCCGGTGGCGGTGCTTGATATCGGTGACCGGCTCGGTCCGGGCGAGGACGGTGATGTAGTCGGCTCCGTCCGCGAACGTGCACCACATCTTCGTTCCCGTGAGCAGGTAGTCGTGAGGCCCGCCGTCGGGATCGGGCTCCGCCCGGCACTCCAGGCCTCCCAGATCTGAGCCCGCGTTCGGCTCGGAGAGGGCGGCGGCGGCCAGGAATTCACCGCGCGCCATTCGCTCCATGTAGCTTCGCTGCTGCTCCTCCGTGAATGCCTCGCCGCCGATGAAGCCGTTTCCCCGGGCAATGATGCTGGCCACGCTCATCCAGGCCCGTGCCAGCTCCTCGGTCACGAGCACGTACTCGAAGACGCCGAGCCCGAGGCCTCCATACTCCTCGGGGATCCTGATCCCGAAGTAGCCGAGCTCGCCCATCTGGTCGCGCAGGCTCATCGGGATGTCACCTTTGACTTTGTCGAGCTCATTCGCGACGGGAAGGACCTCCTTCATGGAGAACTCGCGGGCGCTGGCCTGAATCATCCGCCGCGCCTCGGTCATGTAGCTCACCCTCGTCCTCCCCTCTTGGCGACAAAGTTGGTCCGCTTGAAGTCGATCACCTCTTCACCCTGCTGGTTGTGGCCGCGCGTCTGCCAGGTCACGATGCCGGTGTCCGGGCGGCTCCCCGAGTCGCGCTTGTCGAGCACGGTGCTCTCGGCGGTGAGCGTGTCGCCGGGATACACCGGGCGGGCGAACGTGAGGTCCTCCACTCCCAGGAAGAGCCCGCCCGCCTCGCTCAGGTCCTCGACCGAAAGTCCAAAGACCGTGAGGAAGACGAGCATCGGGTTGACCACCGTGTCGGGATGGCCGTGCGCCCTGGCGAACTCGCGGTTGAAGTAGTGCGGGTTGTAGCTCAGCGTGAGCGCCGAGAAGAGGGTGTTGTCGCCCTCGTTGACTGTTCTTCCCCAGTGGTGGGTGAACATCTGACCCACCGCGAAATCCTCGAATCGGTGCCCCTTCGGCCAGCGTCTGGGTGGTGCCTCTCCGGTCATACGGACACCTCCTTGGCCGGTACCGCAACGGCCCGAAGAAGCTGCCCGGCATCGTCGAGGGTCTCGACCGACCGCACCGTCTGCACTATCTCATCTGTTCGGGCACTGCCGAGCAGGGGAGCCGCGAGCGACCGGAACTTCGCCTCGAGCCGCTGCCACTGGCGGTCGAGGTCCGCGGCCGGGATGAAGAGGTCCACCGCGTTCCGGAACTCCCTCCCGTCGCGCAGCCTGACCGTGGCCTCCGAGCCTCGGCCGGGATGTCCGGCCGGGTGGGGGCACACGTTAACCCGGTCTCGGAGCGCCGTGAAGCGGGGGTCGTTGACTCGCTCGTCGGTGAACGCCAGCTCGGAAAGGTCGCCGTCGGCGAGGGCCATGGCGGCCGTGAAGCGCAGGCTGAACTTCCCTTCGAGGGCGGTCTCGGGCTCGGGAATGTTGCACATCGCGAGGTTGCTCTCGGGGACCTCGAGCTCGATCGCCTCGACATCTTCAGGATGGATGTCATGCTCGGCCCGCAGGGCGAGCATGTTTTCGATCGTCTCGTGCGTCCCGTAGCAGGCCGCGTGATACTTGAAGAGGACCGAGCGGATCGCGTAGCCCTCGCCCAGTCCTTCGAGCGCTCTGCCGGGCGTGGGCTCCGGGATCTGGGTCGCCGCGAAGCCCTGCGGCGTCTCGAGGACGGCCGCGTTCGCGGTGTATCCGCGGGCTGCGAGCGAGGCTGCGAAGAGACCGTTCTGGGCCGCTTTCCCCGCGTGAAGCGGTTTGCACATCGTGCCGAACATCGACTTCAGACCTGCTGCCTGGGTCGCTGCGATCCCCAACGCCCGCAACCACTGCTCTTCCTCCAGTCCAAGAAGGTGGGAGCAGGCGGCGGCCGCGCCGAAGGTTCCGAAGGTGCCGGTCGAATGGAAGCCCTTCGCGTAGTGGCTTGCCATCCCGAGGGCCCCAACCCGCGTCTCCATCTCCACACCCGCCACGAAGGCGGCGAGAAGGTCCCGGCCGTTTCGGCGGTCCCGTTCGGCCAGGGCAAGCAGCGCCGGAAGCACGGGTACGGTTGGATGCCCCATCCCGTTGACGTCGTCGAAGTCCAGGGCGTGCGAGGCAGCGCCGTTGACCAGCGCTGCCTGGGAGGCGGAGACTGCCTCGCCGCTGCCGACGAGGGTGGCCTGTGGCGCTCCGCCCTCCTCCAGCACCTGAGCCCGTAGGATCTCGGCCAGTGGCTGACTGCTTCCCGCGAGGGCCACGCCCAGCCAGTCCAGCAGGGACTGCCTGGCGACGAAAGCGGCATCGGCAGGAATCGAGTTGACCGTAATCGCGCGGCAGGCCCGCACCAGGACTTCCGTAAGGCCCTGCATGTCTTCGCTGGCGGTCATGGAGTCCTCCTCGGACGGCGGGGGCTGCTCGCGCCCCCGGGATGCTTCAGGTCTGCAATATATACACCCGGGGGGCGGCGGCGGGAGATTACAGGCGAATCCGGCCCGCCGCCGACAGCGTTCCTTCCCGTCCGCAGAACTCCTCCTCTGCCATCGCCGCCATGAGATCCCGGTCCGTCGTGCTCGCCCAGACACGGTCGCCGGCCGGTGTTCTGCAGGCGAAGTGGCCGACGGCGGGCCCCTCGGGGCCGAAGAGCACGGTGTACGACTCGACCACAACGTCTCCCTCGAACGAGGCGAGACAGCGGCGTGCAGGCAGTGCCTCGATCTGTTCCTGGACGTTGGTCCAGCGATAATCCTGCTCCGGCGGCCGGCTCGCGTAGACGCCGTGCGCATGCTTGTAGAGATTGCCGCCGTTCGCGGTGATCAGGCCTGTGCTTCCCGGGTTTTCCCGCAGCACCTCGACCAGGCGGGCGATCGAATGCATTACGTAGTTGTTGACCGGGCCGCCCCCGAACGTCAGACCGCCCGTCACAGTGAGCGGCCGCGTCTCCTCCAGGCCGATCTCGGCCGCCGCCACCTGAACCGCCGAAGGGAAGCAGCTGTAGAGGTCGACGAAGTCGAGGTCGCCGGGCTCCAGTCCGGCGAGTTCCAGCGCGGCCCGGCTCACGAAGCGGATTCCCGGCGACTCGTGGAACTCGGCGCGGACCGATGCAGAGAAGTGGTCGCGTCCATCGGCTCCGGCGAGAGGGTAGACCCAGCGCTCCTCGGGAATGCCGTGGCGCCCGGCGACCTCAGCCGAGCAAACGAGAAGGGCGGCCGACATGTCGACCGCGTTGTTGGCGTTCATCAGCTTCGTGTAGGGGACGCTGACGCGACGGTTGGCCGGCGATGGAGTCCGAATCTCCTCGGCATTGTAGCCGTCACGAAGCCACGCGTGAGGATTATCGCGGGCGACATCGCTGAAGCGGGACCAGAGACCTGAGACGCGTTCGAGGTGTTCCCGGAGAGTCTCACCGCGATTATGCCGGATGGCATTGTCGTACATGGGATAGACGTCTATCGCCCGGCGGATCCCGTGTGCCACCTCGTATTCATGGTGTTCCGGTCTCTGATCTCCGCCGAAGAGCACGTCGAACTCACCGGGGGCGTCCTGCTCCGGAAGCACGGTCCCGGCCTTTCTCGCCCTTGCCCCGCTCCCCCCGGCCTCCGCTCCGGTCAGCAAGGCGCACTCGAGCTCCCCCGCGGCTATCGAGAGGCAGGTCTGGGAGAGGACCGTCTGGTTGTAGTTGCCGCCGAACACCGTGCCGGCAGTCTCTGCATTGGGCACTCCGATTCGCTCGGCGATGAAGCGGGCCGGGTTGCCGTAGCGCCAGGCGCCCCGGATGACCCGGACGGATTGCACCTCGTTCAGGAGCCGCGGGGCCCGGCTGTCCTCGGCTGCCAGGTTCACGGCTCGCAGCATCATCTCGAGCGGCTCGATGTAGTCGTCGAGTGAGCGCGCGCGGTTCAGGAACTGGCCGGCGCCGACGAGGACTGGAGTTCGCGGGTTCATAGGAGGTCCTCTCGTTCCCCGTGGGCGCCGTCTGGTCGACTCTGAGGTGCCGGGCCCGTGGGGTGAAGCTGACTATTCGGCGCTCCTTCTGGATGGTCAAGGCCGGCCGGTCAGACGATGCGATCTGCGTGGAAGCTCTTGATCTCCGCTGTGCCGAAGCCGAGCTCCGCGAGGACCTCGTCCGTGTGCTCCCCGAGCGCCGGAGGCCTGACCGGTTTCGCCGCTGGAGTTCTGGAGTACTCGATGGGATGGCGGGGCAGAGGGTACGTGCCCTCGAATTCGGGGAACATCGTGGGCACCAGGTAGTTCAAAGCCTGGACCTGCTCATGTTCGAGAGCTTGCTGGAGCGTCAGGACCTCGCCGCAGGGGATCCGGGCCGCATCCAGCTCCGCCAGGACCTCCGCCGTGGTGCGCTCCCCGGTCCAGCGCTGCATTCTCTCGCTGAGGATGATGGCGTTGTCGCCCCTCGCCTGGTCCGAGGCGAATCGGGGGTCGGACAGCCAGTGCTCTTCCTCGAGCAGCCGGGCCCAGCGCGTGAAGAGCGGGTTGCCGACGACGCTGACGAGGACCCAGCCGTCCTTCGTACGGAAGGCGTCGGAGGGAGCCGACGTCTGACCACGATTCCCGCTTGCAATCCGGTTCACCTGAGTCATCGCCTGTTCGATCAGTCCGCCACCGGCGACCGTGAGCGCGGAGGCGAGCAGTGCCCCCTGAACGTGCTGCCCTTCACCGGTCTGATCCCGGTGCCTGAGCGCAGCCAGTGTTGCAACTGTGTTGAGAGCCCCCGTCAGGAAATCAACGTAGGGCGAATTGTTCCGCATAGGCTCGTCGGGGTAACCCGTGAGGTCCATGTTCCCGGACATCGCCTGGGCGACCCCATCGAATCCCACTCTTTCTGCGAAAGGACCCGCGGCGCCGAAGGCCGTGCTCGTGGTCAATATGATGTCCGGCTTGACCGCGCGTACGGACTCGTAGTCGAGCCCGACGTCGGCGACGCCGGCCGGTGTGAGGTTAGCCACGATTACGTCCGCACTGCCGACGAGTCGGCGAAGGATCCGATCGGCGCCGGGCTTCTTCGGGTTGAACGTCATGCCGCGCTTGTTTCGATTCAGGTGCAGGAACAACGCGCCGACACCATCTGGTCTGACGGGGGACGTGTAACGGTCTTCGCTGCCGTCGACTTTCTCGATGCGGATGACGTCGGCTCCGAGATCACCGAGCAGGGCGCCGCAGAACGGACCGGCGATATAGCGGCCGAAGTCGAGCACGCGGATTCCATCGAGAATGGCCAATGTTTCCTCCCGGGGTCTGAAGAAGCAGATGTTCGGATGCATCCTGCGGGCCTGTCAACGGTCGACGGCCGGCGCCGCGGGGGCCGGGGAAGCGTTCAGCTCCACCAGGGCGGCCAATCGATCGCGGGAGTGCCCTCTGCGGCGTCAGAGAAGGCCGAGCTTCCTCGCCTCTTCGGCCGCCTGGTGCTTGCTGGTAACCCCGAGCTTCTGATAGATGCTCCGGGCTACGCTCCGAACGGTCTGCCAGGAGACTCCCATCTCCACCCCCGCCTCCCGGTAGGAGAGGTCGTCGGCGAGCAGCTTCAGGGTCGCAAGCTCGCGGGCTGTCAGCAGCGCCGGCTGGTCGCCGGATCCGGCCAGGACTGCGGATTCGACGACGGCGATGTGAGGCCAGGGATCGAATCCCTTCTCCACCAGGGACTCCTGGTGAGACGAGCCCCGAGCATCACTCTCGCCGCGCCGGGGGCCCGAGAACAGGACCCCCATCTTCTCAGCCTGAAGACCGGCAGCGGCAGCCTCCACACGATAGCCATGCCCGGTGGCCCAGTCGGCGGCTCGCTGCATCTCCACGCTCGCCCGGGCTTGTTGTCCGCAGCGCAGCAGGAGGAGTGCTTCGATCCGGCGGCGGGCGACCGGCCACTCCAGCGAACTCTCGATGCCCCGCCGCCCCAGCCCGCGGACCCAGGGGAGCCAGAGGGCGGAAAGATCGCGCGAGCCGCCGAGAGCGACTGCGTAGGCGGCCGCGAGCCAGGTGCCGACGCTGGAGAGCGTCACGTGTTGAGGGGGTTGTAGCTGTGCCAGGAGTGAGCGGTCTCCCATGAGCATCCGGCCGACCGCTTCCCACGGCGGGTAACCCCCGTGGTCCGCGCTCTTCCGAGCGCTGAGAGCGTCTTCGATGTGCACGAGCGAGCGTGAAATCCCGGGGAGATCGCGGCGCTGAGAGGCGAATCGCAGCCCGAGTGTGGCCTGGCGCAGCGCCGCGAGCGTGCTCGTCTCCTTTCCCGGCAGTCCGGTTGGGCCGCGCCCGCTGAGAGCGGCGAGCCAGCTCTCGAAAGCATTCACGTCCGAGAGTCGCCAGCGGTGCTCGGTGGCCTCGGCGGCCGCCCGCGCCAGGGGAATCAGCGCCTGAGCATTGTCGTGATCACCCCTGGCCGCCAAATAGGGGATGTGCCAGCTCAGGAGGAACGAGTAGTCGGCCTGAGAGTCGGCCGAACCTCCGGTTCGGGCGAGAGCCGGCATGCGCGCGGAAGGGGGTTCGAGAAGCTTCAGCCGAACCGTCTCCATGAGCACCGGCCATTTGCGCCCCGAAGCGGCACCGACATCCTCGAGGAGCGATTCGCTCTCGTCAGCCGCTTCCCGGGCCGGTTCGACATGCCCCTGGGCGGCGAGCAGAGCGGCGCGCTGGGCAAGGAGGAAACCCCGGGCCGTGCGGCTCCCGGCGGCAAGATCGAGCGCGTGCTTGATCTCCGCCAGCGCCTCGTCGAGCCGCGAGTCCGCGTCGAAGAGATAGACCAGGAACTGAACCGTAGCGGCGAAGCCGTCGGCGTCCGATTCGCGAAGCGATTTGGTCAGGCTCGCGTGGGCGAGGTCGCGCCACTCGTGACCCGCACGCACCGTTCGAATGAGTTCCAGCCTGGCGTCATCGATCGATCGTTGGACCTCCGTCCGAGCATCCCCCGCCTCTCCCATGTTTGCCCCCGGCCCCGAATTGAGTCCAGAACAGTCTGCACTGTTCTATATACCAAGTTTGTGGGTATTTGAATACCCCACAGATGTGGGTAGCGAGAGGAGCAGCCATCGTCCAACCTAGGCTCTACCCCCCAGGAGAGGTGAGCAGAGATGGGCGATTCTGGCTGCGAAGAGATCGCAAACTGGTTCACATACACCGGATCAGCCAACCCGGGTCTCCGGCGAGAGCTGCTCGCGCTGCTGAAGCGGGACGATCCAGACCTCGAACGAGTCGCCGACATCGCCGCGAAACACGAGCCCCGGCTTGCCGGGCTCATCAGGGAAGAGCTCGGTGAGCTTCCGCGGCCGTCGATGCTCTCGATTCTCCGCGCCTGGCGTGATGCCGTGGAGTCCGGCACAAGCTTCGCGCTCGTCAGCGAGCGACCTTCAAGCCCGCTGGCCTTTGCCCGCCGCCGCCTCGTGCGGGTAATCACAGACGTCGACGAGTCGGGCATCACCGTCCGGCTCAGCCATGTCCCCGGGAGGCATCCGGAGACCTTCCGGGAGACCGCTCAATCGGAGGTGGTCGCCGTCTGATCCCGACTGTGCGTCCAGCACACCCTTTCATCAGAAGAGGCGACCATCTCCATTCTCTGGCTGCTCCGCTGCCCCGAACTGTGGCTGCAGTCAGCTCCGGTAGAACCGCGGACGGGCGTCGATCACCGTCCGCGGTTCTGTCGTTGAGAGGGCCGGGTGTCCGGGAGAGACCCGGGTCGGGGGAGACTCTCAGGCCTGCTCGGCCGTCACCTCAGCGACAAGCCCCAGGAAGCGCTCCAACGTTTCGAGCCGCCCTGTCAGTGTTTCCCCTGCAGGAGCGACGCTGAGGGTGGTGATGCCGTTGTCGCGGTAGGCCCGGATACGCTCCTTCACCATCTCGTCCGTACCGAGGAAGTTGGACTTGAGGACAAACTCGTCGGGGATCAGTGCCGCGGCCTCCTCCCGGCGCCGGTCGAGCCAGAGGCCCAGCACCTCGCGGGTCAGCTCGGAATAGCCCTGGCGGTCGTAGGCGTCGCGGTAGAAGTTGCGCTCGGGAGATCCCATCGCTCCTATCTCGAAGGCGAACCCCGGCTTCCGCGGCCGGATGAGCGCATCGAGGTCCTCGCCGAAATGGACGACGCCGCCCGCCCGCCGGTCGATATCGCTCAGCGATCGCCCCGCGCTCTCGGCCCCCTTCCGGATGGGGCCGAGGAAGACCTCCGCGTGCTCGGGGATGAAGGCCGAGGCGACCCAGCCGTCTGCAAGCGCGCCGGTCATCTCGAGGCTCCTGGGCCCGAGGGTGGCGAGGTAGATCGGGACCCGGTGGGGTGGAGCCCCCGGTCTCAACGCCCGGCCCTGCCCGCCGGGCAGGGGGAGCTGGAAGACACGGCCTTCGTAGGCGAGACGTTCGCCACTCGTCACCATGCGAACGATCTCGACGGTCTCGCGAAGGCGGGTCATCGCGCGCTTGAACGGCACTCCGTGCCAGCCTTCGATGACCTGCGGTCCACTCGTGCCGAGGCCGAGCCGGAAGCGGTCGCCACTCATCGATGCCAGCGACAGCGCCATCATCGCGATCGCCGCGGGCGTGCGGGCTGCGACCTGGAGGATGGATGTCTCGAGTCTGATGGTTGATGTCCGGGCGGCGAAGAACGCGAGAGGTGTCGCTGCATCGAAACCCCAGGTCTCGCTCGTCGCCACGCTGTCGACGCCGAGGCGCTCGGCCCCGACAACCCATTCAGTGGCGGCCTCCCAGTCTTCGTTGGCGACTCCGGCGCCGACCGAGACCTTCACGATTGTGCCGCCGGGTATCCATCTGCGGCCTTGACGGCGTTGATCTGGTTCATGTGGTCGAGGTCATGGGTGCGCTGGAAGAGGTACCAGGAGCGCGCCGGGAGCTCGCCGAACCTCGGGTGGAGCACTGTGGGTTCCATTGGCGGGCGGGCCGGGAGGTCCTTGGTGACGGCGGCCCACTCGATGCCGTCGTCGCGCAGTTGCGCGCGGAGTTCGTCCATTGTCGCGTCGGTGGTCTCGCGCGGGGGCTCGATGCCGGAGGCGTCCGGCAGCTGCCCGGCCGCTAGCGCAAGCACGACGCGGCGCACGTGGCGAGAGCTGTTGAGGATGTGGTGGGCCACCTCTTTGATGCTCCAGATGTCCTCCTCCGGGGACCACGCGGCTTCTTCCTCTGACACTGCGGCGAGCGAGTCCAGGAGCTGCATGCGGGCGGTCACGGCGCGGGGCCAGAGCTCGGCAAACGAGTATTTCTCGCCCTGGGCGATGTAGTAGCGGTACATGCGGTCCGCAACGTTCGACTGGTCTGCTGTCATGACGCTCCCTCACAGTGGGTTGGGTCCCAGCATGTACGATCGCGCCTTCCGAGGCCAAGTTCGGCGAGTGCTGCAGCGGCTGCGGTTGGTTTCTGAGCTGTTCCCACACGATGCTATGTCTCACGGCCTGGTCCGGCCGGCTGCGAAGGACCGGGGGAGCTGTTCGATGAATAACGTGCCCGCGCGAAAGATACCCCTTGAGGCCTGTTTCAACTTCCGCGATATCGGTGGTTATCGCACCGACAAAGGGGAGTCCGTGCGGTGGGGCCGCTATTATCGCTCGGGCCGGCCGGACGGTATGACCGAGGCCGACAGGGCTCGCGTCGCCCGGCTGGGGATTGCCACCCAGCTCGATCTGCGCAACCGGGCGGAGCTCGAATCCCAGCAGCCGGGCGACCTTGGGCGTGAGGTGGACCGGCACTGGCTCTCAGTGATCCCGGACGGTGCCTCGGAAACGCTGAACGAGCGTTTCGGCAAGGGAATGTCCGGCGAGCGTTACGGGGGCTACCTGACGTTCGATCCCGGACCTTGGAGGGCGGCTTTCGAACTGTTGGCGGACCCCGATTCCTATCCGCTGCTCGTTCATTGTGTTGCGGGTAAGGACCGCACCGGCGTCCTCACGGCGCTGACGCTGAGCCTCCTCGGCGTTCCCCGGGACGTCATCGAGGCCGACTACGAAATGACGAACGAGGAAGTCCCGCGGCTGGTTGCCTACGTGGAAGGCACGCGCGGTCTGCCGGAGGGGATGTCGCGCGAAGACCTGGCTACGGCCTACGGCGTTCCCGAGGGGGCGATGGCGGTCTTCCTCGCCGGGCTTGACCGGGTCTACGGCGGTGCGGCCGCATATCTCGAGAGTATCGGAGTCGGTTCTTCTCAGGTCGCGGCCATCAGGTCCAACCTGCTCGAGCCCGCCGATCCCTGATACTCGCGGTCTCCCGGCGTGCCGCGGGCACCGGTCTCGCGACCCAAACCGGCCCTGAGGCGCGCCTCGCTTTGAAGCGGCCGCCTTATACTCGCTGAGCGCCGATCCCGATCTCGGAGTTCGAACGATGTCCCCCACACCAGAGCCGTCCGAAATCGGCTCCCTCATTGCTCGGCTGACCCTCGATGAGAAGGCGGCCCTGACCGCCGGCGCCGATGCCTGGCACACCGTCCCGATTCCGCGGCTCGGCGTGCCTGCCGTGAAAGTCAGCGATGGTCCCAACGGCGTCCGCGGTGATGGCGTCAGCGGCACGACCTCCGCCTGCTTCCCCGTCGGTGCCGCGCTCGGGGCGACCTGGGATCCGGATCTCCTCCGGCGGGCCGGTGCCGCGATGGCCGAAGAGGCGCGGACCAAGGGTGTACATGTGATCCTCGCCCCGACCATCAACATCCAGCGTCACCCCCTCGCGGGACGAAACTTCGAGTGCTACTCGGAGGACCCGTTCCTGACGGCGGAGATGGCGGTCGCATTCATTGAGGGTGTCCAGAGCCGGGGGGTCGGGGCGACCGCGAAGCATTTCGTCTGCAACGACTCGGAGTACCAGCGTCACACGATCAGTTCGGAGGTCGGCGAGCGGGCTCTGCACGAGATCTATCTCGTTCCCTTCGAGGCGGCGGTGAAAGAGGCGGGGGTCTGGGCTGTGATGACCTCCTACAACCGGATCAACGGTACCTACGCCTGCGACCATGAAACGCTCGTCCGCGAGCTTCTCAAGACCGGCTGGGGTTTCGACGGACTCGTAATGTCCGACTGGTGGGGGACGATGTCGACAGTTGCGGCCGCGCGGGCCGGCCTCGATCTCGAGATGCCCGGCCCTGCCCGCCATTTCGGGGAGAGGTTGAAGGCGGCCGTCGAGAGCGGCGAGATCGATGAGTCCGTCCTCGCCGACAAGGCCGGGCGGCTCCTCAGGCTCGCCGCGCGGACGGGAGCCTTCGAGCCGGCCGGCGCGCCGGAAGAGTCCGTCGACTCACCGGTTCACCGGTCGCTCATCCGCGAGATAGCCGTGGAGGCCATGGTCCTCCTGACGAACGATGGGACGCTCCCGCTGGATGCCGGCTCCCTGCGGAGCCTCGCGGTCATCGGTCCGAACGCCGCCAACATCACACTTCTCGGTGGCGGAAGCTCTCGCGTCGAACCCCACCATGTCGTGCAGCCGCTCGATGCCCTCCGCGACCGCCTCGAGCCGGGTACGGTCGTGCGGTACGAGCCCGGTGCGAGGATCGATCGCACGGCGCCACCGCTGGCGAAGGGACTCGAAGGCGGGGCAACCTTCGACTTCTTCAACAACCCGGATCTCGCGGGAGACCCCGTGCTCACCCAGACTCGCCGGAGCCTCGAACACCGGTGGATCAGTTCGAGCATGCCGGAGGAGATCGATGGTGCCTACTCCCTACGGGCCTCGGCCCGGTTTGTACCGGAGATGGACGGTCCACACAGATTCACGATCGCGGGGACGGGCCCCGCACGTCTCTTCCTCGATGGGGCACTTGTTATCGATTGTTGGGATGACTGGGTTCCGGGGAGCTCATTCTACGGTCGTGGAAGCGACGAGGTGGAGGCGATCGTCGAGCTCGAAGGCGGCAAACGATACGCGTTGGTTGTCGAGTTCCAGTCCGCGGGCGGAGCCCCCATGTCGGGTCTGGTGGCGGGCTGCAGCGAGCCGGAGCCGCCGGACCTGCTCGATCGGGCGGTCGTCGCGGCCCGCGAGTGTGATGTGGCATTGGTCGTGGTGGGACTCAATGCGGGCTGGGAGACCGAGGGCGAAGACCGGTTGAGCCTCTCGCTGCCGGGGTCCCAGGACGAGCTCATCGAGCGGGTTGCGGAGGCCAATCCGAGGACGGTGGTCGTGGTAAACGCCGGATCGCCGGTCGCCATGCCGTGGGCGGGGCGAGTCGGGGCCGTGCTCCACTGCTGGTACCCGGGCCAGGAGGCGGGCGACGCCATAGCCGATGTCGTGCTCGGCGACAGGGATCCGGCGGGACGTCTCGCCTGCACGTTCCCCGTCCGGCTCGAGGACAGCCCGGCCCATCTTACCTATCCCGGGGAGGCTGGAAGCGTTGTCTACGGGGAGGGAATCTTCACGGGTTACCGGGGATTCCTGCGGCGGGCGGTCGAGCCCGGGTTCCCCTTCGGCCACGGCCTCTCCTACACCACGTTCTCCCTCGGTGCACCCGAGCCGGACGCCGGCAGCATCAAACCTGGTGAGGGTGTCTCGGTCAAGGTTCCTGTTACGAATACCGGTGCCGTCGCCGGAACGGTTGTTGTCCAGCTCTACGTGCGAGACGTGAAGTCGAGCCTTCTCCGGCCGGAACGTGAGCTGAAGGGTTTTGGCAAATTCAAGCTGCAGGCAGGGGAGAGGCGCGAAGTTGAGATCGTCCTCGGCCCGCGGGCATTCGCCGCCTGGGACCCGCGGGTTCGAGACTGGGTCGTAGAGCCCGGAGAGTTCCGCATTCTGGCGGGCACATCGGTGAGCGACATCCGCGGCGATGCCGAGATCACGGTCCTGGGGGACGGCCCATGACCGGTGCCCGCCCGCCGGGCGGTCTCAGGGACGTCCTTCGAGGCCAATCGAAGCCGAAGCATGACTCGGTGAGGGCAGCCCTCGATCTGCTCGAGGCCGGCGAGGGCAGGCTCCAGGCGCTCGCAGATTCCCTGGCGGCCGGCCTCGAGGGTGGAGCCGGCGACGTTCTGATCGACCGGCCGGACAGGCTCCTCTACGCGACAGATGCCTCGATCTACGAGATGGAGCCGCTGGCGATCGTGTTCCCGCGCCGTCCGGAGGATGTCCGGCATGCCGTCAGAGTCGCGGGCGAGTGGGGGGTGCCGGTGTTGCCCCGCGGTGCGGCGACGAGTCTTTCGGGGCAGACCGTGAACCACGCAATTGTGGTTGATTGCTCACGGTACCTGAATCGCATTCTCGAGCTCGACCCGGCCGAACGGCAGGCCCGCGTCGAGCCCGGAGTGACAGTGGAGCAGCTCAACGAGGCGGCCCGGCCTTTCGGACTTCACTACGCGATCGATCCTTCCACCAAGAACAGAGCAACCCTGGGTGGAGGGATCGCGAACAACTCTTGCGGGACACATTCGGTCATCTACGGCAAGACAATTGATCAGGTCGTGGAACTGGATGCCGTTCTGGCGGACGGTACGCTCACGACCTTCGCTGAGATCGACAGAGCGGATCTCGAGGCCATGCTTTCGAAGGACGGGCTCGAAGGGGATGTCTACCGGGCCACCCTTCGCATCGCGGCGGAGCAGCGCGAAGAGATAGCGAGGCGGTATCCAAAGATCCAGCGCCGCGTCTCCGGCTACAACCTCGATGAGTTCACGGGAGAGGACGCCGTGAACCTGGCGAAGATCATCGTTGGTTCGGAGGGAACGCTGGCCTTCCTGACCGCCGCCCGCGTCCGCCTGGAGCCCCTTCCCGCGCTACGGGGCCTCGCCGCCGTTCATTTCGAGAGCATCGCCGCCGCCTGCGACGCTGTGGTTCCCGCCCTCGGCCACGGACCGGCCGCCATCGAGCTCGTCGATTCAACTATTATCGAGCGCTGCCGCGAGAGCATCGGGTACCGGTCGCTCGTCGATTTCGTCATCGGTGAGCCCGGCGCCCTGTTGCTGATTGAGCTGTTCGACGATGAGCCCGCGAGGCTCCGGGAGAGGCTTGCGTCCGTGGCGCGGAATCTCGAGGGCGATGCCGGTGCCTATGGGACCCACGTGACCGTCGATCCGGCCGAGCAGCTTCGGATCTGGAGCATGCGATCCGCCGGCCTCGGGATCCTGATGTCGGTGAAGGGCGACCGCAAGCCGGTGGCGATCGTGGAGGACACTGCGGTCCCGCCCGAGAGGCTCGGTCAGTGGGTCGTTCGCTTCGACGAGGTAGTCCGGCGCCACGGGACTGTGGCGGCCTACTACGGTCACGCGTCAGTCGGCTGTCTTCACATCCGCCCGCTCGTCGTCCTGAAAACCGAGGAGGGACTCGAAAGCGCTTACTCGCTGGCCTCCGAGATCGCGGACATGGTCCTCGAGTTCGGAGGCTCGCTCTCCGGTGAGCACGGCGACGGGATAGTGCGGGGGGTTTTCACCGAGAGGATGTTCGGGCCGAGTCTCACCGCAGCGTTCCGGGAGCTTAAACGGTCCTTCGATCCGGACGGGATCCTGAACCCGGGGAAGATCGTCGACACACCTCCGTTCCGCGAAAACCTGCGGCTCGGGCCGGCGACCCGGAACAGGCGCCCGCATACCTACCTGGACTTCTCCGCGGACGGCGATCTCGCGCGGGCCGTGGAGCTCTGCAACGGACAAGCCGCCTGCCGGAAGGCGGACGGGAGTATGTGCCCGTCGTTCATGGTGACCGGCGATGAAGAGCACTCCACGCGAGGACGGGCAAACCTTCTTCGCCAGGTCCTTAACGGCGCGCTCCCGGCCGACCAGCTGGGGGGACGCAGAGTTTACGACGCGCTCGACCTCTGCGTGGAGTGCAAGGCTTGCAAGGCTGAGTGCCCGTCGGGCGTCGACATGGCGAAGATCAAGTACGAGGTGCTCACCCGCTACCACCGGCAACACGGCACGCCGCTGCGCTCGCGCCTCTTCGGTCGCATCGCCTTGCTCGCCCGGCTGCAGACGGCCGTACCGGCTCTGATTCCCGCTCTCAACCGGGCTGCCCGTCTCCGGCCTCTGCGAGAGATCCTGCACCGGACACTCGGGATCCACCGAGATCGTGAGCTTCCGCATCCCGCCCGCGAGAGTTTTCGGAGCTGGTTCGAGGGGTCGGCGGCTGCAGACCGGACCGGCCCCGCACCCCGCGGCGAAGCGATCTACTTCGACGACACATTCACCCGCTACTACAACCCGGAGACGGGCCGGGCGGCGGTGCGTGTCCTTCGTGCGTTGGGCTACGAGGTGACAGTCGTGCGCCGCCTCGGTTGCTGCGGCCGCCCCTTGATCTCCAAAGGCCAGCTCGGCCTGGCCCGGCGATGGGCCCGCGCTGCGGTGGAGGCGCTGCTCCCCTACGCCCGCCGAGGCGTGCCGATAGTCGGGACGGAGCCATCCTGCCTCCTGACTCTGAGGGATGAATACCCGGATCTCCTTCAGGACGAGGCATCACGGACCGTCGCCGGGCAGTCGCTGCTCCTCGAGGAGTTGCTTGTGCGGCTGAGCGTTGAAGAGCCGGGCCCGGCGGCCCTGTTCCGCTCGTTGGGCGAGAGGCGCGCCCTGGTGCATGTCCACTGTCACGAACGGGCGCTGGTGGGGACTTCGGCTCTGGCCGGCGCGCTCGCTCTCATTCCGGACCTCTCTGTTGAGATCGTCCAGTCGGCATGCTGCGGTATGGCGGGCTCGTTCGGTTACGAAGTGGAGCATTTCGAGATCTCGCGTGCGATGGCGGAGCGCTCTCTGATCCCGGCTGTGGATGGGGCGCCGGATGACACTGAGGTCCTGGTCACCGGAGCTTCCTGCCGGCAGCAGGTGGATCAGTTCAGCCGGAGGCGGGCCAGGCATGTTGTGGAGTTGCTGGCGGCGGCGCTGAACGCGGAGCCCGACCGGGGAGGGCAGGGGCCCGGATAGTCTCGGGGATTGTGTTCCGTCTTGCCGGTCACCGGCCCCTTTGTACCTCTCCGCCCCCATGCACACCGGTGAGGAAACGGGGGAATCCGAGGCGAAGTGCTTCCTTCGCGTACCAGCCGTACCCCATGAGGAACATCAGTCGCTGCAGCAGCCCCTCGAGATCGGAGGCGGCGGACATCGCAAGTGAGAGGGCGATCGCCAGTGCTGCCGCGCCGCCGTCGACCGCGTGGGCGAGCGTCAGAGGCGGGCCCCGCCGGGCCATAACGCTGATCGTCCCGACGACGAAAGCGAATCCCATCACGGTCGCTGTGATCGTGTGAAGGTCGTCTTCGAATTGGTCGTAAGCGACGCCTTCCTCGAACGGCGCGTGGGCAAAGGCGGCGGTAGCGACCATCATCACCGCGAAGAGGCCGAAGAGCACCTGGCCCGGAATCCCCCACAGGGGCCGGTTGCTCGCTGCCAGGATCAGGACCGCGAACCCATAGAGCAGGAACCCCAGCCGTGTGACCCAGGCGCGGTGAACGCCCTGTCCGGCGGACGCGCTTATCGAGTCCTCCACCCACGAATACGGGCCGGCGACGGCGAAAGCCGCGACCGTAATCGCAGCGAAGGAGCCCGCCAGGAGAGCGAGCGCGACGAGCGCGCGTGCGGAGTCCCTGCTCATCTGAGGAGCCGGTCCCCTTGTCACGGGCGTGCCTCCTTACCCTGCCCTGCCCCGCCGCAAACGGACAGGGTCAGGGTACTCTGCCTCGTGGGAGACGGCAGCGGACCGGCCGCCGGAGCCCTATCCTGTGCCGGCGGCAGCGTGCCTTACGCCCGCCGATCGTCCCGGGGAGAACGGCAATGAAGGTCGGAATCTGCGTCGGAGCCATGATCAGTAACATCGAGTACATCGAGCTCGCCGAGGAGCTCGGATACGACAGCGCCTGGATCGCGGACTCGCAGATGATCTGGTCGGACTGCTACGCGACGCTCGCGCTGGCGGCGGCGCGGACCAAACGGATCCGCCTCGGAACCGGCGTGTCGATCGCCGGCACCCGCATCGCCCCGGTCACGGCGTCGGCGATTGCGAGCATCAACGAGGTCGCGCCGGGGCGGGTGTTCCTTGGGCTCGGAACCGGACACACGGCGATGCGGACGATGGGCCAGGATCAGATGAAGCTGGGCCCGTTCAGGGAGTACGTTCGCGTCGTTCGGGATCTTCTCGACGGGAAAAGCACGCCGTTCAGCTACGACGGGATCACGCGCGATGTCACATTCATGCATCGGGGCATGGGCTACTACCGGCTCGAGCCACGGATCCCGATCCACATCTCCGCACTCGGACCTCAGACGCAGCGCTGGGCGGGCGGTATCGCCGACGGTATTGTCATGGTCGGCACCAATCCCGAGACGATCGCAGCCGGCATGGAGCACGTTCGCGAAGGTGCACGGCGGGTCGGGCGTCGACTTCCCGAGGACCTCGAGGTAACGACGCTCCTCACGGGCATGGTCCTCGCTCCCGGCGAGACGACCGAGACGGAGCGGGCTCTGGACGAGGCCGGAGTATGGGTGTCGCAGATGCTCCACGCCGCCTGGCACCGCGCCGCCGAGCCCAGGCGTTCTCTCTCGAATGCACCTTCGTACCTTCACGATGTGTGGGAGGACTACTGCGACTATGTCGAAGAGATGGACACGCCGGCGGAGCGGCGTTACCAGCAGGTCCACGTGGGCCACTGCACGTTCCTTCCGGACGAGGAGCGGCGCTTCGTGACTCCGGCTGCGATCGCGCTCACGACGCTGACGGGCACCGGTGAGGAGATCTCGTCTCAAGTTAGGGCACTTGAGCTGGCCGGAGTGACGCAGATCATGCTTATTCCGCCCGTTCCATTCGCCGAGAGAGTGCTTCGAGACTTCGCTGCCGGAGTGTTCCCGCTCCTGGACCGTGGATGATCGTGAATCTTCAGGCTGGAGCTCAATCCTCGTAGGTAGAGCCCACTCCAACTAAACTCCAGCCATGTCTTCCGCCGGGGGCGGCGGTTCCGTCTCGGGATTCGCCCCTCTCCGCATCCGCGATTACCGGCTCCTTCTCTACGGCCTCATCGCCAGCTCCGCACTGATGCCGCTGCAGTTCGTGACGCAGATCTTCTGGATTCAGGATGCCGTCGACAGTGGAGCGCAGATCGTGCTCGTGGGCCTGATCGGAAGTATGCGGGGTCTCGGCGCACTCACCTTCGGGCTCTATGGAGGAGCGCTCGCCGACCGCTTCGACCGGCGCCGGTTGTTGATGATCACCCAGTCCGTCGGCATCGTGCTCAACCTGTCTGTTGCCGCAGTGATGTGGCTCTCCGACGGCGGCCCGTGGGCACTGGCCGCATTCTTCGCGCTCACCTTTCTGGCCTCGGGAACGTTTGCGATCGACCTTCCGACACGACAGGCGATGGTCCCCGAGATCCTCGGCTCGCGCCTGCTTCCGGCCGGTATTTCGCTCAATACGGCGGCCGGACAGATCGCCATGCCGGTTTCGCTGTTTGCCAGCGGCCTGCTCATCGAGGCGCTCGGCTTTGCCGGCACCTATGCGTTGAGCGGTGGCGCTCTTGCGTTCGAGGTGCTGATGCTTGCGCTCATGCGTTTCGAACCGGAGGCAAGGGCGACCAGGCAGGGTACATACGGTGTCCGGGCGACGCTGGACGATGTCCGCGAGGGCGTTCGTTACACCCGCGGGAATCCGACGGTTCTCTGGATCATTGTTCTGATGGTCTCGATGATGGCCCTCGGCTTCCCCGCGGTCGCCAACCTCGGACCAACCTGGATTACCACCGTCGTGGGGGTGTCGGTGCGGAACTTCGGGCTGATCGCGGTGACCTGGGGGTTGGGCGCTTTCTTTACGTCCCTCGTTATGGCCCGTTTTTCCGACTATCCGCGGAAGGGACTCTTGCTGTCCCTGGGCTCGCTCGCCTTCGCTGGTGGGTTCGCCGTCTTCGCATTCCCGTCGGTGCCGACCGCCATCACGGGCAACCTGGTCCTCGGCATAGGGATGACGTCGTCGCAGATCTCCGCGACCACTCTGGTCCAGCTGATCGTGCCGAACGAAGTCCGGGGCCGGGTGATGAGCCTGCTTCAGCTGAACATGGGTCTCGCTCAGCTGCTCACATTCCCTCTCGCCGGGATCGGCCAGGCGATCTCGCTCGAGGTCCTCTTCCCGATCCTCGCTGCCTCCGTCTCGGTGTTGGTGCTCGCGATCGTTATCGGGCAGAGAAAGACACTCGCAAGCGCCGGGTTGGCTGCGCGCGCGGGGCAGATGCCCTCCGGTCCCGGGGTCGGCATGGCCCGGTCATCCCCTGAGGAGACCGAGGCGCCCGGCCGACTCCGTTAGGAACTCCCGATGATCGGGGTGGGCGACTGAGATGAGCCCTTCCGCTCGCTCCCTGGTCGACCGGTCCCGCAGCCACGCGAGACCGTGTTCGGTGATGACCGCGTCGATGTCGTAGCGTGAGCTCGTGACGACGTTTCCTTCCGGGATCCAGGGAACGATGCGTGAAACCGCTCCCCCCGCGGCCGTCGACTCGATCGCCAGGATCGAGAGGGAATCCGTGGTGAGCTGGCAGGCGCGAAAGAAGTCGAGCTGACCGCCGACTCCCGAGTACTGGGAGCCGTTGAGCATCTCGGCGTTGGTCTGCCCGCCCAGGTCGATCTGCATCGCGGAGTTCACGCATCTGAGCAGCGGATTCTTTGCTATCAGCCTGGGGTCGAGGCACGAAGCGGCGCCCAGGATGGCGAAACGACCGTCATGGTCTCCTGTCACGGTCCCCGGCAGCGCGATCGTGCAGACGGCCTTGCCGGGATGTAGAACCTTGCGAGAGCCGGTCGCGATGCCCTGTTCCACCAGGCCGGCGAGTCCCAATCCGAGCACCTCTGTGTGGACTCCGAGGTCCTTGTGACCGGCGAGAAGGCTCAGGGCCTCGTCCGGCAACCCCCCCACTCCGGCCTGCATGGTCGCCCCGTCCGGGACGAGTTCGGCGAGGCGGACCGCAACGGCACCTGCGTGCTCTGAGGCGGGACGTTCCTCGACGTTCACCGCCCCCTCGGGAGTGGGCAGCGGAATGAGACCGTCGAAGTCCTCGACGCGGAACCCCTCTCCCGGGATCTTCGGCTGGGATTCGACGACCATCCCG
The DNA here is from genome assembly GCA_964533605.1 of uncultured Anaerolineaceae bacterium. Classification (GTDB taxonomy): domain Bacteria; phylum Chloroflexota; class Dehalococcoidia; order Tepidiformales; family Tepidiformaceae; genus DASCML01. The sequence continues at coordinate 45,946 of CAZHMF010000006.1, forward strand.
TAGACGAGGTCTCCCTTCTCCCGAGCGGTCCGCACGGCCGCATCGTCGTACGCGAGCGCCATTCCCGGCGTTACCGTGCCATCGGCCTCGGGCTCGGCGACGACGACGACCGTCACTCGGGCGGCGAGTCGATCGACGTAGTCGCAGGCGCCGAAGAACGTGACGGGGATGAACTCGATCCGGCCGTCGTCGATGAAGGGCCGGGAGAAGTCGTTGGCGAAGCCGGTCAGTGTCCGGACCCCGGGGTGTGCTGCGAGGGCCGCGGTCCCCTGAGCGGCGACTGCGCTCATCACGGTCACGTCCTCGAGATCCGTGCGCCCCGCGAGCGCCAGGAGGAACGGCACGGGTTCGGGAATCCCCGCGAGGACGGTGTCCCCGCTGCGGACCGTCGCGACCGCGTCCTCGAGGGAGATGAGGCGATCGGAGAAGCGTTCGCGCCAGTCCATCACGCCGTCTCCGGGAATGGCACGAAAGCCGTTCCGATCATAGCCGGGACCCCATCGGCCTCGGCGCTCAGCTCGAAGGCCACGCCGTTGGCGTCCACACCCGTGACAGCTGCGATCGCCGAGATTGATCCGTCGGCGTAGAGGGGCGAGATCCAGCGCACGTCGACGTGGGCGCCATGAGACAGGACCTCCGGCCCAAGCCCGTCAATGAGCGCCAGCTCGGCGAAGGCGAGTACGTGAGGTCCCCCGGCGATCGGTGCCCGGAGCCCCGCTTTGCGAGCTACGTCTTCGTCCGTGTGGATGGGATTCGAGTCGTCTCCACCGGCCTGCTCCCTCATCATCGCCAGTGTGACCGTGACCGGTCCGGCCTGGAAGCGGTCGCCGACGTTGAGCCTCCTCAGTCCGGCGATAGTGGGATTGGAGGCGGCGGCCCGCCGGTCCGGCTCCGGCGCTCCCGGCGGCGGGGGCGTCAGACCCGACGGATTTGCAGGCGCATCGTCGCGCCGGGACTGCTGGCGAGCGGGGCGGTGGGGTGTGCGCTTCCACG
>CAZHMF010000007.1:0-13135 GCA_964533605.1 uncultured Anaerolineaceae bacterium
CTGTCGGAGGGTGGGCGGAGCCCGGCCACGAAAGCATTGATACAATGTTTGGGTCCAGCGGGCCGGGCGACCGCTGCGGTCCGCCGCAGAGGAAAGTCCGGACTCCACCGGGAAGGGTGCCGGGTAACACCCGGGCGGCGTGAGCCGACGGCTAGTGCAACAGAAACATACCGCCTGCCACGGCAGGTAAGGGTGAAATGGTGCGGTAAGAGCGCACCGGCGTTCTGGTAACAGAGCGGCCGTGCAAACCCCACCCGGAGCAAGGCCGAATAGGGGAGGATGGTTCCCGGACCGCTATCACTCCCGGGTTGGCCGCTAGAGCGTCACGGCAACGTGGCGTCGAGAGAAATGGTCGCCTCCCCGCCCTCGGGCGGGCCAGACAGAATCCGGCTTACAGGCCCGCTGGACCAACAAGGCACGGCCTCCCATTGGGAGCGCCGACGTACACTATTCGCCGGGGCCGCGAACCCCGGAAGGAGGTGAGAATGTCACCCGAAACAGCAGCTCTGGAAGTCACCGACGCGACCTTCGCGACCGAGGTCCTCGGGCGCTCGGCCGTCCAGCCGGTCGTGGTTGACTTCTGGGCGCCCTGGTGCGGGCCCTGCCGCGTCCTCGGTCCGATCATCGAGCAGGTAGCGGCAACGCACGGCGATGACGTGCGCCTGGTGAAGCTGAACACGGATGAGAACCCTCGAACCGCCACCACTTACGGCATCCAGAGCATCCCCGCTGTCAAGGCGTTTCGCGATGGAAAGATCGCGGCCGAATTCACCGGTGCACTTCCCGAGGAACAGGTCCGTGCGTTCTTCGCCAGATTGGTGCCGTCGGAGGCGGAGAAGCTGGCGGCGGACGGGCTCCGCTTGCTCGACTCCGACCCGACCGCGGCCGAGGCACGTTTCCGCGAGGCACTCTCGAAGGGGCCATCTGCCGATGCGGTGGTCGGTCTCGCCTCTATCCTCCTCCAACGCGGAGAGACCGACGAGGCGTCGGTGCTGCTCGACCGCGCTCCGGCCGACCGCCGCGCCAAGGTGATGAAACACCGGATCTTTCTCGATGATTTCGCCGCCCGCAACGATGAAGGTGAGATCGAGGCCGAAGCGGCAGCCGAGCCTTCGAGTCCTCGCGCCCGCTACCGCTGGGGGGTATTGCTGGCAGCGGCGGGCCGTTACGAGCCGGCGCTGGACGAGCTTCTGGAATCGGTCCGGCTGGACCGACAGTTCGCCGATGGTGCGGCGCGCAAGGCAGCACTGGCCGTGTTCGACCTCATCGGACTGGAGTCGCCGGTGACCCGCGAGTACCAGAGAAAGCTGTCGATGCTCCTCTTCTGAGGCGCGACCGCCGGGCCTCACGGGCGGGCCGCGCTGTGGCCCCTAGCCTGCATTAGGCCGACAATCTTTGTACATAACCTGAAGTGCGGGCGGACCTGACCACATGATCATCCACATGGCCCCCGGGGCCTCTCCCGAAGAAACCGAGCGCGTGATCGAGCGGATCCTCGGCGACTACGGCCTCCGCTGCGAAACGATCGTCTCAGACACAACGGTCATCGGTGTGAAGGGGATCGCGTCGATCGTGGATGAGGGCCGAATCCTCGAGTTGCCCGGCGTTGATTCTGTGCTCAGGATTTCCGAGAAGTACAAGGACGCGAGCCGCACCTGGCATCCGGACGACTCCATTGTCAGGGTGGGCGGCACAAGTTTCGGTGGCCCCAGTCTGACCATCCTTGGTGGCCCCTGTGCGATAGAGACCGAGCACCAGGCACTCGAGTCGGCGGGGATGGCCCGGGACGCGGGCGTGGACATCCTGCGGGCGTTCGTCGACAAGTCGCGGACCAGTCCCTACGACTACCGCGGCCTCGAGTTGCGGCGCGGGCTCGAGATCGCCGCGGCTATGAAGGCAGAAACGGGACTTCCGATCGTCAGCGAACTGATCGATCTTCGCCACCTTGATGCTTTCCTCTCGGCGGGCGTCGATATCATTCAGATCGGTGCCAGGAGCTCGCAGTATTCGCCTCTGCTCGAAGAGCTCTCGCGGGTCGACGTGCCCGTCGTTCTCAAGCACGGGATGGGGAATGACCTGAACGAATGGCTCTGCGCCGCCGCCTACATAATGTCTGGCATTGACCGCGAAGGCCGCTCCGTCGGACGCGGCAACCGGAACGTCATCCTCTGCTACCGCGGGATCCGATCGTTCGAGGGCTCAACACGGTTCGCGGCGGACATCAGCATGATTCCGTTCGTCCGCTCCCGCTCGCACCTTCCGCTCCTGGCAGACCCCAGCCACAGCTCGGGGGATTCGAAGCTCGTGGAGCGCGTGGCGTACGGTTTCGTCGCCGCCGGGGCCCACGGAATTGAGTTCGACATCCACAACAATCCTCAGGAAGCGCTTTGTGACGGAAAACAGGCGGTGACCGTCGAGGCCGGTCGCATCGTTGAGACCTGCCGAAGACTTCATTCCTTGCTGGACGGCATCGGGCTGGAAACGGGGACCTCGGTGCCCGTCTCCGTCGGGGTATCCTGAGCATCCCGGCGCCGGGCAGAGAGTACCGGCGTAGCCGGGAGACCGCTGAGACCGAGGCCAACCCATGATCAACCGCGACAGGGTCGTGAAAACACTGCTGGAACTGATCGCCATCGACTCGCCGTCCGGCTTCGAAGACGAGATCGCCGCGGAGCTGGAAAGGCGGCTCCAGTCCCTGGGGGCCGAGGCGGTCCAGGACCCTGCGGGCAACCTGGTGGGGCGAGTGGAGGGGGCGGGCGAGCCTCTGCTCCTGTCCGCACACATGGACACCGTGGAACCCGGCCGGGGGATCCGGCCGGTCTGGGACGGCCCGGACATCCTGCGCAGCGATGGGACGACCATCCTCGGCGCCGACAACAAGGCAGGCTGCGCGGTGATCCTCGAGGTACTTGCCTCGCTGAAAGAAGACGGCGTCCCGCACCGGCCGGTCGAGATAGCGATCTCCCGGGGGGAGGAGATCGGTCTGGTCGGAGCTCGCGCGATGGACTTCGCAGAATTGAGCGCGCGGACGGCCATCGTCATTGACAGCGGTGGTCCGCCTTCCGATCTTCAGGGACAGGCACCGTACCATTACGTGTACGACATCGAGGTCCAGGGGAAGGCCGCTCACGCCGGCGTTGAGCCCGAGAAGGGGGTGCCGGCGATCACGATTGCCGCGGAAGTCGTCGCCGGTCTTCCGCAGGGCAGGATCGATACGGACACGACAGGGAACGTCGGCACAATCCACGGCGGACTCGTTCGCAACGCCGTGCCGGACAGCTGCCTCGTGGAGTGCGAGATCCGGAGCATGGTGGAAGAGACCGCCCAGCGGCTCGTGAACGGAGTCAGGGCCCACGTCTCGGCCGTTCGGGCCCGCCATCCCGGGGCCGAGATTGATGCACGCTTCGAGCTTGCCTATCCCGGGTACCGGCTCGAACCGGACAAGCCCGCAGCCGCGCTGGTCTACGAAGCTCTTCGGGCGGCCGGCCTCGAGCCAAATGCCCAGCCCGTCGGTGGCGGGACGGACGGGAACATCTTCCGCGGGCACGGGATCGAGGCGGTCGTGATCGGGCGTGGTGGCTACCGGCAACACACAAGGGACGAATATCTCGTAGTCCCCGAGATGATCAGTTGCGCGGAGGTCGTACGCGCCTGCCTGCTCGCCGGTGAGGACCGCTGACGCCCCGTTTGACACCCGATCGGGCGGCTCCAATGATGAAAGCAGGCATCCAGGGGTACGACCTTCGTCGTCAGGCGGCGGGGCTCCCCGGCGGGCAAGCCTTCCCGCACACAGGAGGACCGGCGTATGACAAGGACAGATCCGCCAGCGACTGTTGGCGCTCTTCGGGAATCAGGATATGAGATCGTTCCAGTGCGTGAGGAGATGCGCCGGAACCTGATCACGAAGATCAAGGAGGGCAAAGACCTCTTCCCGGGGATCTTCGGCTACGACGAGACGGTCATCCCCCACATCGTCAACGCCATCCTTGCCGGGCAGGACATCATCTTCCTGGGCGAGCGGGGCCAGGCCAAGTCCCGGATTATCCGCTCGCTGACGATGCTCCTGGATGAGGCAACCCCGGTGCTCGCCGGGTGCGAGATCCCAGAGAATCCCTTCGATCCGATCAGCGCGGCGGGGCGTCAGATCATCGCCGAGAAGGGCGACGACGCCGAGATCGAGTGGCTTTCGGCGGACGAGCGCTACGGCGAGAAGCTGGCGACCCCGGACATTACAATCGCCGACCTCATCGGAGAGGTCGATCCGATCAAGGTCGCCGAGGGCAGGTACCTCGCCGACGAGCTGACGATCCACTACGGGCTCATCCCGCGCACGAACCGCGGCGTCTTCTGCATCAACGAGCTCCCCGACCTGGCAGAGCGGATTCAGGTGGGGCTGCTCAACATCATGGAGGAGAGGGACGTTCAGATTCGCGGCTACCGGATCCGGTTGCCGCTCGACGTGTTCGTCGTTGCCAGCGCAAACCCGGAGGACTACACCAACCGTGGCCGGATCATCACTCCTTTGAAAGACCGCTACGGGGCCCAGGTCCGCACACACTACCCGACGAAGGTCGAGCACGAGATCGAAATCATGGAGGCGGAGAGCCACCCGGTGCCGGCCGATTTCGAGGTGCGGGTGCCGGCTTACATGACCGAGATAATCGCCGAGATAACGAGGCTCGCACGCAAGAGCCCCGACGTGAATCAGCGCTCGGGAGTCAGCGTCAGGGCGAGCATCGCCAACTATGAAAGCATGCTGGCGAACGCTTTGCGGAGATCCATTACCACCGGTGAGGACCTCGTCGTACCCCGCGTGAGCGACCTCCCCTATGTGGTGCCGGCACTCCAGGGGAAGGTCGAGTTCGAAACCATCGAGGACGGCCGCGAGGACCAGATTATCGAGAAGCTCATCCAGGGCGCGGTCGTCTCGGTCTTCAACCGGACCTACAACGTCGGGGAGCTGGAATCTGTCACCCAGGCCTTCAAGACCGGCGCCGCCGCCGAGGTCGGGGATATGGTTCCCGCCGCGGAATACGTTCGTCTCGTCGGAAGCATCGACGGCTTCCAGGAGGCGATCGCGAAGATGGACGCCGATCATCCCGGTGAGACGGCGGCCGCGGCCGAGTTCCTGCTCGAGGGTCTCCATCTCAACAAGCGCCTGAACAAAGACAAGCTCGGCGGCCGGGCTCAATACAGGGGATGACCTGGAGCGTACAGGAGATGCCCCTCGAGGGGCTTCTGTTCGACCAGGCAATCACCGTCTACGGCGAAGCCTTCGCCCGGCCTCCCTATCGTGATCCCGGGAGGGGGCGCGAAGTAAGAGATCGGATTCTTACGGTTCACCGCTTCCGGCCCGGCTACGCCGGCCGGATCGCTGTGGAGGGCGGTGCTGTGGTCGGCATGGCCTATGTGCACACCAGCAGGCCCGGCCAGTGGTGGCACGACACGGTGGCCTCGGCACTCGGAGAGGAAAGCGCGGAGCGCTGGCTTTCGCTTGCGGTTGAGCTCGTTGAAATTGCGGTGGCTCCGGATGCCCAGGGGCGGGGAGTGGGATCCTGCCTGATCTCGGCTCTGTTCGAAGGGCGCACGGAGCGAAGCTGCGTACTCAGCACCCGCTCGGACAGCCGCGCTCACGAACTCTACTCTCGCCTCGGGTTCGAGGAATTGGGCGAGATGACATTCGCCCCGGGAGGCGCACCGTTCCTGATCATGGGCAAGTGCCTCGCCCCGGGCTGAGCCTTCCCTACATCGCCAGTGCAGCGGGGTTTTCGAGGAGATTCTGAATCTCCTTCAGGAACCGTGCACCTTCCGCCCCATCCGTCACGCGGTGATCGGCGCTCAGCGCGAGCTTCATCTGATCGCGGATGACAAGTTCGCCGTCCCTCGCCGCCGGTCTTGGTGAGACTGCTCCCACGCCGAGGATCGCGGCCTGCGGTGGGTTGATGATACCGATCAGGGACTCCACTCCGAACGCCCCGAGATTCGTTACGGTGAACGTGCCTTCGGCGTATTCGGCCGCCGTCAGGCGGCCCTCACGAGCGCGTGCGACCAGGTCCCTGGTATCGGCCGCGATTCGTCCGAGGCTCTTGCTCCCGCAGTCGAGCACCGCCGGGGCGATCAGTCCCTCGTCCAGGGCGACGCCGACCGCGATATTGATTGCGGGCTCGATGTGAATCCCGTCTTCGGAGAAATGGGAGTTGAAGCGGGGTTGACGCGCGAGCGCCAGCGCGCTGGCCTTGACGATGAGGTCGTTCACGCTCGCTCTTGCCTCGTCGCCGGCGACCGCGTTGAACTGCTTTCGAAACGCAACGGCTGCCGTCATGTCGACGTCCACGGTGAGGTAGTAGTGTGGCTGCTCCTGTTTCGCCTGAACCATCCGCCGGGCGATCGCGCGGCGCATCTTCGTCAGCGGGACAACCTCGGCCTTCCCTCGGGGGACGGCCGCTTCGGGCCGAGGCTCCGGCGGATTCACCTCCCCTCCGGCTTCCCGAAGCGCCGCCTCGACATCGCGTTTCAGGATCCGTCCGTCCGGGCCGGTCCCGTTGAGCAGACGGACATCGAGGCCGGCCTCCATTGCGATTCGCCTCGCGACGGGCGAGATCCTGAGGCGGGGACCGCCCCCGTTCTCATCGATCGTGAGTGGGCCGTCGGGCGGCTGAACCCGGCGCTCAGCCTCCAGGACCGCTGTGGCGGTGGACGGTGAAGAGGGCCGCCGGAGTGGAGGAACGGCCTCGCCCGGCCCGCCGGTGGTCGGCGGCACTTCCCCCTCAACCCCGATCACGGCGATCACTTCGCCGACCGGCACGGTATCGCCTTCTTTGGCCACAAGTCCCATGAGAGTTCCGGCATCGAAGGCCTCGAGCTCAACGGTCGCCTTGTCGGTTTCGATCTCGGCGAGGATGTCGCCCCGCTCCACTGAGTCACCGGGCTGCTTGAGCCAGCGCACCACAACACCTTCGGTCATGTCTGCGCCCATCTGGGGCATGGTCACTTCGATGGCCATTGGGGTCTCCTAGAGCATCGCGAGCACGGCCGCAACGATGTCCTCCTCGGAGGGAAGCGCGGCGTACTCGAGTGTCTTGTTGTACGGCATCGGCACGTCCTTGCCCGAGACGCGAGCGACCGGCGCGTCGAGCCAATCGAATGCGCGTTCCGAGATCTGAGCGCTGAGCTCGCCCGCGAAGCCTCCGAATTTCCAGTCGTCCTCGACGACCACCGCGCGGTTTGTCTTCTTCACGGACCGGACGACGGTCTCCATATCGAGCGGCCGTAGCGTTCGCAGGTCGACCACGTCGGCGGTAAGCCCCTCGCCCTCGTGGAGCATGGAAGCGGCTCGAAGCGCCTGATGGGCGCTGCCGGAGTAGCCGATGAGCGACACATCTTCTCCCTTCCGGAGGACCTTTGCCTTCCCGAAAGGGATCAGGTGGTCGGGGCCGTCGGGCACCTCTCCTCGAGTGCTGTAAAGGGCAGTGTGCTCGATGAAGACAACGGGATTCTCGTCTCGGAAGGCGCTCTTCAGGAGGCCCTTGGCGTCGCCGGGGAAGGCGGGACAGACAACTTTAAGCCCGGGGAAGTGGGCGTACATCCCTTCCAGACTGTGGCTGTGCGTGGCTCCAAGCTGGCTGCCGCCGCCGCTCGCCATGCGGATGACCAGCGGAACCGTGAACTGGCCGCCGCTCATGTAGTGGATCTTGGAGGCGTTATTCACGATCTGGTCTATCGCGACAAGGCTGAAGTTGATGGTCATGATCTCGACCATCGGCTTGAGCCCCGCGAGCGCCGCGCCGACGCCCGCGCCGAGGATCCCGGACTCCGAGATCGGTGTGTCCATCACGCGTCGCTCGCCGAATTCATCCAGCAGCCCGCGCGTGACAGCGTACGACCCCCCGTAGGCGCCGATGTCCTCGCCCATCAGGAAGACCGCCGGGTCCCGCTCCAGCTCCTCCCTCAGAGCTTCCCGGAGCGCGTCTCTCATCCGCAACTCAGGCATCCCCCGGCTCCCGGGTGATGTGATCGAAGAGCGAGGAGATTGACGGCTCGGGGCTTGCCTCGGCGAACTCGATGCACTCGCGCACCTCCGCCTCGACGCGATCCTCGAGCTCCGTAAAGTCGCCGGGAGCGAGGAGGCCGGCGTCTTCCATCTGGCGGCGCAGACGTGGGATCGGGTCGCGGGATCGCACCTCTGCCACCTCCTCTTTCGTCCGGTAGAGCTCCGGGTCGGCCATTGAGTGCCCGCGGAAGCGGTAGGTGTCCGCTTCCAGGAAGTAGGGTCCATTCCCGTCCCGGCAGTGGGCCACGGCCGCTTTCGTCGCCTCGTAGACGGCCAGTACATCCATCCCGTCGCAGCGCTCGGCCGGGATCTGATAGGCACGAGCGAGCTTGAAGATGTCGTTCGCCAGTGAATCGGCGAGTTTGACCCCCATGCCGTAGCAGTTGTTCTCACAGAACCAGACGACCGGCGTCTTCCAGAGGGCCCCGAGGTTTAGGGCCTCGTGGAACTCACCCTCGCCGACACCTCCGTCGCCGAAGATGCACATCGTGACGCGGTCGTCCTTCTTGTAGGTGGACGCCAGTCCGAGACCGGCGGCAACGGGCATGTGGCCGGCCACGATCGCGTGTCCGCCGTAGAAGTTCCTTTCCGCGTCGAAGATGTGCATAGAGCCTCCGCGGCCCGCGCTGGTGCCATCGGCGCGGCCAAACAGCTCGGCCATGATCCGCCGTGGTTCAATGCCGCGCGCGATGGCGTGGCCGTGATCCCGGTAGTGCGTGATCACTCGATCACGCTCAGCGAGGGCGTTCAATGCCCCGACGGCACAGGCCTCCTCGCCCGTGTAGAGGTGGAGGAAACCGCGGATCTTCCCCTTCGTGTACATCTCTCCGCTCCGCTCCTCGAAGCGCCGGATCAAAGTCATCTGGTGGAGGAATCTTTTCAGCAGCTCCGGGGGATAGTCAGCCACAGCGGCCCGAGACGTCGCTTCAATCGCCAAATCGACCCGTCCCTTTCCCTACCTGCCCGGTGCCCGCCGCCGGGCAACGTGAATGGCCTCGCCGCTGACGGCCAGGGCGGCCTCTTTCAAGGCCTCCGAGAGTGTCGGGTGGGGGTGTACGGCGAAGCCGAGCTCGACTGTGGTCGCTTCGAGGAGCGCGGCCAGCGATAGCTCCCCGAGGAGCTCGTTCACGCCGTGGCCGACCAGATGTACTCCAAGCACCTGGCCCGTCTCTTTGTCCGCGACCACCTTGGCGAACCCCTCTGTGTCACCGGTGGTGACCCCTTTGGCCAGGGCAGTGAACTGGAACCGGCCGGTTGCCACGTCGAACCCGGCCTCGCTTGCACCGGCCTCGGTAAAGCCGATCGAGCCGACCTGGGGCTGGCAGAAGGTGGCCCGAGGCATCTGAACGTAGTCCAGCACCGGCGGTGTCCGCCCGGCGATGTGTTCCACGGCGACTACTCCCTGCTGAGACGCGACGTGCGCCAGCATCAGCTTCCCGGTCACGTCGCCGACTCCGTAGATCCCCCGTACGTTGGTCTCCATGTGGTCGTCGATCGTTACGAACCCGCGGTCGGTCGCCACGCCCACCGCTTCGAGGTTGAGGCTCGACGTGTGGGGGACGAAGCCCGCGGCCAGGAGGACGGTGTCCGTTTCGAGGCGCTCTTCCGTTCCCTCCCGCTCAACGGTTACCACCGTCTCTGCACCCTCAACATCGACGCTCTCCACCCTGGTGCTCGTCAGACATCTGATCCCGCGAGCTTCGAAGGAGCGCTTGAGCGTCCGGCCGACATCCCGGTCCTCCATCGGCATCACCCGTTCGAGCAGCTCCACGAGGGTCACCTCGGAGCCATAGGTACGCCAGAGGTGGGCGAACTCGACTCCGACGGGGCCGGCGCCAACGATCACGACTCGCGGCGGCGGTTCGCGTATTTCGAGAGCTTCCCTGCTCGTGATAACGGGGCCGCCGAGCGAGATCCCCGGCAGGTGGCGGGCGGAGGCTCCGGTCGCAATGATGACGGCGCCGGCCTCGATCCGCTCATCCCCGACCGAGAGCGCATGAGGCTCAAGGAAGGACGCGGTCCCCTGCACAACGGTCACGCCGTTCTCTTTGAGCAGGCCCTCGACACCTGTCACCAGCCGGTCGACAACCTCTCGGCTTCGATCGACAGCGGCGCCCAGATCGAAGCTTGCGTCGCCTACCGAGATACCCCACTTCTCGCTCTCCTGAACTGTCGCCACCGCCTCGGCGTTGCGGAGAAGCGCTTTCGTCGGAATGCATCCCCAGTTCAAGCAGAGCCCGCCGATGCGGTCCCGTTCGATGACGGTCGTGTTGAGCCCGAGCTGGGCTGCTCGAATGGCCGCCACGTAGCCACCCGGTCCGCCGCCGATAACTGCCAGATCGTATGCGGTCATGAAGATCAGCCTATCAGAATGTGGGCTTCGTCCCGGTGCAGGCTGGGCCGGCGGTGGACGGAGCGCCCGCCAGCCAAAACAATGGTGCGACACGCGAGCCGGAGGCCCGTCTTGATCGAAGATCGTTACCTGTCGCGCCGCCCCCGATCGGCAGCTCTGGCCGAACGGGCCGCCCGTTCGCTCCCGAGTGGAGTGACTCACGACTCGAGGCACCTGCTCCCATTCAATGTGTACATAGAGAGGGCGGCCGGTTCGCGGAAGTGGGACGTGGACGGCCACGAATACATCGACTACGTGATGGGGCATGGAGCGCTGCTTCTGGGCCATGCCGATCCGGCCGTCGCCGAAGCAGTCGCGGCCCAGGCAGCGCGCGGGACGCACTACGGTGCAAACCACGCGCTCGAGGTCGAGTGGGCCGAGTCGGTCATCGACCTGGTGCCGTCCGCAGAAGCCGTGCGGTTCACGAGCTCGGGGACCGAGGCAACGCTGATGGCGCTCCGCATCGCCCGGGCTGCGACCGGCAGGAGCACTATCGTCAAGTTCGACCGCCACTTTCATGGCTGGCATGACTATGTGGTGGCGTCTTCCGCCTACGCGAGCCGGGCCCCGGCCGGTGTCCCCGAGTCCACGCTGAGCAGCGTGATCGTTCTCGAGCCCGACCTTGCGTCGGTCCGGGAGACGCTCGCCGGGAACGAGGACGTAGCTGCAGTGATTGTCGAGTCGGCAGGAGCGGGCAGCGGTGCCGTCCCTCTGCCCCGCGGCTTCAACGCCGAGCTGGCGGACATATGCCACGATCGGGGTGTGGTATTCATCATGGACGAGGTGGTCACCGGATTCCGCTGGTCGCCCGGCGGGGTCCAGGGCTTGGAGGGAGTCAGGCCCGACCTGACGGCGCTGGCGAAGATCCTTGCCGGCGGAATGCCCGGGGGCGCCGTGGCCGGTCGCCGCGATCTGCTCGATCTCCTGGCGTTCCCGGATGCGAATGGAACGAAGCGGGACAAGATCGGTCACCCGGGAACCTTCAATGCCAATCCGGTTTCGGCCGCCGCCGGCACGACCTGCCTGCGTCAGATCCGGGACGGCGAGGCTCAGCGCACCGCGGACGCACTCGCCGTCAAGCTGCGCACGGGGATGAACTCTGCCCTGCGGGATCTTGCCATCCCCGGCCTTGTCTACGGGTCTTCGAGCGTGTTCCGAATCCTCCTCGGCGGTGAGGCGGTGCCGGAGGCCGTCGACCCCGACCCCCGGCAGCTTCTCGAGGGTCCCCCGCGGCCGGGGATGGAACCGGAAACGCAGCGCCTGCTGAATCTCGCGCTTCTCGATCACGGCGTGCAGTTCTTCGGCGCCGGCGGCATGACCAGCGCAGTGCACACCGAGTCCGACATCGAACAAACCGTGGGAGCCTGGGCGGAATCTCTGGAGGAAATCCGGTCCGCCGGGGCCGTCTGAAGTCGGGCACCACGGGATCTTCGCGGAAGGAGAATCACACGATGAAGTACGCACGCCTCGGAAAGACGGGCCTTCACGTTTCGCGCCTCTGCCTGGGCACCATGACTTTCGGCCTCCAGTGCGACGAGGAGTCGTCGGTCGCCATCCTTAACAGGGCGGCGGACTCCGGGATCACCTTCCTCGATGCTGCCGATGTCTATCCTCTTGGCGGCACTCTCGAGACCGTGGGGACGACGGAGGAGATCCTGGGCCGCTGGCTACAGGGTCGCCGGCATGAGTTCATCGTGGCGACCAAGTGTTCGGGGGTGATGAGCGCACGGCGCTGGGATCGTGGCAATTCGCGAAAGCACATTCTCGACGCAGTGGACGCTTCGCTGAGACGCCTGCAGACCGACTACATCGACCTTTATCAGCTTCACGGCCCGGATCCAAGGACGCCTATCGATGAGACGCTCAAGGCTCTCGACGATCTGGTGCGGTGGGGCAAGGTCCGCTACGTCGGCTGCTCCAACTTCCTCTCGTACCAGGTGGCAAGGGCGGTGGGACGCAGCGAAGCCCTTGGTGTGGTGAGGTTCGATTCGGTTCAGCCCCGCTACAACCTTCTGTTCAGGGAGATCGAACGCGAGCTCCTGCCCCTCTGCACGGAGGAGGGGATCGGTGTCATCCCCTACAACCCGATCGCCGGCGGTCTCCTCAGTGGCAAGCACCGTTTTGCCGAGGGGCCGGAGGAGGGATCGCGCTTCACCCTCGGCACTGCCGCGGACCGGTACCAGGACCGCTACTGGCACGGCGGGATGTTCGAATCCGTCGAGGCCCTCCGGCCGCTGGCCGGGGCCGCCGGCGTGTCGCTTACGACTCTCTCCGTCGCCTGGGTGATGGCTCACCCCGCAGTGACCGCGCCGATCATCGGTGCAAGCCGGCCCGAGCAGCTCGAAGACAGCGTTCGCGCCGTGGAATTCGAACTCACTGATGAGCTGAAGGGCGAGCTCGATGAGCTCACCGCGGAGTACCGCAAGGGAGATGCGGCGAGGTGAATCGGCAATGACCGCGAATCCGGAGCTCCGCGATCTCCTTGCGGTCGCGCGGCATGCGGCCGAGCTGGCGGGGGAGGTCATCATGCCGCTCTACGGGGGTGGTTTCGAGGTTAGCCTGAAGGAAGATCAGACACCTGTGACCGAGGCCGACCGGCAGGCCGAGATCGCGATGAGGGAATTCCTGAGCCGTGAGTGCCCGGGGCACGGCCTCCTGGGCGAGGAGTATGGGGAGGAGGCCGGCGACGGACG
>CAZHMF010000007.1:13235-44936 GCA_964533605.1 uncultured Anaerolineaceae bacterium
CACTGGAACGACTCGGCCGTGAGGCCGGCCTCCTACGAACCTGGGGAGACTGCTACGGGTATTTGCTGGTTGCCACGGGGCGAGCAGACGCAATGCTGGACCCTGTCATGAATCTCTGGGACGTCGCAGCACTGATCCCCGTGATTTCGGAGGCGGGCGGACGGATCACCGAGTGGTCAGGCAACGCGGCACCACGCACCAGCGCCGTGGCCACCAACGGGATATTGCACAAAGCGGTGCTTGCCCTCCTGGACGAGCACCGCTGAGGCTGCCTGCTAGCTGACCTTGGCTTTCCCGATCTTGAACATACGCGTGCCGCAGACTGGGCACGTACCCTCGGTGGCGGGCTTGCCGTTCTTCATCGTGATCGCTTTGGCCGATTTCATCTCCCGCTTCTCGCGGCACTTCAGACAGTAGGCTTCCATAGGTTTTCCCTCCAGTCGGGGCTACAACTGCTTCAATGCATACGCATCTACGCAGTTCAGACTCTGGCATGATATCGTCCGTGAACCCGCTGTCAATACGGAGTGAAGGGCCGGGATCAGACTCCGGGTGCCGGCCGGACCACTTTGAGCGGCCGAACCAGACCGCCGCGGGTCAGTCCCGCCATCGCTACGAAATCACCGTTCGGGCCGTATACGCGGGCGAGGTCGGCGCTTTCAGAGGTCCCCGTCTCTACCTCCGAGCCGTGACTGATCCGCGTTACGTGGCTGCTGGACAGGAGTAGGGCCGGGAGATCGGACAGCGGGAGGTCCGGAGGCTGTATCGCCCGTTCGAGTAATCCGGTCGTTCTCAGCGCGGCGAGTTCGTCGGGTGTGAGCGACTCCGACACGAGCATCCGTCCGACAGCCGTTCTCCTCAGTCCTGCCAGGTGGGCGCCGCATCCGATCGCCTCCCCGATGTCTCGAGCCAGACTGCGGATGTACGTGCCGTGGCCGCAATGGACCGTAACGTGCAGTGTTCTCTGGCCCGACGGGCTGAGGGCGATGCGGTTGATTGTCACCGAACGCTCCGGTAGGTCCAGCGGTTCGCCCCGCCGTGCCGCCGCGTAGGCTCGCCGTCCCCCGATTCTGATGGCACTGAAAGCCGGCGGCTTCTGTTGAATTCGGCCGGTGAAGCGGGCTTCGAGGTCACGTAGTGCGACCTGCTCGAGAAGAGGTGGGGTCGACCTCCCGAGGACGTCCCCTTCAGCGTCGTCCGTCGTCGTTCGCACTCCGAGTTCGATCTCACCTTCGTAGCGCTTGTCCTGCGTGCCCACGTATTCGGCCAGCCGTGTTGCTCGCCCGAGACAGACCACCAGAAGCCCGGTCGCGAGGGGATCCAGAGTCCCCGTGTGTCCGACCCGCCGTTGCCCCACGAGGCGTCTAACGCGCCCCACGACATCGTGGCTCGTCCAGCCGCGCGGCTTGTCCACAAGGAGGACGCCGATGGTTTCAGCCTCGGCCGGCCTGCTCACGCTCTTCCGCCAGACTGTCTATCAGGGCAGTTAGCTTCGCTCCCCGTTCGAGAGACGGATCCAGCCGGAAGGAGAGAACGGGCACGCGCCGGATCCGAATCCTTCGACCAAGCTCTTCTTGAAGCCAGGGCGCCGAGTGCTGGAGGCCCTCCAGGACGCGGGCCCGCGAGGCCTCGTCTCCAAGGTGCGAGACAAACACGTCGGCCTGCCGAAAATCGGGCGTGACCACGACTTCGGTCAACGAGATCAACGCGTCGGCCACGCGAGGGTCCTTGAGCTTTCGCTGAATCAGTGAGGCGAGTTCCTCCCGCAGAAGGTCCGCGACTCGTTCGGTACGACGGGACACGGCCATGGCCTCCGCTGGGGACTAGTTGGCCCGTTCTTCGTGGGTGGCCTCGATGACATCGCCGGCCTCGAATCGGTCGAATCCGCTAACCGTGATGCCGCACTCGTAACCGGACTGAACGTCGCGAACGTCGTCCTGGAAGCGGCGGAGGCTTTCGATGCGCCCCTTGCCGATCTCCTCACCGTTTCGCAGGACGCGGGCATCGAGGCCCCGCCGGATCGTGCCGTCCAGCACATATGATCCGGCGATGCCGCCGACGCGGCTCGAGCGGAACACCTGACGAACCTCGGCATGTCCGTCGATCACGGTCTTGTAGATGGGTTCGAAGAGACCGGTGAGTGCCTTCTCGATGTCCTCGAGAAGCTGGTAGATGATCTCATAACTCCGGATTTCGATTCCGGCGGTCTCGGCCATCCTGCTGGCAGACGCGTCGATCTTAGTGTTGAAGGCGACGATGATCGCGTCCGAAGCCTGGGCCAGCATCACGTCCGAGTCGTTCACCGGCCCCGTGCCGGAGTGGATGACCTTGACCTTGACCTCGTTCTGGCTGAGGCGCTCCACAGCCGCCCGGATTGCTTCGACGCTTCCCCTCACATCCGCCTTCACGATGAGGATGAGTTCCTTGACCGCGCCGGTGCTGATCTCGTTGAACAGGGTGTCGAGATTCACTCTTGCATCGGTCGAGCCCTCGGTAGCTTCGCGAGCGCGCCGGCGCTGTTCGACGATGCGGCGGGCCGTCTTGTCGTTCTCCACGACCCGGAACCGCTCGCCGGCGTCGGGAACGCTCGAGATGCCCATGACGACGGCCGGCGTCGACGGCCCGGCTTCCCGGATCCGCGTCCCGCGGTAGTCGAACATGGCCTTCACCTTGCCACCGATCTCTCCGACGATCAGGGCATCCCCCTGCCGCAGGGTCCCCCGCTCGACGAGCACGGTGGCTATGGGGCCACGTTTCGTTTCGAGCTGCGCTTCTACGACGACGCCGGTTGCCGGACGGTTGGGGTTCGCCTTGAGTTCCTCGAGCTCGGCGACGAGCTGGACCGATTCGAGAAGCTCAGAGACCCCGGTTCGCTGAGTTGCCGACACCTCGATGGAGACAACATCCCCTCCGTAGTCCTCGACCACGAGTTCGTGCTCGGTGAGTTGCTGCTTCACACGGTCGGGGTTCGCAGCGGGCATATCGCACTTATTGATGGCTACCACGATGGGAACACCGGCGGCTTTCGCGTGGTTGATGGCCTCCACCGTCTGGGGCATGACCCCGTCGTCGGCGGCGACCACGAGCACTGCGATATCCGTGATCTGGGCTCCGCGAGCGCGCATGGCGGTGAAGGCCGCGTGGCCGGGAGTGTCGATGAAAGTGATGGGTTTGCCACCCACGTCCACCTGGTAGGCGCCGATGTGTTGCGTGATCCCGCCGGCCTCGCCGGAGACCACGTCTGTTTCGCGGATAGCGTCGAGGAGACTCGTCTTGCCGTGGTCGACGTGACCGAGGATCGTCACGATCGGGGCCCGCTCCTGCAGGCTCGCGGGATCGTCGTCGTCCGCACCCGAGTCGGATGCAGGGTTGCCCGGCGCCTCCTCAGGGGCCGCCGCCGGCGAGAAGCCGCACTCCCTGGCAACGAGCGCCGCAGCCTCGTAGTCGATGCTCTGGTTCATTGCCGCCATGACGCCGTTGGTCATCAGTCGTTTGATGACATCAACTGCAGAGACACCCAGGATTCCCGCCAGATCCTTCACTGTCAGCACAGCGGGGATCGTGACTGGGCGTTTCCTGGTACCGGGTGTTGTCATCTCTGCTCACTTTCTTCGTGGGTCATGCTCTCGGCGAAGGCCCGCAAGGCCTCGATGTCTTCGGGGGGCGGCGAGAAACGCAGCGCGTGGGATATCGTACTCGCTCTAAGGGCTTTCTCCCAACATTCGCGCTCCCGGCAGACATACGCTCCCCGGCCCGGTGCACGCCCCGTCGGGTCCACCTGGAGGCGCTTCCCGGTGGAACCGACGATCCGTACGAGGCCGCGCTTCGGGTTGGGCTCCCGGCAGCCGATGCATGTGCGAGTCGGAAAACTTCGTCCTGTCCGCTTGCGGGTCATCCGTCGCCCCTTCATCGGGGGCGAATCCGCTTCTAGCGGATCCTCCCTGTGTATTCGTACTCCTCGTCGTCTCCCTCTTCGTGGTACCGCCCTCTGCGCTTCCGGCTCTTCTTGCTGGTGTCCTCCTCCTCGGGCCGGCGGGGAAGGACATCCTCCGCAAACCGGATGGCGGTCGGCCTCTCCTCGGGCGCGGCGATATCGGGGATCTCGTACTCTTCGTCTTCCTCTTCCTGGTCGACTTCCTCGCCGTAGTCCTCCGATTCCCGCTCCTCGCGGTCGGGGATCGGAACGGCTTGCAGTCCCGCCGCGAACGTGACGTCTTCTTCGGCGGCGGCGGTCGGCGCTTCTGCGGCCTCTGCTGCCGCTTCCGGCGCTGTTGCGACGGCCGCGGGCGCCACTTGCTCGGGAACCGCGACCGGTTCGGGCTCGGGTTCCGTGGCGATGAAGTCGAGATCCGGCTCCTCGCCGGGCCGGAAAGGTTCGAAGGTAGAGGGGGCTTCAGTCACCTCCCGCCCGGAGCGCTCGGCTGCACTTTCGCTCTGGATATCGATCCACCAGCCGGTCAGTTTGGCCGCAAGCCGGGCATTTTGGCCCTCTTTGCCGATCGCGAGGCTGTACATCCGGTCCGGGACGGTGATGGAGGCGCGTCGCTCGGCGAGATCCGCCTGAACGTCGATTACCTCAGCCGGGCTCAGTGCGTTGGAGACGAATACGGCCGGCTCGGGATCCCACTTGATGATGTCGACTCGCTCGCCGCCGAGTTCGTTGACTACGTTCTGGATCCTGGTCCCGCGCATTCCCACGCAGGCGCCGATCGGGTCCACCCTCGGGTCACGGCTGTGCACGGCAACCTTCGAGCGGTGGCCTCCCTCGCGGGCGATCGACTTGATCTCGACGACACCACTTCGAATTTCGGGGACTTCGACTTCGAGCAGGCGCCGGAGCAGCGAGCGGTGGGAGCGGCTGACCTCCACCTGGGGCCCTCTGGCCTCCTTCGATACGTCGAGAATCACGACTTTCATCCGCTGGCCGGGGCGCGGGTGCTCGTTCCGGACCTGCTCGCGGAGAGGCAGGATCGCCTCGGTCCCCCGCCCGAGGTCGAGAGTCATCGACCGTGGCTCCACGCGTTGCACGCTGCCCACGATCAGTTCTCCGACCCGGTCTCCGTATTCCTGGAAGACCGATTCCCGCTCCGCGTCGCGGAGCCGGACCATTACAACCTGCTTGGCGGTCTGCGCCGCAATCCGGCCGGCGTTCTCGGGGGCCGACACCTCGAAGTCAAGGACATCCCCGGCCTTCGCATCGGGCTTGTAGCGCCGCGCGTTGGTGACGTTGATCTCGACCTCTTCGTCCTCTACCTCTTCCACGACCGCCATCTGCTGGTAGTAGAGGAAGTCGCCGGTCTCGGGGTCGAGCTTCGCGTAGACGTTCGGCACGGGCTCGC
Organism: uncultured Anaerolineaceae bacterium; assembly: GCA_964533605.1. Taxonomy (GTDB): domain Bacteria; phylum Chloroflexota; class Dehalococcoidia; order Tepidiformales; family Tepidiformaceae; genus DASCML01. The sequence goes on from CAZHMF010000007.1 coordinate 18,575, forward strand.
CGTCCCGCCTGTAGGCGGAACCGAGAGCGGCCTCGATCGCCTCGAAGACGATCTCCTTCGGGAGGTTCTTCTCGGCCGCCAGCTGGCCGATCGCAAGCAAGAGTTCGTTTTTCATCGTTCCCAAGAAAAAGGTGGGCCGGAGCCCACCCACGCTGCAAAGACGTTTCGGTGTTCTCGGGATTATACCACCGCCGCCAACCCCACAGCGAGCGCCATCACCGTTCCTCGGCGTCTGTTCAGATCCGCTCGGCTACAAGGTCCCCCATCTTCGCGGTCGACACGGTGGCTGCCTGCGCGTCCGCGAGGTCGGGGGTTCGGTAGCCTTCGCCGATCACTTCATCGACCGCTCGCTCGATGGCCGCCGCCTCGTCCTCCAGTCCCAGCGAGAGGCGCAGCAACATCGCGGTGCTCAGGATCATCGCCAGCGGATTGGCTGCCTGCGTGCCGGCGATGTCGGGCGCACTTCCATGGATCGGCTCGTAGAGGCCGATCCCGCGCCCGTCCTTGCGTCGCCTTCCGAGGCTGGCCGACGGCATCATTCCCATGGATCCCGCCAGCATTGCGGCCTCGTCTGTGAGAATGTCGCCGAACATGTTCTCGGTGACGATGACGTCGAACTCTGCCGGGCGCCTTATCAGGTACATGGCACAGGCGTCGACGAGGATGCTCTCGAAGGCAATATCCGGGTACTCAGCCGCGACTTCTGCGGCAACTTCCCGCCACATCTGCCCGGTTCGGAGCACGTTGGCCTTATCCACGCTGGTGAGCTTTCCGCGACGGGCTCGCGCGAGCTGGAAGCCGACCTCGAGGATCCGTCGCACCTCCCGTTCGCTGTAGCGAAGCGTGTCGACGGCCTGGCGTCCCGCGCGGCTCTCCCAGCGTCGCTTCGGAAGCCCGAAGTAGAGACCGCCCGTTAGCTCCCTGATAACCATCATGTCCGTCCCGGACAGAACCTCGGGCCTGATCGTGCTTCCCGCGAGGAGTTCGGGATACACCTTCACGGGCCTGAGGTTGGCGAAGAGCCCCAACTTCTTACGAAGGCCGAGGATGGCATCTTCCGGCCGCACGGCGGCCCTCGGATCGTCCCACCGCGGCCCGCCGACCGCACCGAAGAGCACGGCGTCGGACGACTTCGCCTCGGCGACGGTCTCTTCACGGAGCGCCACGCCGTAGCGATCGATTGCAGCGCCGCCGATGACCTCCTCGTGGAAGGAGAACTCGTGGCGGAATCGCGCCTCGATGCGGGCCAGGATCTTCAACGCTTCGGTCACCACCTCGGGGCCGATGCCGTCGCCGGGTGTTACCAGGATTCGAAACGATGCCATCCGCGAAGCCTACGCGATGTTCTACGTGCGGTCGCGACGCGAGGTCCGGGGTACGCGAGGTGGACGGACGGTGACGGACGGGGATCCGGAGTTGCGCTCCGATGGAGGGAAGCCTATCCTATTGTCAAATTCCTCTCGCCCATCCCGGGCCCAGGGATCCTTGATTTTTGCCACGCTATAGAACAGCAGCCCAGCGCAGGCGTAATCCGCGCACACGTCCCGACGTCGACGCTTTCCCGATCACAGAGGCCGAGGAAGCTGAACTGGCGAACGGTGCCGACGGCGCCACGTCCCTCAACATCGCCGAGCTCGAAGCCAAGACGCGCGACGAGCTCATAGAGATCGCTCGCGAAGTCGGCGTCGAGAACGCGACCGGGATCCGCAAGCCGGATCTGGTTTTCCGAATCCTCCAGATGCAGGCGGAGGCACACGGAAACATCTTCTCCGGCGGATTCCTCGAGATCAGTGACGACGGGAACTACGGTTTCCTTCGCGGCGAGGCGCTGCTCCCGGGCCCTCACGACATCTATGTCTCGCAGTCGCAACTCCGGCGATTTGCTCTCCGCCCCGGCGACTACGTCACAGGTCAGGTCCGGGCTCCACGGGACAATGAGAAGTACTACGGGCTCCTCAAGGTGGAGGCTGTCAACGGTATCGATCCGGAGGCCGCGAAACAGCGTCCGTTCTTCGAGAACCTCACGGCGATCTTCCCCAAAGAGCAGCTGAAACTGGAGACGACTCCGGACAACCTGACCCATCGCATCATCGATCTCGTGGCCCCGATCGGGAGGGGCCAACGTGGGCTGATCGTCTCGCCGCCGAAGGCCGGCAAGACGATGCTCCTCAAGAACATCGCGAACGGAATCACCACGAATCATCCGGACGTCCATCTCATGGTGGTTCTCATCGGGGAGCGCCCGGAGGAGGTGACGGACATGCGCCGCTCGGTACGCGGCGAGGTCGCGTCGAGCACCTTCGATGAGCCCGTCGAGGACCACACGCGTGTTGCCGAGATGGCCTTCGAGCGAGCCAAGCGACTCGTCGAGGGCGGCAAGGATGTCGTGATCCTGCTCGACTCGATCACGCGGCTGACCAGAGCGTACAACCTCGCCCTCCCGCCCAGCGGGAGGACCCTCTCCGGTGGCGTCGACCCGGTCGCACTCTATCCGCCCAAGCGTCTCTTCGGAGCGGCGCGGAAGTGCGAGGAAGCCGGCTCGCTTACCGTAATCGCCACCTGCCTGGTCGACACCGGCAGCCGAATGGATGAGGTTGTATTCGAGGAGTTCAAGGGCACGGGCAACATGGAGCTGAGGCTCGACCGAAAGATGGCCGAGCGGCGGTACTATCCGGCGATCGACATCGCGGCCAGCTCAACTCGCCGCGAGGAGCTGCTCCTCGATGAGAAAACGCTCAAGGGCGTATACCTTGTTAGGCGGATGACCGCTATGATTTCACAGAACTCGCCCAACCCGCTCGAGCCTGTGGAACGTATCCTTGACCGGCTACAGAAAACCAGCTCGAACGAAGAGTTCCTGATGAGCCTCAAGTCTGACCTCTAGGTCGGACTTGCATACGCCGGAGCGTCCCACGTCCCGGCAGACGAGGAGGCGCGAAACTGGGGCGCGAATCGGGGCGCGCGCAGCAGCCGAGCCCCAACGTCAGTCTCGCCCCATCCCCATGCGGATCGACGAAGAACGCGCTCACTCTCAGGCTCACAGCCGCTTCCACGGACGGCTGCTCGTTCACACTCTCGTGGTCGTCATTGCCGTCGCGTCAGCGACGTTCTTCGCCCCCCGGCCGGGCTCGTCCGCAACCGTTCCCATCATCGATCCGCCGGCTCCGATCCTTTCGGGGCTCGCTGCTTCCGCCGTCAACCCTTCGAGGGCAACGATCGGTCCCGGAGCCAGTCTCATGACCCAGGATTCCGTGGCGATGCTCGTCCGGCGCCCGGCGATCCAAACCGTGCGCGTCACAGGCGCGATCTCACCGTCCTCATCATTCTCGGTCGGCGTGGCGCTTGCGGCGGCGGCGAGCGGCGAATCCGAGGCCGGCGTGATGCCGCTTGCCGAGGTAGTCGACCCCACGCGACCGTTCGTCCTCTATGCAGCCCAGGCCGGCGACAGCGCCAGTTCCATCGCCGACCGATTCGAGATCAGCCTGGGAACGTTGCTCGACAACAACCCGACTGTCGAGGACCGTGACCTGATCCAACGCGGTCAGGAGCTCATCGTTCCCCGCCAGGAGGGCATCCTCTACAAGATTGCGTTCGGCGACACGCTCGTCGACATCGTTGATCAGTTCGACAACATCACCGTCGACCAGATCGCCTCCTACAGGCCCAATGGTCTCCAGATCGATTCAGCGTTGCGTCAGGGCGAGTATCTGCTGCTGGTCGGCGCGACACGGAAGCCGCCGCCGCCGCCACCGCCACCCCCCACCGGACGTCCCGGCGGTGGCACCACCGGCACGCCGGCACCGCCGGCGGGAGACGGGCGTTTCTCGTTCCCCCTCTCCAACTGGCTTACCGTGAGCGATCCCTTCGGCACGGATCGCGGCGGCGGACGGATTCACGAGGGGATTGACCTCGATCTGTATGGATTCTGGAGTAGCCCGATCTTCGCCGCCTGCGACGGCACCGTCATCAGGACCGAATGGCTCACCTACAGCTACGGATACCATGTCGTAGTCGACTGCGGCGACGGCTGGACCACCCTTTACGCGCACATGAGTGAGATCGATGTGAGCACCGGTCAGCAGGTGTACCAGGGAACGGTGCTGGGAATCTCAGGGGTGACGGGGTTCACGACCGGAGAGCACCTCCACTTCGAGATCCGCCACAACGGTGCGCCCGTGAATCCGGCCGACTACCTGGGCTTTTGACCGTCCGCCTCTCAGCTCGCATGCGCGACCCCGGGACCGCCCATGACTGCCCTTTTGCCCCGGACTCGGCCGGCTCATTTCCAATCGAACGGGAGCGGATTGCCTCAGCCGCCGATACGCGACATCTCGACGCGGGGGAGGTCCGTTGTGTGTGAGGAGCGGATCTCCGAGTAGCGGTCATCGCGTCCACGCCAGGTGCCCGAAATCAGGTCAAGGATTTCTTCGTCGGTCGCTCCCGATCGCAGCGGGGTTCGAAGGTCGAGGCCGGTCGACCCGAACAGGCAGGTGTACATCTCGCCTTCTGCGGAGAGCCGGGTGCGGGAGCAGTCACCGCAGAACGGCTCTGAGATGGAGGTGATGAAGCCAAGCTCACCGGCACCGTCGCGGTATCTCCAGCGGCGGGCCACCTCACCCTGGTAGTTGGGCTCGATCGGCTCGATGGGATGTTGCCCGTTGATCGATTCGATCATCTGGGCGGCGGTTACGACGTGCTCCATGCGCCAGCCGTTTGTGTTGCCGACGTCCATATACTCGATGAACCTGACGATGTCCCCCGTGCCCCGGAAGTGCTCGGCCAACTCGAGCACGGCATGTTCGTTGACCCCGCGTTGAACGACGACGTTCACCTTAACGGGCTGCAATCCCGCTTCGTGGGCGGCCGCAATGCCATCGAGCACGGATGCCACCCTGGCGCCGGCATCATTCATCTTCCCGAAGGTCTCGTCGTCGAGACTGTCGAGGCTCACGGTGATTCGGCCGAGTCCCGCATCAGCCAGACGTTGTGCCTGGCTTCGCAGAAGAGAGCCGTTCGTGGTCAGAGTCAGGTCGGAGATCGCGGGGATCTCGCGAAGAAGAACAACGAGGCGGTCGAGGTCTCGTCGAACCAACGGCTCGCCGCCGGTGATCCGGATCTTGGTGACGCCGAGGGATGCGAAGATTCGCGCCAGGCGGGCGACCTCTTCGTAGGTGAGGATCGCCTCGCGGTCGAGGAACTGATAGTCGGGCCCAAAGACCTCTTTGGGCATGCAGTACGTGCAGCGGAAGTTGCAGCGGTCGGTCACAGAGATGCGGAGATCCCGCATAGCCCGGCCGTAACGATCCTGAATCCTCACAAAGATGATCTTAGCGGGTTGACGCCGAAAGCTCTGCCCCGCGACGGTGCCGGGGTTCCGTCAATCAGCCTCAATCCCTCCGGGCGCCTTCTGCCTGAGCCAGTCATCGTAGCGACCGAGCCGTTCTCTCAGTGCGTTTCTCATCGCCGCCATCTTCGTCATCTTCTGTTCAATCAAGGAGAGCTGTTCGACCGTGACCTCGCGGGCCCGGCGGATCCGCTCCGCCTTCTCCGCGGCGTCTGCATCCTTCCGCCAACCTGCGCGGATACGCTCCTTGACGTCCTCTGCCTCGAGCATGTTCTTGATCTCGGCGAGTGAGAATCCGAGGAGCGATTTCAGTTCAGCGATCCGGTTGAGACGGTCGACGTCCCCCGGCGAGTAGAGACGGAAACCGCCCTCCATTCGCGTCGGCGGCTCCAGGAGACCCTTCTCTTCGTAATAGCGAAGAGTGCGCTGGGTGAGCCCGACCGACTCCGCCGCCTCGCCTATTTGGAGGTATCCCTGTCTACTGCCCGCATCGACAGTCATGAGGACAGTGTACGAACACTAACGCGGACGTCAACGTGAAGTAACCTCGGTGTAGGGCGGAGCAGGCCTCGCGGAGTCGTGCCGTTCGCGCGGGCGCCGGTGGGGCGGCGGCCCGAGCCTCGGCCGGTGGAGGCCGTAGACGACGGCGCCGCAAAGGCTGCAGAGACGCCGCCCGGGGAGGGGATAGAGGCCTCCGGCGTAGACGCCGATCAGCTCCTCTCCCGGGTGTTCACAAGCCACCCGGCGAGAATGCCACAACTGGCCCCGAGGTCAAAACATATGTTCTAACAGGCATCTCGCCGGCCTGATTAGCACTCTCTGTTAATGAGTGCTAAGATGCTCTTCGCAACTTTCGCAATCAGGAGTCAACTAAATTGGCGAAGCAGCTGCTCTTTGATGAGGAGGCGCGCCACGCGCTCAAGCGTGGCATCGATTCACTCGCAGACGCCGTGAAGATCACACTGGGTCCCAAGGGTCGGAACGTGGTGTTGGACAAGAAGTTCGGCGCTCCGACGATCACGAACGACGGTGTGACGATCGCGAAGGACATCGAGCTCGAAGATCCCTTCGAGAACATCGGTGCCCAGCTGGCGAAGGAGATCGCCTCCAAGACCAACGACATCGCCGGTGACGGCACGACGACCGCGACGGTTCTCGGTCAGGCCATCGTGCAGGAGGGCCTCAAGAACGTGGCCGCCGGCGCCAACCCTATGGGTCTGAAGCGCGGACTCGAGTCCGGCTCCGGAGCCATCGTCGGTGCCCTCAAGAAGGGCAGCATCAAGGTCACCGAGCGGACTCAGATGGCGCAGGTCGCCAGCATCTCCGCCAACAATGACCCGACAGTCGGGGACCTCATCGGCGAGTGCATGGAGAAGGTCGGCAAGGACGGGGTGATCACGGTCGAGGAATCGAAGGGCATCCAGACTGAAGTCGAGTACGTCGACGGAATGGCCTTTGACCGTGGCTACATCAGCCCCTACTTCGTCACCAACCCGGAGCGGATGGAGTCTGTGGTGGAGGACGCCTATATCCTCATCACCGACAAGAAGCTGAGCGGCGTGCAGGAGATCCTGCCTCTGCTGGAACGAATCCTCCAGATCACCAAGAACATGATCATCATCTGTGGAGATCTCGAAGGCGAGGCACTGGCCACGCTGGTGGTCAACAAGCTCCGCGGCACACTCAACATCCTCGCAGTCAAGGCCCCCGGCTTCGGCGATCGCCAGAAGGATAACCTCGGTGATATCGCGGTCCTCACAGGTGGCCAGGTCATCTCCGAGGAGATCGGCCGGACGCTCGAGAGCGTCGAAGTCTCGGACCTCGGCCGCGCCCGCCGTGTCGTGTCGACGAAGGAAGAGACGACCATCATCGAGGGCAAGGGCAAGAAGAAGGACATCGATGCCCGGATCGGCCAGGTGCGGGCGATCCTCGACGAGTCCAAGAGCGACTGGGACCGCGAGAAGGCCCAGGAGCGCCTCGGCAAGCTTGCCGGAAGCGTCGCCGTCATTAGGGTTGGCGCCGCCACCGAGGTCGAGCTCAAGGAGAAGAAGCACCGCGTGGAGGATGCACTCAGCGCCACCCGTGCGGCCGTCGAAGAGGGGATAGTGCCCGGCGGCGGCGTCGCCCTTCTTAACGCCCTTCCGGCGCTCGACAAGGTGAAGCTGGCCGGCGACGAAGCCACCGGCACGCGCATCCTCCGCCGGGCGCTCGAGGAGCCCCTCCGGCGCATCGCGATCAATGCCGGCAAAGATGGCTCCGTCATAACCGAAGAGGTGAAGAAGCTCAAGAGTTCGAAGGGCAGCGAGCGCCAGGGCTACGACGCCCAGCGCGACGAGTTCACGAACCTCGTCGACCGCGGCATCATCGACCCGACCAAGGTGACCCGGTCGGCGGTCGAGAACGCCGTGTCCATCGCCGCCATGGTGCTTACCACCAACTGCCTCGTCACCGACCTCCCGGAGGCGAACGTGCCCGCGGCTGCTCCCGCCGCGCCGCCCATGTACTGAGCCGGGGACACCAACGAAACGGTGCCGTCGTGCTCTCCTCGTACAGAGCACGGCGGCACTGCCATCTTCGGGCCAGGAGTAGCCAGCGATGCTGACGGAGAACGGAGTCCAGATCGATTACGCTGCCCTTGAGAAGATCCTCTCGGAGGCAGACGTCATCGTCATCGGTTTCACATTCACGGCCGGCCGGCTCCTCATCGATACAAGGTCAATCGCCGGTTCAGGGCCTCTTGTCGCTCCCGTCGGTCCCGTGAAGACCGTACAGGAACGATACCTGTGGCTCGGTCAGCACCGCTCTGAGTTCGGCGCGCCGGAGGACTTCTCGTTCTTTGTCTGGCCACGCACGATGCGTTCCTTGCTCGAACTGCCGAGCCTTCAGAATCTCATCCGCCGGCTGGATGGCGCGGAGACCAGTGTCTCGGAATCCCTCCAACAGGCGTTCGTCGCCTTCGCGGACCTCGAGCTGAAATCGATGCGCGCGGCCGTCCTCGGCGAGGATTCCTGGAAGACCATCTGGGCCCGCGAAGGTAGCTAGCGCCCTACCACCAGATCTTGCTTTCGACGTCTTCCGGCTGATCATCCCAGTCGGTCGTCCAGAGATTCGAGGAGAGGTACTTCCAGCCGCCGTCGGCCAGCAGGCAGACAATGTGCTGCTCGCCTTTGAGGCGGTCGCTCGCCTTGAGGGCTGCCCTCACAACGCTGCCGCCGCTGACGCCGACGAAGAGGCCCTCCCTGTTGGTGAGCTCCCGTGCCATGGAGAACGATGAGGCGCTGTCGACCACGATCTTGCCGTCGAGCACGGATTCATCGAGCACGGGAGGGATGAATCCATCCTCCAGGGCCCGAAGTCCCTGTACTGCGTCTCCGGGGTGGGGTGCCGCTGCGATCACGCGGACGCTCGGCTTCTTCTCCTTCAGGTACCGTCCGGCGCCCGTCAGCGTGCCGCCCGTTCCAAGCCCGGCGACGAAGACCGTGGTTTCCGGAAGATCGCGGAGGATCTCCGGTCCTGTCGTCTCATAGTGAGCGCGCGGGTTTGCTTCGTTCCCGTATTGGTAGGGGAAGTAGTGGCGTCCCGGCTCCCGGGCAACGATCTCCTTGGCCAGGGCAATGGCGCCGTTCGATCCGAGGTCGCCGGGACTGTAGATGATCTTCGCTCCGAACGCGCGGAGGAGCTGAGTTCGCTCGGGGCTCACGTTCTCCGGCATGACGCAAACGACTTCGTATCCCTTGATCCGGCCGATCATCGCCAGCCCGATCCCGGTGTTCCCGGAGGTCGGCTCGAGGATGCTGGCGCCGGGCTTCAGCTCTCCCGATTTCTCGCCGGCCTCGATCATGGATTTCGCGATCCGGTCCTTGACGGAACCGGTCGGATTCTGCCCCTCGAGCTTTGCATAGATCCGCACGCCCTCTCGCGGTGAGAGGCTGCGCAGTTCGACGAGCGGCGTGTTGCCGACGAGCTCCAGAATGGATCCGTAGAGGGTCATGACCGCGGGTCTAGCAGCCGCCGGCGAGAGCCGGCAGGACGTCGAGCGTGTCGCCCTCGCCGACAGCCGTCTCGATGCCGCCCGTATAGCGGATGTCCTCGTCGTTCAGGTAGACGTTCACGAACCGGTGGAGCTTGCCGTCCGGCCCGTACATCTGTCCCTTGAACCCGGGGTACTTCGCTTCGACGTTCTCGAAGATCTCGGCAACCGTTCTGCCGGTTGCCTCGACCGTTTTCTTGCCCCCTGTGACCTTCTGGAGGACTGCCGTTACGCGGACCTGGATGGTGGGGGCGCTCGCTGATGTCATCTCTTACCTCGGTAGGTGCTTATCCGTTTGTGATTGCGTGTTCGAGGGGCATTCCGCAGAAAGCCTCGTAGTCGATCAGTTCGTCGATCGTCGGGTTGTCGCCGCAGAGCGGGCACTCGGGGTCGCGACGGACCTTGACGATTCGGAATTCCAGCGAAAGTGCGTCGTAGAGGAGGAGGCGGTTCACGAGAGGCTCACCCTGGTCGAGGATGAGCTTCAATACCTCCGTTGCCTGGATGCTGCCGATCGTGGCGCACATTGCCCCGAGTACGCCGGCCTCCGCGCAGCTGGGGACCATTCCCGGCGGGGGCGGTGCCGGGTAGAGGCAGCGATAGCAGCCCTTCCCCGGCATATATGTCGTCGCCTGGCCGTCGAACATCAGGATCGACCCGTCGACGAGCGGCTTTCCCTTGAGGTAGCAGGCGTCGTTCACGAGGTAGCGAGTTGCGAAGTTGTCCGCGCCGTTGACGACGATATCGTACGGCTCGATTATCCGAAACGCATTCTCGCTCACGATCGGTTCTTCGTGCGTCACAACCTCGATATTCGGATTGTGGGCGAGGAGGGTCTCCTTCGCAGACTCGACCTTCGGCCGCCCGACACTCTCATTCTTGTGCAGGATCTGCCGCTGGAGGTTGGTTCGATCGACGATGTCGAAGTCGACGATTCCGATTGTTCCCACGCCGGCCAGAGCGAGGTAGAGCGCAACCGGTGACCCGAGCCCGCCTGCGCCGATGATCAAGACCTTCGAGCCGATGATCTTGCGCTGACCGATGCTCCCGACCTGCGGCATGATCAGGTGGCGGCTGTAGCGCTCGACCATCTCCGGAGTCATAGCCACGCCGGCACCACCGGCGAGCGCCGGTATCACCGCGAGTTCATCGCCCTCCGCCACCTTCGTGTTGGTCCCTGCCAGCGTGTGGATCTCAACCTGGTTCACGTACACGTTGATGTGGTTCGCAAGGTTTCCGCTTCCGTCGAACAGCTGTGCCTGGAAGCCGGGGAACTGCGAGTCGAGACTCTGCAGGACGGCGCTGACCGTCTCGCCTTCGGCCCGCACGGCCGCCCTGTTGCCGACGAGGTGGCGGAAGGGAGTGGGTATGTACACGTTTACTGACATGGGAACCTCCTTGTCAGGTCCACCCTTGGGCGGGACCTGTTACATGTTGACGCTCAGATATCGTTCGCCCGTATCACAGAGAACCGTGACGACAACCTTCCCGGCTCCGAGCTCTGCGGCGATCTTGCGTGCGATGAACACGTTCGCTCCTGCCGAAATCCCGACCAGAATGCCCTCGTCCACAGCGAGCCGCTTGCTCGCCGCCATCGCATCCTTGTCCTCGACAAGCATGACCTCGTCGAAGATCTCGCGTTCCAGGACGGACGGGACGAAGCTCGCTCCTATTCCCTGGATGTTGTGCATGCCCGGGCGCCCTCCGCTCAACACCGGCGATCGCGCCGGTTCGACTGCGACGATGCGAACGCGGGTGCCCAGCTCGCGGCGAAGCACTCGCCCGACGCCGGTGATGGTCCCACCGGTGCCCACGCCGGCCACGAACGCATCGATCCGTCCACCGGTGGCGGCGATGATCTCCGGGCCCGTGGTCGCCTCGTGAACAGCCGGGTTTGCCTCGTTCTCGAACTGCTGCGGCATGAAGTATGTGGGGTTTTCGCCGGCCAGCTGTTGGGCAGCAAATACCGCCCCGGTCATGCCCTCGATCGCCGGGGTGAGCACGAGCTCCGCGCCGTAGCGCTCGAAGAGCTGACGGCGTTCGATGGACATGTCCTCGGGCATCGTCAGGACGAGCCGGTAGCCCTTCGTTGCCGCGACCAGCGCCAATCCGATTCCCGTGTTTCCGGAGGTGGGCTCGATGATGGTGGAGCCCGCCTCGAGCCGCCCGGATCTCTCCGCCTCCTCGATCATCGACAGAGCGATTCGGTCCTTGACGCTGCCGCCGGGGTTCAGGTTCTCGAGCTTCCCGAGCACAGCCGCGGCGTTCTCGCCGTCCGGCCTCAGCCGGATCAGCGGAGTATCGCCGATTAGCTCGGTGATCGAGTTAACCACCATCGTTCCCCGGCCTCCCGTGCTCAAATCTGGTACCGTCCGGCAGTTGCGCGGGGCTCACGGTCGAGCAGGTCGGCGATGGTGTAGGAATCGAGGATCTCAATTGTCGCGGCCCGCACCCGCTCCCAGATCTCACGCTGGCCACAGGCGTGGGGATGGTCGGTCCGGTCGGGCGGTTCATCGAGCCAGCTCACAGGCGACAGGCTGCCCTCGAAAGCCTCGATAACCTCCCTGACCCGGATCTCGTCCGGCTTGCGAATGAGCTCGTGCCCGCCACCCGGGCCCCGCACCGACCGGACGAAGCCGGCCTTCCGGAGAATCGTCAGCAGCTGATCGAGGTACTGGCCGGGGATGTGCCGTTGGAGGGCGATCTCCGACGACTGATGCGGCCCCTGCCCGTAGTGATGGGCGAGCTCGATGAGGGCACGCAGGCCGTAGTCGCTCCTTGTTGAAACGCGCATCGTTCGTCGATCCACCGGTCCGTGAGATAAAGTCGAGTAAACCTGTCAACAATAGTAGAAGACGTCGGGCGGTGCCTGCAACTGGGGGGTCAACGCCCCGCGATTCTTGCGCTATTCCGTCTCGAAGACGGCGATACTGACGACCCGGTCGCCCTCGCCGACCCGCATGATTGTCACGCCCTGCGTGTTCCGCCCGAGGCGGCTGATCGTGCGCACCCGGGTACGAAGGACGATCCCGTCGCCGGAGACCAGCATGATGCCCTGCTTCTCGTTCACGGTGCGGCAGGCCGCAACCTTGCCTGTGCGAGGCGTGATGTTGAGCGTCTTGACGCCCTGGCCGCCGCGGCCCTGCAGGGGGTACTCAATCACGTTGGTCCGCTTTCCGAAGCCCCGCTCCGTCACGGTCAAGAGCTCACTGCCATCGTCCGGGGTCTCGACGCCCACCACATAGCCGCCGCGCGGGAGGCGCATACCGCGGACGCCGCCGCTCGTCCGGCTGGCCTCACGGAGGTCTGCGATCTTGAAACGAATCGCCTGGCCCTCACTGGAGACGAGAATGACGCTCGTCTCGTTCGTCGCCATTCGGGCCGCAACGAGAGTGTCGCCGTCGTCGAGCCGCATCGCGATCTTCCCATTGCGACGGACCTCCTCGAACTTCTTCAGGAGGGTCCTCTTGATGGCACCGAGACGGGTGGCCAGAAGGATGTAGTCGCGCTCATAGCTCTTCACGGGGAGGATCGCGGTGACCCGTTCCCCCTGGGTCATCTCGATCAGGTTCGTGATGAAGACGCCTTTCGCCTGCTTCTTGGAGTCCGGGATGTCGAAGGCGCGGAGGTGATACACACGGCCCTGGTCGGTGAAGAACAGAAGGTTGTCGTGCGTGTCGCCGACGATGAGCTTCATCACGGCGTCCTCGTCGCGGATGGTCGCGCCCCGGCTGCCCTGGCCTCCCCGCAGCTGCGACCGGTACTCCTCGAGCCGCGTTCGCTTCACGTAGTTGCGAATGCTGAGCGTGACGACACAATCCTCATGCGCGATCAGGTCCTCTTCCGAGAACGTCTCGGCATCCGCCTCGACGATTTCGGTACGGCGCATGTCCCCGTACTTGGAGATCAGGTCGTCGATATCTTCCTTGATCAGCTGGTCGATCTTGCGCGGGTTTGCGAGCAGGTCCTCGAGAAAGCTGATCTTCTGGATGATCTCCGCGTACTCGTCCTCGAGCGCCTGGCGCTCGAGGGCCGCCAGGCGGCGGAGCTGCATGTCCAGGATCGCTCGCGCCTGGGCCTCCGTGAACTCGAACGGGTTCCCCGCGCGTCGCTGGGCGGCCGTCAGGAGCCGTCGCGCTCCTTCGGGAAGCCCGCCGGAACCCTGGAGGGTCTCGTGGGCCGCGCTCGCGCTCTCGGCCCCCCGGATCGTGGCGATCACGAGGTCGAGCTGCTCGATGGCTTTGAGGAGGCCCTCGAGGATGTGAGCTCGCTCGCGAGCTCGCTCCAGCTGGAACTCGCTGCGCCGTCTGATGACCTCCCGGCGATGGTCAATGTGGATCTCCAGCGCCCTCTTGAGACCCAGCCGCCGGGGAGCGCCGTCGACGATCGCCATCATGTTGATCGAGAACGTCGACCGCATCTGCGTGTGCTTGAAGAGCAGGTTGCGAACCTGGGCTGCGTTGCCGTCCCGCTTGAGCACTATGACGATGCGCATCCCATTGCGGTCGCTCTCGTCGCGAAGGTCGGCGATTCCCTCGATCTTGCGGTCGCGAACGAGCGTGGCAATGCGCTCGATGAGTTTCGCCTTGTTCACCTGGTAGGGGATCTCGGTGACGACGATCTGCGTTCCGCCGGCCCGGCTCGTCTCCTCGATCTGAGTCCGGGCCTGAAGGGTCACGCGTCCGTGACCTTCGCCGTAGGCCGTTTTGACCTCGCGGCTCTCCTTTCCCACCAGTGCGATGGCGGCCGTCGGAAAGTCGGGACCTTTGACGATCTCGAGGAGCTCGTCGAGCGTGGCCTCGGGACTGTCGAGGAGCAGCTTCATTGCCTCTCCGACCTCGCCCAGATGATGCGGCGGGATATTCGTCGCCATGCCGACTGCGATCCCGGCCGAGCCGTTGATAAGGAGGTTCGGGATGCGTGCCGGCAGCGGCAGCGGCTCGTCGTAGCTGCCGTCATAATTGGGCACGAAATCGACGGTGTTCTGGTCGATGTCGGCGACCAGTTCTTCGGCGATCGACGCCATCCGGGCTTCCGTATACCGCTGGGCCGCAGGCGGGTCCCCGTCAACGCTTCCGAAGTTCCCCTGCCCGTCCACGAGCGGGTAGCGGAGCGAGAACGGCTGCGCCATCCTGACCATGGCTTCGTACACGGGGCCGTCGCCGTGCGGGTGGTAGCGGCCCATGACGTCGCCGACGACCCGGGCCGCCTTGCGGTAGCCTGCCCCTGCCCGGGCGCCGCCGTCCCACATGCCCCAGATGATCCGCCGCTGCACGGGCTTGAGACCGTCCCGAGCGTCGGGGAGGGCCCGGGAGACGATTACGCTCATCGCGTAGTCGAGATAGCTCGACCGCATCTCGGCCTCGATCGCAACGGGCCGGAGGTTCGAAGTGGGTTCGATGGTTGTCACTGAGAGGCTTCCTCTATATCGCTAAGGTTAGTGTACGAAATAGTCCCTTAGCGGCCATCGACCCATGCCTTCGTTTGTTGCGCCCCCCTGCCGCGGCGGCAATTCGGACGGGCCGTAAAACGGCCGTAAACGTTTCGCGAGGGACACCAGAGCAGCTCCCGTTGCCTTGCCCTGAGTCGGGCCCCCACCTACCGTTGTCTCAATCCCGAACTGAGTGGAGCCCATGGCACTTCGTATCACGTTCGTCGCCGCCCTCCTGGCGGTCATCGCTCCTCTGGTGCTCGTTGGATTCCGCACCTCCGCCTCAACGGCCGTTGCGCAGGGCTTCCCTCCCCCGCTGCCGACCACCTACTACGGCACCGCCACAGGGGCATCGGAAGGCTCGCTGGTCACTGCCTATGTGACCGACGGCGCCCGAACCACGAAATGCGGCACCGGGCAGACGCTCATGGACGGGAACACGGTCGTCTACGTCGTCGATGTTGCCCAGGACGGTCAGACTGCCGGCTGCGGGAAGGCCGGCCGCCGGGTGAAACTGACGTTCAAGTCCGATTCCGATCGCGTCGCCCGGCCTGGGACGACCACGATCGCGTGGGAGGAAATCGGTCCCGGTTACGCGGGCGTCGAGTTCAACGTCGTTCTCGGTCCGGCGCCCGAGATCAAACCCTACGTGCGCACCCCCTTCGTAGCTCGAACGAAGTAGGACAGTGACCCGGGCCCGTCTACGCTGGATTGCCTCCGCGGCGGTCTTCGTCGCTGCGTTGCCGGCAGGCGTGTCCGCCGTCGGCGACCCTCCGATGCCCAGCGAGCTCCGGCTCTACGGATCCGTGCTCGTCGACGGCGTGAACCTGCAGCCTCAAGGACAGCCGCTGGTTGCGATCGTCAACGGGCGCGTCTGCGGTGCGACGACGACCTTCCTCAACCCTGACAGCGAACCGGTCGATGGGGGGTTGACCGTCTACGTCCTTACGGTGGCCGCCGGCGGGAGCCGGGCCAATGAACTCCCCGGTTGTGGAGCAGATGGCGACCCGATCACGCTCTACCTGCCTGAGGTAGGGTTGCTGGTTTCCCCGCCCGTTACGTTTTCGAGCGGCTGGGCTCGAGCCGACCTCTCACTCATCAGCGGACCATCTCTCCAGCGAAATCTGCTCCCTCTCATCGCCACCGACGCGACTCGCTGACTGCGAGCTCCGGTCGCCGACGAATCGGGCCGGTGACCGCATTGACCGCCGGGCGTCCGACGCCGGCCCCGGTTTGTCAGCCCCGTGTGGCGCGCCGCACGCCGATAGCGATCGTCGTGCCGTCCACGCGGTGCTCAGCCGACGTCACATCTGCGGGGAGGGGCCCCGCTTCCAGGGATGTGCTGAGAGTTTCGGCCCTGATATAGCTCGCCTCGGCAGATGCGACTCTTGCGATCTCCGGGCCCCCTTCGATCCAGGTCTCGATCCGGTCCGCCAGCTCGAAGCCGGCCGCCCTCCGCAGGTCCTGGATGCGGCGGACGAGCTCCCGCGCAAGCCCTTCGTCTGCGAGCTCTGAAGTGATGGTGGTAGCCACGGCGACGGTGCGGGCCCCGTCGCTCGCCACCGAGTATCCGTCCTTTGCCTGCTCGTCCAGGAAGACGTCGTCGGGCCCCAACTCCTCCCCTTCGACGGTGATCGTTCCGCCGCGCCGGAGCGTCGCGAGCGCGTCGGGGTCGAGGCCCTCCAGGGCTACGCGGACGGCGCCGATTTTCGAGCCGAGCCGCGGGCCGAGAACCGGCAGGTTGGGCCGAACGGTGAGCGTCATGATCTCGTCTTCGTCCTCGATGACGCTGAGCCGGCGCACGTTCAGCTCTTCAACGATCAGCCCCTCGTGTCGGAGGATCGTGTCCCGTACTTTTTCGCCTCCCCGAACGCTGATGCGGACCTCCTCGAGCGGCTGTCTGACCTTGATCTGCGCACCGGCGCGGGCCGATCGCCCGAGTGAGCAAACACGCTTCACGAGATCCGTGTCCTCGTTCAGCTGGACATTGATGGCCTCTTTGTCGGCAGCCGGCCAGGTCGCCAGATGCACGCTCTCGGGCGCACCGTCGTCGAGCGAGCGCACCAGGTTCTGCCACAGCTCCTCGGCGAGGAACGGGGTGAACGGCGCCAGCAGGCGCGCGAGCGTCGTCAGGGCGGTGTAGAGCGTGTGGTAGGCACTCTGCTTGTCGTCGTCCGATTCCGCGACACCGCGCCAGAACCGGCGGCGATTGCGCCGTACGTACCAATTGCTGAGGTCGTCTACGAAGGCGTCGATCGCTCGCGATGCATCGGTCGGATCGAAGCCCTCGAGTTCCGCGGTCACCTTCTCCACCAGCGTGTTGACTTCGCTCAGGAGCCAGCGGTCGATCTCGGGAACCGCTGCGGAAGGCGGCGTGCGGGGGTCGACGCCGTCTATGTTCGCGTAGCTGACGAAGAAGCTGTAGGTGTTCCAGAGCGTCAGCTGGAATCGCCTCAATCCCTCCTCCACCAGCGACATGCCGAAGCGACCGGAGTTGCGCGCGAAGCCGGCCGAGCACATGTACCAACGAACGGCGTCAGCACCGAAGCGGTCGAGCACCGTCCACGGGTCAACGACGTTGCCGCGGCTCTTCGACATCTTCTGGCCGGCCTCGTCCTGGATGTGACCGTGGCAGATCACGTTCTTGAAACTGATCGATGACGGCACCGCCTCCGCGTCGTTTAGCAGAGCTGCTTCGGCATGGAGCGTGTAGAACCAGCCGCGCGTCTGGTCGACGCCCTCGCAGATGAAGTCGGCGGGGAAACTGCGCTCGAACTCGTCTTTGTTCTCGAAGGGGTAGTGCCACTGCCCGTAGGGCATTGCCCCGCTGTCGAACCAGGCGTCGGCTACCTCGGGGACGCGACTTGACTCGCCGTTGCACTGCGGGCAGCGGAGGCGAATGGCATCGATAAACGGGCGGTGCAGATCGCTGAGGCCCTCCGCGGCGGCCGGGTCGACGGCTCGTTCCGCGAGCTCGGCCCGGGATCCGACACACTGGACCTCGCCGCAATCGTCACAGCGCCAGAGTGGTAGCGGCGTCCCCCAATAGCGCTCGCGGCTCACCGCCCAGTCGACGTTGTTGTTGAGCCAGTTCCCGTAGCGGCCCTCCCGGATGTGGGAGGGGTACCAGTTGATGCGGGCGTTTCCGGCCAGGAGGCTGTCCTGGAGGGCGGTCGTGCGAAGGTACCAGCTCGGCTTGGCGTAGTAGAGGAGGGGTGCGCCGCAGCGCCAGCAGAACGGGTAAGTGTGGTGGATGGTGCCGCTTCGGAAGAGGAGCCCCCGCTCTCGGAGGTCGGCCATGACGTCTGCGTCCGCGTCTTTGGCGAACTTTCCGGCGCCGGGCATGCCTGCTGCCATGATCCCCTGAAGGTCCAGCGGTTGCGCGAAGAGGAGCCGGTTGCGTTTGCCCTCCTCGAAGTCCTCGGCGCCAAACGCAGGAGCGGTATGAACCACGCCGGTGCCGTCCTCGAGTGAGACGTAGTCTGCGGCGATGATGACGCGCAGACCGGCCGTGCTCCGGCCCTCGGGCAGCGGGCCGATGCGGCCATCGGGCCCGAAGCGGAGCACCTCGGTACCGTGCTCCTCGGGGAGGTAGAGCGCCTCGAAGCCGAGCCCGACGAGATCGTCTCCCCGGAACCGGACGAGCGCTTCTCCTGGCTCCTCGAGGACGGCGTCCGCGAGCGCTGCCGCCAGCAGCAGCCGTTCGCCCTCATGCTCGTAGATGCCGTAGTCGGCCTCCGGATGCACGGCAAGAGCGACGTTTCCGGGAAGGGTCCAGGGCGTAGTGGTCCAGGCGAGGACGAACGCGCCCTTGAGGTCGGTGGGAAGCGGAGTGTTGCCGCTCCCGTCGAGCCGGAACTTGATGAAGATGCTGGGGTCGGGGACATTCTCCTCGTAGCCCTGTGCCACCTCATGGTCGCTGAGGCTCGTCTCACAGCGGGGACAATGGGGTGTGCTCCGGTAGTCCTGGTAGACGAGTCCGCGATCGAAGAGCTGCTTGAAGATCCACCAGCCGGTCTCGATGTATTCGTTGTGCCAGGTAACGTACGGTGTCTCCATGTCGGCCCAGAACGCGATCCGGTCGCTGAGCCGCTCCCACTCGCCGACGTAGCGGGACACTGATGCCTTGCACTTCTCGTTGAAGGCGGCGATGCCATAGGCCTCGATCTCGGGCTTCGAGTTCAGTCCCAGCTCCTTTTCGATCTCGAGCTCGACCGGGAGGCCGTGCGTGTCCCAGCCTGCCCGCCGCGGCACGCGGTAGCCCTGCATCGTCTTGTAGCGAGGGAAGAGGTCTTTGAAGACGCGGGCCAGGACGTGGTGGATCCCGGGCAGCGCGTTCGCCGTAGGGGGGCCGTCGTAGAAGATGAAGAGCTTGTTCTCCGGCCTCTCGCTGACGCTTCGTTTGAAGACGTCGTGAGCCTCCCAGAATTCGAGGATCTCCGACTCGAGTTTGGGAAAGCGTACCTTCGGATCCACTTCCCGGAACATCGCGACCTCCCCCGGGGTCCGGCTCCGCCGGCCCGCGTGGCTGCTCGGATCGTGCGCGGTACGAGGAGGATTCCGGCCCGCCTCGCTCCGGGGACGGGCGCGCCTGCCCGCGTTACCACCCCGGTTCCCGCAAAACGGGCCCTCAGCGGGGCGCCGACACGCCCCCGGCGCTGATAACGGTCGCCTTCCGTCCGGGTCTACTCGCGGCCTGCCGCTTTCGGCCGGAAGCTCGGGAGA
Organism: uncultured Anaerolineaceae bacterium; assembly: GCA_964533605.1. Classification (GTDB taxonomy): domain Bacteria; phylum Chloroflexota; class Dehalococcoidia; order Tepidiformales; family Tepidiformaceae; genus DASCML01. Next base: position 38,105 of record CAZHMF010000007.1, read on the forward strand.
GATCTTCTCTGCCCGCGGTCCGCGCCCCCTCTCACCGGTCGGGGCTCGCTGTGCGCCGTGCGGGCGGTTACTCGGCTCCGTCCTTGCCTCTGTCCCAGAGTGAAGCAAGATGAGGCGGATGGGTCAATCGGAACCGGAGCTGGCAGATGGCAGGTGAGGTCGAGAAGCTCGGGGAACTCTACGGAGCGTGGTGGATTGACTTCCTCGGGGAGCACTGCCATGTCGGAGGCGAAGAGGTGACGCACTGGCTGCTCGAGCATGCCGGGGCGCCGTCCGCGCATGTCCTCGACGCGGGGGCGTTCGTGGGCGCCACGGCACGGCTCCTCGGCGGGCACAGCGCAAAAGTCATCGCCACAGATGCGAATCCCGAATTCCTGGCCTATGGTCGCGGAATGCCCCGCGGTTCGAACGTCGACTGGGTCGCGGCCCCGAACCAGAGGCTGCCGTTCCCAGACCTTACGTTCGGGGCGATCTGGTGTCTGGACGCGGGGGCCGTGCCCCACGAGTTCAGCAGGGTCGCGGCCGACCGGGCGGAGCTCGTGCTCTGCACCGAGACTCCGGAGGACGGGCGGGGGGGAGCTGAAGCGTTCGTCGAGGAGTGGGCCGAGTTCGGGTGGCGGCTCAGGGCCCACCGGTCCGTGTCCGGTGAGGCGCTCCAGATCTGGCAGCGGGCGGAGGCCCAGATGGTCGGCCGCCGCTCGTACTACGAACCGCGCTACGGGAAGCGGTCGTATCTTGCGCAGCTGGATCAGGTGGCCGACCTGGTTCGTGCCTACTCGATGCACGAACTCGGCCACGGGCTGTTCGTCTTCGAGCGAGGTTAGGAATCCTCCGGCGGCTCCGGTCCCCCGAGATTCGATAGCCAGTCCGGTGGCAGGTCTTCGCTCCCGAGCTCCTGGACGACGCGGCGCGCCAGCTCGTCGAGCTGCTCGCGGGTGATCCCCATGCGCTCCATGGTTGCCCTCACGAGGCGCTGGACCTCGGGCAGGTCCTCGCGGATCAGCGCGTCGGCGAGTTCCAGCTGGGTCTCGATGGCCTGGAATCGCTCCCGGCGGTCGGTTTCGTTTTCAGTCGACAGAATTGTCGACATAAGGCGCGTGAAGAGCTGTGTCGTCCGCGCGATCCGAACCCTGTCTTCGGGATGCGGAGGAAACGCCCCGGTGACGGCGACCTCGAGGCCGCTGTTCTTGTCGGAGGCAACGTACTGCTCAGGCATGAGATGAGTCTAACGGGTGGGAGTAAGGTGCCGGAACCGGGAACTCGCCCTACACGTCGAGGTTCTTCACCTGTTTCGCGTGCGCCTGAATGAACCTGCGGCGGTGGATTACTTCGTCTCCCATGAGCTCCGAGAAGATGATGTCCGCGGCGGCGGCATCGTGGACGTCGACACGGAGGAGGGTGCGGGCGTCGGGCTTCATCGTCGTCTCCCAGAGCTGCTCGGCGTTCATCTCGCCGAGACCCTTGAAGCGCTGGACGTGAACGTTCCGCTTACCCTTCGTGAACGACTCGAGCTCCTCGTCGCTGTAGAGGTAGGTCGCGTTCCGGCCCTGTGCCACACGGTAAAGGGGCGGCTGGGCGATGAAGAGATGCGAGCCGTTGATGAGTTCAGGCATGTTGCGGAAGAAGAACGTGAGGAGGAGCGTTCGGATGTGGGCGCCGTCGACATCGGCATCGGTCATGATGATGACCTTGTGGTAGCGGAGCTTCGCCATGTCGAAGGATTCGCGGATGCCGGTCCCGAGCGCTGAGATGATGAGCCGGATCGCCTCGTGGCTCAGCATCTTGTCGGGGCGGGCCTTCTCGACGTTCAGGATCTTACCGAAGAGCGGGAGGATGGCCTGGAACTGACGGTCCCGACCCTGCTTGGCCGAGCCCCCGGCGCTGTCGCCTTCGACGATGAAGAGCTCGGCCGACTCAGGATCCCTGGTCGTGCAGTCAGCGAGCTTGCCGGGCAGGGAACCGCTCTCGAGCGCGCTCTTCCGGTGCACGAGTTCGCGCGCCTTGCGGGCGGCTTCGCGAGCGCGGCTCGTGGTGAGACACTTATCGATGATCTTTCGTGCCTCGGAGGGGTTCTCCTCGAGGTACTGATTCAACGTCTCAGACAACGCCGTTTGGACCTGGCCGGCCACCTCGGCATTGCCGAGCTTGGCCTTCGTCTGTCCTTCGAACTGAGGGTCCTGGAGCTTGACCGAGACGACGGCGACGAGGCCTTCCCGGACGTCGTCGCCCGACAGATTGGGATCATTGTCCTTGAGCAGCTTCTGACGTCGTGCGTAGTCGTTCAGGACTCGCGTCAGGGCGGTGCGGAAGCCGGTCAGGTGGGCGCCGCCGTCCTGAGTGTTGATGGAGTTCGCGAACGTGTAGACGAGTTCGTTGTAGGACTCGTTGTACTGGATCGCGATCTCCACGATCGTCCCATCGAGTTCGCGGTCGACGTAGATCGGATCGTGATTGATGACGGTTCGGTCCGCATTCACGTGGCGGACAAAGCTCTTGATCCCGCCTTCGAAGTAGTAGTTGGTCTCCTGGCCGTCGCGCTCGTCGCGGAGGTGAAACCAGACGCCCTTGGTGAGGTAGGCATACTGGCGGAGGCGCTCGGATTCGATCCGGAAGTCGAACGAGGTGCTATCGAAGACGTCCGGGTCCGGGAGGAAGCTGATCGTTGTGCCGTGACCGCGGCCGTTGGCCGACGAGGCGGCGAGCTTTCCCTGGGGGACGCCTTGCCTGTAGTTCTGGCGGTAGATCCGGCCTTTGTGTTTGGCCCCCTGAGCGGCGGGGTCGGGGACGACTTCGACCCACATGTCGGTCGAAAGCGCGTTGACAACGCTCGCACCGACGCCGTGAAGGCCGCCGGAGACCTTGTAGCCCCCGCCGCCGAACTTGCCGCCGGCGTGAAGGACCGTCATCACCGTCTCGACAGCCGTCAGGCCGGTCTGCTTCTGGATCCCGACGGGGATTCCCCGGCCGTTGTCCGTGACGGTGCACCAACCGTCCGCGCGGATGATGACCTCGATGCGGTCACAGTAGCCGGCCATCGCCTCGTCGACGGCGTTGTCGACGAGTTCCTTGATGAGGTGGTGGAGGCCCGACATGTCGGTCGTCCCGATGTACATACCGGGGCGCCGCCGGACGGCTTCAAGGCCCTCCAAGACCTGGATATTCTCAGCTGTATACCGGTCTGCCGGTGTCTCTGTGGTCATTCTGTGCCCGAGATGTCCGCCCCGGGGGGAGCACCGCTCCTCTACGGCTAGGACACCTCAACAGTTTACCTGCGTCACGGCCTATGTGCTAACGGAGATTGCCTGCCCCGGGACAACCCGCCGGGGGCCCTTCGGGGCCGCCAGGTAGTGCCCGATCAGGGGTCCAGGTGCCCGGCTCGCGCGGCTCCAGGGTGGGCGCCGGCCGAGCGTCTCGGCTCCCGAACGGCCAGACAGGGAACCGCCGAGGTGCCCCCTAAAGGAGCTCTCTGACCCGGCCCGGGGCAGCCGACGCAGGCACGATCTCCAGCTCGCCGGTTCGGCGAGGGCGAATCTCCACGCCTCCCCTCTTGAGCGCCCGGGCCGAGACCGTGAGACGCACCGGGATACCGATCAGATCGGCGTCCTTGAACTTCACGCCGGGAGACTCGTCGCGATCGTCGACGAGTAGCGACAGGCCCGCCTCCTGCAACTCGCCTTCGAGAGCTGCGAAGGTGGCGCCCACCTCCGGGTCGTCCGAGTTCAGCAGGATCAGGTGCGCGTCGTAAGGAGTGACCTCGGCCGGCCAGATGATGCCGTCGCCGTCGTGATTGGCCTCGATCACCGCCGCCAGCATGCGCTCCACGCCGATTCCGTAGCAGCCCATGACGGCGGGCTTCCGGACCCCCTCTTCGTCCAGGAACTCCACGCCCAGCGCTTCGCTGTACATCGTGCCGAGCTTGAAGACGTGTCCCATCTCCATTCCCCGGCGGGACTCGAGCGTCTTTCCGCAGGTAGCGCAGGCATCGCCCGGACGCGCGAGCGCGATCTCCGCCACGAGATCTGCCTCCCAGTCGCGGCCGTAGTTGACGTTGCGGAGGTGGGCGTCGGGCTCGTTCGCGCCGGCGACGAGGTTCGGGGCCTCCACCGCGCTCGGGTCCGCGACTATCTTCATCCCGGTCAGCCCGACGGCCGAAGCGGATCCGGCGACCAGCCCTGCGGCCTGAACCGCGTACTCGTCCAGCGGGTCGAGCTCATTGGCAGCGAGCGCATTCTTGAGCTTGACCTCGTTGACATCGAGGTCTCCGCGGATCACGACGAACACCGGCTGCCCGTCCGCCCGGTAGAAGACTGCCTTCGCGGTTTGCTTCGCCTGGATTCCGAGGAAGCCGACCAGATCGTCGATCGTTGTCTTCCCTGGCGTGGAGACCTTCTCGACGGGCAGCGGCGCCCCGGCCACCGGACCGGTTCTTCGAAACTCCGCCTTCTCGGCGTTCGCCGCGTAGCCGCACGAGGGGCACATCAGCACTTCGTCCTCGCCGCCCTCGGTGAGGAAGATGAACTCCTGGCTGTCCTTCCCGCCGATGGCGCCCGAGTCCGCGGCGACGGGGATCACCGGCACCCCGGCCCGCTCGAAGATGCGCACGTAAGCGTCAAAGGCGGCCTGGTAGGAGCTGTCGAGCTCCTCCCATGAGCGGTCGAAGCTGTAGGCATCCTTCATCGTGAACTCCCGCAACCGGACCAGCCCGCCGCGGGGCCGGGTCTCGTCCCGGAACTTGGTCTGGATCTGGTAGAGCGTCACGGGGAGATCGCGGTAGCTCTGGAGTGTCCGGGAGGCGAGAACCGAGACCACCTCCTCATGGGTGGGGCCCAGCGCGAAGGAGCGTTCCCGCCGGTCCACCAACCGGAAGAGCGTTTGGCCCATTGCCCGGTCGCGGCCGCTCTGCTCCCAGAGCTCCAGCGGATGGAGTGCGGGCAGATGGACTTCCTGGGCGCCGCTCCGGTCCATCTCCTCACGGATGATGTTTTCGAGTTTCCGGAAGACGCGCCACCCGAGGGGTGTGAAGCAGTAGAGACCGGCCGCGAGAGGCTGGATGAGGCCGGCGCGGAGGAGGAGCCGGTGGGAGGGAAGCTCCGCCTCCGCCGGCGCTTCGCGGAGGGTCTTTTGCAGCATCTTGCTCATTCGCATGGAGGTAGCTTGAAGCAGGCGGCGGCTGGCGGCCAGCCTTCAGTGCCTGGGGCGCCGGAGCTCCTCCGAGTCCAGCCAGATGGTGACCGGCCCATCGTTGACGAGCTCGACCTCCATGCGGGCGCCGAAGTGCCCTCGTTCGCAGCGGAATCCGAGCTTCTCTATCTCCTCGCAGAAGACTTCATAAAGGTGCTCTCCGAGTTCGGGGCCGGCAGCTCCGGTGTACGAAGGCCGCCGGCCGCGGCGAACATCGCCGTAGAGTGTGAACTGGCTCACGCAGAGGACCGCCCCGCCTGCTTCCTCGAGGGAAACGTTCATTCTCCCGTCGGAGTCGCGGAAGATTCGAAGGCCGGCGATCTTGGTGGCCAACGAACACGCCAGCTCTTCGTCATCGTCCGGTCCGATGGCGAGGAGAACCAGGAGGCCGCCTGCGATGGAGCCGGTCGTGGCGCCCTCAACGCGGACCTCTGCCCGGGTGACGCGCTGGATGACCGCCCTCACCGAACGGGCCTCAACCCGCGTTCGACGCTTCCGCTGCCTTGCCCGGCTTGCTCTCGGACCGGGTACCGGACTCCGATTCGGATTTCGGTTCTGGCTTGGACTCTGCCTTCTCTCCGTCGGGCTTTGCCCCGTTCTTCGAGGGCTCCGCTTCGTCGAGATGGGCCGTTGATGTGCTCCGGCTGTCGGTCGAATAGAACCCGTTGCCCTTGAACACGACCCGCGGAGCGTGGAGGACGCGCTTAGCCGTGCCCTTGCCGCAGCGCCGGCAGGTGTGGGTGGTGGGCGCATCGAATCCCTCGCGGGTCTCGTACGACTTCTTGCAGCTGGGACAGGCGTATTCGTAGGTTGGCACCGAGCGGCTCCGAACGCACCCGGGGTCGGGGCCGGCCGCGGGCGCAATGGGTTCGGCCCGATCGTAGGCCCTCTTAGCACTCTTGTGTCAAGAGTGCTAAGCCGATCTGGCTCGCAACTGTTCCTCCGGTCGGGTCTCAGGGTCGCGGCTTTGATTGCCTCTCGATGCCGGCGGCGGAGCCCGGGCCAGTTGGTGGTAACGACGCTCAGCGTCCGGCGAAGGGTAGGCCGGACGGCCCCGACGCGGGCTCTGCGCAGGCCGGCTGCTCGAGGTCGCCTGCGCCACACTCGTTTAGACTGGCCGCTATGGCGGATAAGACACTTCCCCGATTCCAGCTCAGCGACGGCAACAGCGAGCACTCATTCCCCTCTGGCCGGCCGGGCCTCCTCGCCTTCGTCAAGGAGGATTGCCCTACCTGCCGCCTCTCCATGCCCATCATCCGTGAGATGCAAGAGGCCTTCGGCGCCGCCATGGACGTCTGGACGATCGGCCAGGAGGCCGCGGGCAACCAGGTCCTCGTGGACGACTTCAACCTCCCCGGCCCGATGCTCGACGATTCGGAACTCGGCGTTTCCTTCGAGTATGAGATCGAAACCGTCCCCACGGTCATCCTTGCCGACTCGGAGGGACGGCAGCTCCGGCGGTTCCAGGGCTTCGGGCGCGATGACTTCCGCGCGACCGTTGCGAGTCTGGCCCGGCTCACCGGCAGGCCGGAGCCGCCGATCGGCTGGGAGGACTACCCGGAGTCCCCGACCCGCTGCGGCTCCCGCTCCATGGAGTCCGGGATACACGAGCGCCGCCGCGCAGCCGCCGCACGCTCGCCACTCGTCCGTG
>CAZHMF010000008.1:0-5231 GCA_964533605.1 uncultured Anaerolineaceae bacterium
CGGACCGGGTACTGCTCCTCATCCCCGAGCGAGAACGGGGGATAGGCATCAGTCAGCAGCCATGCGTACCCGTTTGCTCTGGCCTGCCAACGGAGGGCACCCGTCATGAAACCGGAGAAGCCGGCCGGGAATCGCCCGGTGAAGAGAATCGCGAACCAGGCGAGAAGGAGCAGGATCTCGGCCAGCAGCATGATAACAGCCACGGCGATGGCATGGGGAATCAGAAGGATGAGCCGGAAGAAGACCGAAAGGCGGCTCTGAGGAGACGGACCATCCGCCTCGAACGTTGCTGGATAGTTGGATGCCTGGGACTCCACGGAAGCCTCCTCCGCCGTCTTTGTCCCACCTCGCATGCAGTGTAGAGCGATATCGCCGCCATTCCCAATCCGTTATGTCTACTCGCGACCGTCGGCCAACCGCAGCCGTGAAGCGGCCGGTATCGGTTGGGCCCACCGGTCCGCTCCCTTTCAACCTCCCAACGTTTCGACGAGCGAGGCCCACAATCGGTTTCCGTCCTCACCCCCAACGATCGGCTCCCCCGCCCGCTCCGGGTGCGGCATCATCCCGAGCACGTTTCCCCGTTCATTGAGTATCCCGGCAACATTACCGACGCTGCCGTTCGGGTTTGCCGAGGCCGTTACGCGACCGTCGGGCTCGCAGTATCTGAAGGCGATCCGGTCTTTCGCGACGAGCATCTCCATCGTCGCCGGGTCGGCGAAGTAGCTCCCCTCGCCGTGGCTGATCGGTATGTGAAGGACCGAGCCCTTCCCTACCTGCTTCAACCAGGGGGAGCCCTCGGACCGGCACTCGAGATGAGTCCATTCGCACCGGAACTGGAGGCTGCTGTTCCGCATGAGAGCACCGGGGAGGAGCCCGCTCTCGCAGAGGATCTGAAACCCATTGCAGATCCCGATTATCGGGACTCCCGAATTGGCGAGCCGCATCACCTCGGACATCACCGGGGAGAACCGGGCGATTGAGCCGCAGCGCAGGTAGTCTCCATATGAGAATCCGCCCGGCAACACGACGGCATCGAACGAGGAGAGGTCGCTCTCGCGATGCCAGACGATCTCGGTGGGGTGTCCCAGCACGTCCCGGAGAACCCGCACGCAATCACGGTCACTCCAGGTACCGGGGAAGCGGACGACCGCGAATCTCACAGCCCGGAGTCTATCAGCGTTGGGAGCTCGAGCCAGTTGTCGTCGGGCCTGAGTCGGTAGCGGTAGGACTCGGCTCGCCCCCCGCGATGGCCGCCAGTTCCTCTGGGGCAGGCTGAGGGTACGGGATCCGCGGATGGTAGACGGCTCGGAGAGTGCTCTTGAATGTCTGCCCGATCACTTGCAGCTCTTTGAGCGTGATCTCGCAGTCGTTGAACTGCCCCTCGCTGAGGCGTTCTGCAACCACGCTCTCCACGATTTCGTCCATGCTTTCCGGGGTATGGTCGTCCGATGCGCGCACAACTGCTTCACACGAGTCGGCCAGCATCACGATGGCCGACTCTCGGGTCGCGGGCCTCGGCCCGGGGTAGCGAAACTGTGCGGGGTCAGGCGTCCCGCCATCCTGTGCCGCCTGACGGTAGAAGTAGGTGACGAGGCGCGTGCCATGATGCTCGGGGATGAAGCTCCGCACCGCCGCGGGGAGGCGCGCGCGCCGGGCGAGCTCGATCCCGGCCGTGACGTGCGCACGAATGACGTCGGCACTCTCGGCGGGGGAGAGCTGCTTGTGGGGCGTCTCGGCCGGGTCGAGCATGTTCTCGATGAAGTGGTCGGGCTTCTTCAGCTTTCCGATGTCGTGGTAGTAGGCGCCGACGCGGGCAAGGAGTGTGTCCGCGCCGATCTTGGCGGCCGCTCGCTCGGCAAGGGTGCCCACCATGAGGCTGTGATGGTACGTTCCCGGGGCCTCGTCCTGGAGGCGTCGCATGAGCGGATGGTCGGCCTGGGCAAGTTCGAAGAGCTGCAGTCGCGTGGGGATTCCGAGCACGAGCGCAAGGAGCACGAAGAGCCCGGTTCCGGACACACTCGAGGCCAGCCCGCTGATCGCCGACATCAGCGCGATCCATCCGAGTTCCTCATTGTCCCGCGGCACCGACGTCAACCAGAACAGCATCAGCACCACTGCAGTGGCCCCCGTGATCGTCGCCGCCGCGAATGCCACGCGGCGCATGCGCTCCGCACTGGCCATACAGGCGGCGCCTGCCACACCGGCCGCGCTGTATGCGGCAGTCAGCCGCAACGCTTCTGTGGTGTCCCCGAATGCTGCTCCCGGCAGGGCTGTCAGGGTCGCCACCGCAAATACGAGAATGATCGACACGGCGAAAGCGACCACTCCACCGATCGCGAAATTGCCGACCGAGGCCGCGAGCATCGCGGCTATTGCGACCGGCATCGCGTAGGCGAGGAAGTGACCGTCGGTGTCGGGAACCAAGAGAGGGAGGACGAACCGTCCGGCGAGGACGACCGCGGCGGCAGAGCCACCAGCGAGCAAGAGGCGCCTCGCCGCCGGCGCGGGAAAGGGTTGGATGGCCCAGACTGCGAATCCCATCACCAGTCCGAACGCGACTCCCGCCAGGATGCCGGCCACCGCCTGACCGTAATCGAATCCCTCGTTGACGATCCCGGTCGCGCGGAGCGCTTCGATGGTTTCCGCATCGAGCGTATCGCCCTCGTTGACCACAACCTGTCCCGCCGTCAGAACCACGATGACGGGCGGGACGCGGTTCCGGGCTTCCTCGCGAAGTCGGTCCGTCTCAGCTTCATCGATTTTCACGTTCGCGACGACGAAGGCCCCGAGCAGATCCTCGAGCACGGACAGAGCCTGCGACCCTGCTACTGCATCACCGTGCTCGTCCATATAGGACTGAGTGGACTCGGTCTCTGTGCCGTCACGCACTCCGTCTTCGAGGATGGCGGCGAGGGCAGTTCTCGCGGCGACCGCTACTGAGTCATAGGTAGGTGCATCGAGGAATATGAACCCGGCCCGGCCACCAGCCGCCACGGCGCGGGCGGACGGAAGATCCTCTATTGCCTGCAGCTGCTCGGAAGCGGTTAATCCTTGCCCTCTAATAACGCGGACATCTTCTATGAGCGTGTCAAGCGCCGCTTCCTGCTGCGTCAGCACAGCAGCATCGGCGTCCAAATAGGCGGGCTCGACGGCGGTAGCAGCATTCTCCCTGGCCGCCTCAGTCAGAGCTCCGTTCTTGAATTCCGCGTCGCGTTGCGCAACGAGAGTACGCGGTGCGATGTCCCCCGTGCGAAGCAGCCTTCCGCCGGGCAACAGGGGAACGAGAGCGGGGATAACGGCGGCTGCAACCAGCAGTCCGAATACGGCTGCGACCGGTCCCCGCACGGCTGGAGAGGCGGGGCGGATCATCAGAGGATGATATCAGAGCCCCCGGGCCTCTCAGGCACCGAGGAGCTCCCGCACGACCTTGTTGACCTCCCGGCCATCCGCCCGGCCTGCGAATTCCTTCATCAACACCGGCATTACCTTGCCGATGGCACGTGGTCCCTCCGCCCCCGTCTCGGCGATCACTCGCTTCGCCGCAGCCGCGATCTCCTCCTCGGTAGCCCCGGCCGGGAGGTACTCCTCGAGGACCTCCAGCTCGGCCGACTCGCGGCCGACGAGGTCTTCCCGGCCGGCCTTCTCGTACTCGGCAATGCTCTCCTTGCGTTGCTTGGCCTGTTTCTGAATGACCGCCAGCACGCGTTCATCGTCGAGCGGCTCCCGGGCCTCGATCTCTGCGTTCTTGAGAGCCGCGATGAGCAGCCGCAGGGTGGCCTTTCGAACCTCGTCACGGGCGCGCATCGCCGTCGCGAGATCGGTCTGAACGGAGTCGCTGAGAGCGCTCATCGGAACCTCCTGGAAAGAACGAATCAGGCCCGCCGGCGGGCCTGATTCCTGCGTCGGCGGCTCTGGGGTCAGCGCCTCGCTGCCGCCCGCGCTTCGCTCCTGAGCTGCTTCTTCCTCAGCTTCCGGAGCCGTGCAGCTTCCTTCTTCTTCCGCTTGACGCTGGGCTTTTCGTAGTGCTGACGACGGCGCGCCTCTGAGAGGATACCGTCCTGCTGAACGCGCTTGTTGAAGCGCTTGAGGGCTACTTCGAAAGGCTCATTGTCACCAACTATGACTTCGGCCAAAGGGGTGAACTCACCCGCCTTCCGACCCCGAGTGGAGCGACGCAGGCCGCCCGGGCCTGAAGGGACCCTATCAAAGGCGGCGTCTAGCGGGAAGCGTCGGACCCTCCGCCGTCGGGAGGCAGACGCGAATCCAGACGCTCGAGAAGGTGCTCGACCCAGAGGCCGGGGCGTTCAGAGAGCGGCCCCGGCGCGTCGATATTGAATTGGTCCTGGCGCCCCCTGATCTCCCTTGCCAGGAGCTCTATGCGCCGGCGCAGACCGGCGACCCGCGAGCGGATCGCCGGCGAACCGGAGGCTGCGAACTGGGACACCAGAGATTCGTGGTCGTCCGCGAGCCGGTGGATCTCGGCGAGCCCGTCCTCGATCTCTTTGCCGAGCTGAAGCCAAGCCGGGAGCAGGCGCTCGTTCTCGAGCAGGTGATGACCGAGCCAGGCTTTCCCGGAGAGCGCGTCACGCGTGAGATCCAGGGGCCGCCCCTCGCCATCGAGCCCGGCGAAGGCACCTGACCGGATCGCGTCCACGATTCTCTGTTCGACGGCTGCCAGATACGACAACAGCTATTCTCCAAGCGAAAGGCCGGGCAACGGCCCGGCCCCTTCGGGGGTGTTCTCTGGCGCCGGGAGTCAGTCGGCGGAGGGAAGCACCTTTGGCTGCATGAGGGCCATGTCGCGGCCGTCGACGTTGAGTGCGCAGGGACCGGCCTTCACGACCAGCACTTCGATCCCGGTCTCCTCGTCCCGGTACCGCTTACCGAGTGCCACCGCATCCATGCCGTTCGTGTCCACCGTCGCGCCGGACTCCTCCCCTCCCCTCATCTGGAGCGGAGCTTCAGCGCACCGCAGCTCGCCGCTGCCACCTTTCGTCACGATGAACTCGGCGACCCCGCCGGGCACGAAGTAGCGCTTGCCTGTCTGGGCTGATGCCATCTGAATCCCTCTTCCTGATCCGTCCGCTCGGGCTCGCGAAACGGCCCGGCGCTGAGTTTTGCCGGATCGTATCCACGCCCCTGAGGACGGTCAAACCTTTGGCTCGGAGGCCGCCCACCGGTAGCTTCGGCGGGCCGGCCCGCGATCACTCCCCGGTGACGAACACCCAGGC
>CAZHMF010000008.1:5331-44772 GCA_964533605.1 uncultured Anaerolineaceae bacterium
CCGTTGTTCGGTGTACCGGACGGTGTGGCTCCCCAGGCCTCGGGCGGGATCTTGAGCGTCTGACCGATCCGCAGGACGTGACCGGGATCGAATCCGTTTTCGTCGGCGAAGGCCTTGACCGAATCTCTCAGTCCGCCGAACGCGCCGGCGACCTCGGCCACAGATTGCCCGCGCACCTCATAGGCTTCGATCGAAGGCAAGACCAGGATCATCCCGGCCTGGTCGACCAGGGCAGTCTCGTCGCCAACCCCCTCAAGGTCCGGGTTGAGGGCCCGGATTGAGTCGACCGTCACGCCGACGTGGCCGGCGACTGCAGCGATCGTGTCGGTGTCGGAAACGGTGTAGCCAATATCGTCCGGCAGGTTGAGGACTGCACCGGGGAAGAGACCGACGACCGGATCCCCGTCCACAAGCAGGGTGAACGTGTCGGTCCTCGGGTCGAATTCGTATGAGTAGACCTTGCCCGGCTCGATGGTCTGAGCGTTCAGGTCCACGAGGATGGCGGCCCCCACGGCCTGCTTGTCGGCGATCTTCGCCAGAGTCTCACTGCTCTGCGTCGTCCTGTAGGTACGCCCGTCCGGGAGCTTCACACCGGCGCCCTTCGGCAGAAAGCCCTCAGCCGGAAGGCCGGGGTTCAGCCTCTCGAGATCCGCAATCCCAACACGGAACGTCCTGGCGATCGTGGAGAGGGTATCCCCGCCGACGACCGCGACCGATTCGTGGTTCAGGTTGTGAGAGAACTCGACGGCGTGATCCCAGCCGGCGCCGCTGGGGTCGGTGATGAGGTTGACAAGGTGCTCGATCTGGACGCTGTTCAGAGACCCCCCGTTCGCATTGAGCCAGGGCTGCATGAACGTGCCGAGGCGGCCGCAGTAGAGGGTTGTCCGAAGCTTCGAGCGCGCCTGCTCGAGTTCGAGGACGGTCGCCGGATTCTGGTAGACATCCGTGTTGAGGGGCAGCCCCACACCACCCTGCCCGCGGTCCCCGTGACAGCCGCGGCAGTTGTTCGCGTAGAGAAGCGCGCCCCTCTCGATCGACTCGTCGCTCTGGTAGTCGGTCTTGATGTCGGCGCGGTAGGGGAGGTCGATGGCCGTGTAGGCAGCGCAGCTCCCGGCGAGCAGAAACATGAGAAAGACCATCATCAATATCTGTTTATTGGTGTTCATGGCCTATCCGTTGCTTGCCTCTTTGTAGTTGACGGCCCTCAGTGGATTGTCGGCGCCCCCGCTCGTGATCTTGCCGGTGTTGACGCCCAGCGAGCCGTCGTCGTGGACCGTGACCTCCATCGTGTCCATCGGGCGAGGAGCCGGACCAAAGACGCGCACACCGGCCCGGGAGTACGTCGAACCGTGGCAGGGGCAGCGATACCACCCGTTTACACCGGGGAATCCGACCTCCGCACCCTGGAAGTCGGAACGCCAGGGAACCGTGCAGCCGAGGTGCGGGCACTTCCACCAGAGCGCGAGAATGCCGCCCGTTCCGCCGACCTGGAGCACGTCGCCTTCGTTTCCGGCCAGGTTGGCGAGCCAGAACTTGCCCTCCGAGACGCGCGCGGGCGGGTCTCCCGGTTTGGGCACATTCGAGGACGGTACGGTCACGACACCGCCGAATCCTTTTGGCTTCAGGAGATTGAAGAAGCCGAGGAAGCCAGCGAGATTCGAGAATACGGTCAACGTCAAACCTGCGAAGACGCTGACGCGCAGGAAGGACCGGCGAGTGACGCCGCGGGCCTCGGCCTGCCTGGCTCGCTCGATCCGTCCCGAGCCGGGCCGGGATGCAGTCTGCTGCGCCTGCGTCATTACCGCTACTCCTGTCCCGGGATGCCCTGAGAGACCTTCAGTTCCCAGGGGAACACGAGCTCCTGACCCTGACCGCGGAAGGCGGTGCCGGCAAGCGTGAGAATGCCGTACGCCCCGACGAAGCCACTGAACAGCGCAAGCAGGGCATCGCGACGAGTCTCTACCCATCCAATCTTCCACATGACCCAGATCATGAGCGCCGGAAGCCCGACCATCACGATGATCGGGATTCCCTGCTCGACAATCCAGGCCGGAAGGTCGAGGTGCTGGAAGGTCGTTGGACCTCCCTGGCCGGTTCCGTCGAGCAGCTTCAGATTGAACGGCAAATAGGTGATGCTCTTGGACCACTCCGGCCACGGCAGCTGCGTCTGGATGGAGCGGACGTTCTCGAGAAAGCGGAGCGAGTCGCCGCCGGAGAAGCCGAACCAGTCGTTGAGGGCCCAGGCGACCTTGCCGGAATCCCAGAGGATGAGAGCCCACGTACCGACGACACCCACGAGACCGGAGAGAACGGTGATCCTGACCGCCGCCGGCGTGCCGAACCAGAGGCCCTGACCGTCGTTGTCCTGGTCGAAGTAGGGGAAGGCCCCCATGAGGACGAGCCAGACGGTCGGAATGATGACCCCGGCCATTGCAGGGTTCATATGGAGCAGGAGCTCCTGGAGGTTCAGAAGGTACCAGGGAGCCTTCGACGGATTCGGCGTCACGTCGGCGTTCGCCTGGTCGAGCAGCGGAGCGTTCATCAGGAACGACAGCGCGAAGAGCGCGATGGTAAACACCAGCGCGGCGATGAACTCGATGAACACGAGGTCCGGCCAGACGAGGACTTCCTCGTCTCGGGCCCGTCCTTGCGGCCGAGCGGCGGGACGGGCAACGACTGCTGTGGCCATACTCAACTCCCCGCTCCTACAGTGGCCGCGCCAGTCCGCCATCTCGGCGGATCCGCCAGAAGTGAACTGCCATGAAGATGGCCGCCAGCAGTGGTAGTCCGATCACATGCAGAGTGTAGAACCTGATGAGCGCCTGAGGACCGACCTCGAAGCCCCCGAGCAGCCAGAACCGCGACTTCGGGCCGAGTACGGGTGCCGAGCCCGCGATATTGGTACCGACCGTGATCGCCCAGAAGGCGAGCTGGTCCCAGGGGAGCAGGTAGCCGGTGAAACTGAGCAGGAATGTCAGCACCAGGAGGATGACGCCGACGACCCAGTTGAATTCGCGCGGCGGCTTGTAGGCTCCCGTGTAGAACACTCGCATCATATGCAGGAACACGAGGATCACCATCGCATGCGCCATCCAGCGATGCATGTTCCTCATCAGCTGGCCGAACTGAACCTGCGACTCGATGTTCTGGATGTCGAGATAAGCCCGTTCGACGCTCGGTACGTAGTAAAACATGAGAAGGATACCGGTCACCGTGAGCCCCAGGAACATAAAGAAAGACAGTCCCCCCAGGCAGTAGGTGTGGGTAATCTTTACGTGGGTCCGATGGAGCCGGGTCGGGTGAAGATGGAGGAAGACATTGGTTGCCACGATCAACATCTGGTTGCGCGGCGTGTTCGGGTACCCTGTCCGGAAGATGGACTTCCAGACATAATTGTGGAACAGCGCATCGTACAGTCGGTCACCGAGGGTCGGCCTGGTGGGCTGCTCTACCGCCATATCCGGAAGCCTATTTCTGCCACCAGCGTCCGAACACCACCATGACCGCGAGCGACGCGACTATAGTGATGCCTACGAACACTAACTCGAGTGTTTCCGCAAAGTCGTGCGGAAGGTCGGAAAACTCCAAGTGAGCCAGCCCCCTCTGAGGTCAGCCACCCGGCTGACGCAAGCCAGTTTGTTGGTACCGTAGCGAAAGGTTTTATACCGCGCAGGGACAGCCCCGGTCAAACGATCATGTGGTCCGGAAAGACCCTGCAGGCATCACCCACGGACCCGCCACTCAGCGCTTGAATCGCATCCTGAGCAGCCCTCTTATGTCCTCCGCAGCCGTCTTCAGAACGTTGACCTTGCTGTCCCGATCCTCGACCCAGCGTACGGGCAGCTCACGGATGCGAAGGCCTTGCCGTTGAGCGAGGATCAGCAGCTCCGTGTCGAAGAACCACATCCGGTTCTTGATCTCGGGGACAACGGCTTCAACGGCCTTCCTGTTGAGAGCCTTGAACCCGCACTGCGCGTCGCTGATCCGAAGGCGCGGGAAGAAGAGCCTGATGAGCGCCACGTACCCTCGCGAAGTTATCTCCCGACGTGGCTGGCGTTTCGTTTTGGACCCTTTCGCGAGCCTCGTCCCGATCGCGATATCACACTCGTCGCTCGCCACCATGCCAATCAGTGGGGGGAGATGGGAGAGGTCGGTGGAGAGGTCGGCATCCATGTATGCAACGACCGAAGCTTCACTTCCCAGCCAGGCCTCCCGAAGCGCGAGCCCGCGCCCCTTGACCGTCAGCACGAGCGCCCTCACTCGGGAATCCTCCGCCGCCAGACGGAGGGCGAGTTCTCCGGTCCCGTCGGTGGAGCCGTTGTCCGCGATGACGAGGTTCCACTCGAATTCCGGGTGGTCGCCGAACAACCTCAGGGTTCTGGCTACGCTCTCGCGCAGCACGCCGGTTTCGTTGTAGCAGGGGATAACAACGTCGACCCTCGGCGCCCGTTCCGCGACTTCGCTCACAGCGACCATCATCGCCCCGCGGGCGAGAACAGCACAGCCCCCGGCCGCGCCCGGCTATCCCTCGATCGGAACGAAGCACCCCTGGACTGCCCGCGCCACCGGCAGCTGCCCGATAAGCTCGCCGCAATCCTCGACCGGAGCCTCACAGCGGACGAATCTGAGGAAACCATCGGTTGTCGTCCGAAGCGTGACGTCAACTTCCTCATCTCCTTCGCGCCGTGGCAGGATGCGGCCGTCGGCGATCTGGAACGTCCATCGCCCGCACTCTTCGCAGTCGGCGATCTCGACCGCAAGAGTGGCCGCCAGACCGCCCGCGCGTTCGGGTTGGAAAGCGAAGGTCGGGACCACTCGAACCGCGAAATCCGTGGGTAGCTGGTCGACCGGCGACTCGCCCGCCTCAAGCAGGTGCGAGCGACTGTACTCCAGCAGCGACAGAAGGATTGGTCGCACCGCCCACCCCTTCTCGCTGAGGTGGTACTCCACGCGCGGCGGCAGCCCCCGCTCGTAGTGCCTGATCACGAGGCCTTCAGCTTCGAGCCTTTTGAGCCGATCAGAGAGAACATTGGGGGACATGCCGGTGCAGTTGAGCTGAATCTCGGTGTAGCGGTGAAGTCCGGACATCAGATCGCGAATGATCAGCAAGGTCCAGCGGTCACCGAGCAGATCGAGGGCCTGGGCTATCAGACAGGGATGGCCATAGGACTTGCGCCCGCCTTCCGAATCCCCTCGGTGCGCCACACGGACCTCCGAAACATAAACGTAACGAAAGGGCTAGCACCGGTACTATTGCGTTGATAGCACCGCTTGGTATACTCCCCGCACGGAAACGATAGCCTTTTGATAGTGCTAGAACTTCCGAAAGTAAGTCTAGGTGGGTCGCAACCAGGAGGTCAAACCCAAGAAAGGTCCAATCATGGCAAAGAACACAGCTAGAGCTTCGGCAGCAGTCGAGACGTCCGACCACCTCCACCGGTGGCGCATCGAGGAGCCAAACGGCCCGACGAGCACTGGCGTCTGCAAGGTCTGCGGAACCGAGAAGATCTTCAAGAACTGGCTCTCCGACATGGACTTCATCACCAACGAGGAACACCGGGTAGCCGCCTAGCCCGTACCGGCTGAAACAACTCAGGAGGGTCGCTCTTCGGGGCGGCCCTCTTTGCACGTCATAGAATCCGGGCATGAGCCGCCGGACGTCCGGGAATGAAACCTTCTACGCCCGGGTCTACCAGCTGGTCAAGGCGGTGCCCCCCGGTCAGGTGGTTACGTACGGACAGGTGGCGGTCCTCCTCGGAGCCCCGGCCGCCGCAAGGGCCGTCGGCTACTCGCTGCGGGCCCTCCCCTCTTCGTCAGCCGTCCCCTGGTGGCGGGTCATCAACGCAGAGGGGCGGATAAGCCTGAAGGGCCGCGGGCCCGGTGCCGAGCTCCAGCGTGAACTGCTCATCGCCGAGGGCATCGTCTTCGATTCGACGGACGCCGTTGACCTCAAGCATTTCCGGTGGTGGCCACCGGACTGAGTGTCACGTGCGGTACGCTGATTGCGAGAACTGCATCGAAGGGGAGGGCGATGACAGCTGAGAAGACGCCACCCGCCGAACGGTTTCAGGAGGGCATGACACTCATGCCCGGGAACCCCGCCTGGCAGGAGAATCCGTACCGGATCCTCGATCACATCCGCGAAGCCGGCCGCATCCACCACGATGCCGCCTTCGGACGCTACCTCGTTACGGGCTTCAAGGATGTCGAGGAGATCCTCCACGACCGTGACCTCGCCGTCGATCCTCGAAAAGCTGCTCCGGGGACGTTTTCTCAGATGTTCCGGGGTGACCGCGATGAGGCCGACGACGGTTCACGTTCCATGCTGTTCCTCGATCCACCGGAGCACACCCGCCTGCGATCTCTTGTCCAGAAGGCGTTCACGCCCCGTGCCGTCGAGAGCATGGCACCGCGGATTCAGGAGATCGCCGATGAACTGCTCGACGCCGTGGAAGGCGATGAGACCTGGGATCTCATGGCCGCTTTCGCCGCGCCCTACCCGACGACGGTGATCGCGGAGATGCTCGGAGTCGATGCGAGCAACCGGGCCATGTTCAAGTCCTGGTCGGACGCGATCGTCGCCGCGGCCTTCGATCCATTCGCTCCCCCTGAGAGACAGAACGCGGCCATGGCAGCCGGCGAGGCGCTCGCCGCGTACGTACGGGAGGCACTCGCGAAGCGACGCCGCGAGCCGACGGACGACCTCTTGATGGGAATGCTCGAAGCGGAGGAAGCCGGCGACTTCCTCAACGACGACGAGATCGTCGCGATGGTTTCGCTCCTCCTGCTCGCGGGGAACCTCACTACAACCGACCTGATCGGCAATGGCGTCCTTGCGTTCATGCGCAATCCGGAGGAATGGCGAAAGCTCTGCGACGATCCGTCGCTTACTGAGAACGCCGTCGAAGAGATGCTTCGCTACGATCCGCCGGTCACGTTCTCCGGCAGGATCACGGTCGACGACCGGGAGATCGCGGGCTGCCCGGTGAGCGCGGGTCAGTCGCTCACGCTCGCCCTGGGCGGCGCCAATTACGATCCGGAGGTCCATCGGGACCCGTTCCGCTTCGACATCTCCCGGGACGATCCGGTTCATCTCTCGTTTGGAGGAGGGCGCCGGTACTGTCTCGGTTCATCGCTGGCTCGACTGGAGGCCAGAATCGCCCTTCGAACGCTGGCTTCGCGCTTCCCGCATCTGCACTGCGCCCCCCAGGAGGTACAGCACAAGATGGTTCCAGGCTTCCGCGGCCTGCAGAGACTGCTGGTCTCGTCCTGAGCGGGATCTGCCCGCTAGTCAAACCAGCGCATCTCCCCGGGAGCGAGTTCGACTTCGCGTATCCGCCCGCGGGCCTCGACGGCGACGGTGCGGCTTCGCCCGCCGTCGTTTCGTAGCTGGAGCCGCCCGCTGATCCGCCGCTCGAACAGCGACGCGAAAGCTACGTGCCCGCTGTCGCCGACGGTTCGTGGGGTCTCTCCCGGCAACGAGGTCTGCCAGAGCGTGCCCTCATGTGGCTCGAGGCGCAGGTCGCCCCGGCCCAATGCCTCGCCCCGCCAGACGTCGAACGCTATTTCGCCCGGGGCGAGCAGCTCCGCAGAGCCCACCCAGCGAGGCTGATCCGTCCAGTTGAACACACCGAGCAGTCCCCTCCCATCGGCCAGCGATGATCGCCAGACAGAGGGAACGGGCGACTCCGCCGGGTCGTCCGGCCGCGCCGCCACACCGACCGGCGGCAGCAGCGGGTAAGCGTACTCCCGTCCCTCGGCGCTGAGGCGCTCGAAGTCATCGCCCAGCAGGACCGACCCACCGCTCAGTGCGATGGTGGATGCGAGCAGGCGGACCTCGGGCGGGGTCAGACCCCCGGCGCCCATCCGGGCGATCAGGCAGTCCGGGTCGTTTACCCACCATCTCCCGTTCATCCAGCCGCGAAGCAGCGATGCCCCTGCGGCATCCTTCAGCGAAGGGGCACCCGCAGCCGACCACATCGGGGCTACATCGGGACCGACGCGCATCGCGTCGACGAGGCCGATCGCAGGTCCAAACCGCGAGGTGCAGCCGAGGATGAACGTTTCGGGACCGGCCGCCCGTCTGATGATCTGGAGCGCCCGGCGGAGATGGGCGGGACCCGTGGTGCCGGTCGCTGCGTAGCGGGCCACCCTCGAGGACTGCGCGGCAAACTGCAGCGCATCGAGCTTCAGGTACTCGAAACCCCAGTCGTGAACAACCGTATCGATGATCTCCCCGAGCCACTGTTCGGTCTCGCCCCTGGTTGTGTCGACGACAGCGCAACGGCCCAACCAGGACTCGAGGATCAGGGGCCGGCCGGCGGCATCCGCGAGCACAAGACCCGGGTGCTCCCGCAGCGTCCTCGATTGCTCGTGAAGCAGGAGCGGGGCAAGCCAGAGGCCGGGAACGAAACCGGCGTCACGGATTTCGGACGCCAGCTCCGGCATGGTGGCGCCGAAGGCGGGAGATGTCTCGAGCCAATCGCCGACTGCAGCCTGGAAGCCGTCGTCGATCTGAACGATTCGGACACCCCCATCACCGGTGGGCAATGAGGCCAGATTCCGGCCAGTATCGGCTGCGGTAACCTCTCGGCCCAGCTCGTACCAGGAGCACCACCCGGTAGGGATCGGGCCGGTCCGTCGCGGCCCCCCGGCGCGTGTAGCAACCTGACGGCCATAGCCGTCCGCCAGGTCCCAGGGGTCATGACCTTCGACGATGAGCACAGGAGGCAGAGCGAGAGTCCGGCCCGGTTCGAGCTCGAGATCTTCGAGATCCCAGGCGATCTCGACCGCCTCGATGCGAGTCTCGTCCTGATCCAACCGGACGGACACTTCGAGGTCGAATTGCTCGCCGGAGAGGGCGCCGATCAGAAGGCTCCCCGGAGCCCGGGCCGCCACGGTCAGGACTATCATCCCGCCGCCCCCGAGCTTGGGACCAGCCCCGTCGTTCGCCGGTGGCCGGTCGGGGTGCTCTTCACCGAACCGGCTCACGAAAGCCGGCGCGTGCATCGAATCGCCGGGCACCCAGATGTTCCCCCCGCTGGCGGCGAGGTTCGGCCGCGCGAGAATCGCGACAAGAGATGGCTTGTGGGGAAGGAGCGAGTCGTTCGTGACCTCTGCCTGAAGAGTCTGACTCCCGGCATCGAAGGAAATCTGAACGCCTTCAGGGGCTTCGAACTCGAGCTCCCAGGGAACTCCTGCGGTCTTTGTCATCCCTCCGAGGATACTTCCCGCGCCCGCTGCGGGGTGGCGCCGTCCGGGCGCTCGCCCGCAGCCGCTCTCGCCCGGACTTCGAAGGCCCTACCATTGCCGGAACCGGCCCGGGGAAGGAAGAGGAAGCGGATCCCCGGGAAGACGGGCGATCGGAGGCCGCGTGGCCAGACTGATAGGAATCGATCCGGGGCTCGCAGTGACGGGTTGGGGTCTGGTAGATGCCCGCTCCGCGGGATGCGAGCACCTCGCGCACGGCGTGATCCGCACCCGGCCCGGAGAGCCGCTGTCGGAGCGGCTGCTCAAGATCAGGGACGAGATTGCGTCACTCGTGGAGGAGTGGGGTGCGGTGGACGGAGCCATTGAAGAGGCCTTCGTCGGCATCAACGTTGCCAGTGCCCTGGCTCTGGGCCAGGCGCGGGCGGCCGCCATCATCGGGCTTGCCCAGAGCGGTATTCCCGTCGCGGGTTACACGCCGAATCTCGTAAAACAAACGGTCTCCGGGTACGGCCACGGCGAGAAGGGGCAGATCGCGTTGATGGTCCGGCTGCAGCTCGGGCTCGAGAAGGAGCCGCGACCAGCGGACGCCGCGGACGCCCTTGCGGTCGCCCTGACTCACTGGGCTCACCGGCGTTTCAGGGACCGCTAGGTGTTCAGTACCGGCCGGCGAGTTTCCGGTGGTCCCAGGAGAAGATGTCTACAGGCTTGATCCGAACGGTGACACGCTTGGAGGCCGCACGGAGGGCCGATTCGGGCGTATCGGTCGGAACGGGGATTCCGTTGTACTTCTCCCCCACCAGAGCCATGATGCGGGCTGTTTCGGAACTGTCCTCGCCGAGCTCCGCTTCGCCTTCAATGACGAGTCCCCGCAGCTCTGCATAGGCGCGGCCTGCCTCGAGCATGACCGTAATCTTTGGATCCCGCCGGAGATTAAGGACCTTCTGACTCTTCCCGAAGGTCGTGAACACGATCTCTCCCCCGTCCACCACATACCACATCGCGATCAGATGGGGGAAACCCCGTGGACCGTTGGTTGCGCACTGCAGCGTCCACCCCTCGTTGATGAAAGTTTCCTGCTCCTCGGGAGTGAACGCGATCTCAGCTCGACGGCTCGGCATGGCTGGCTCCAGCTCTCGGGTAGAATCGACACCATACGTTGCACCCTGTCTGCAGCCAACAAGCGAACCGAGGGAGACCGAAGTGACGCAGCCGCTGGTGCCGCCCCGAGACCGGCCGTTCGACATCCGGGACTATGACCCGGGCTACACCGGAACGCTCCCGAAGGCCGAGGGACGGCGGCGGCGCAAGGACCTGCGGGCGGAGCTGAACAACCTCCAGGACACGCTCTATGCGGACCGGCGATATGCCCTCCTCGTCGTCCTCCAGGGCATCGATACCGCGGGCAAGGACGGCACCATCAAGAGCGTCTTTCGGGACGTCGGGCCCCTGGGTTGCGCTGTTGCCAATTTCGGCGTCCCAAGCGAGGAGGAAAAGGCCCACGACTTCCTCTGGCGCTACCACCGGCGCACACCGGAGCGGGGAAAGATCGGGATCTTCAACCGTTCGTACTACGAATCCGTACTGGTTGAGCGCGTGCTCGAACTCGCGCCCGAAGAGCGCTGGCGAGGACGCTTCGAAGAGATCAACGACTTCGAATCACGTCTCGCCGACGAACGGACGATCGTCATGAAGTTCTTCCTCCATATCTCGAAGGAGGAGCAGCGAGACAGGCTCCAGGAGCGCGTGGACAACCCGAGAAAGCGCTGGAAGTTCAACGCCGGAGATCTCGATCAGCGGAAACTCTGGGATTCCTATCAGGCAGCCTTTCAGGACATGGTCGAGCGTTGCAACACTATCGTTGCCCCCTGGCACGTCGTGCCTGCGGACCACAAGTGGTACCGGGACGTCGTCATCGCTGAAGCGCTCGTAGAACGCCTGCGGCGGCTCGATCTGACGTATCCCGACCCTTCCGGGGGAGAGCTTCACGTAATCGTCGAGTAACCTCGGGTCTGAGAGGCGGCCCGAGCGGCCGGTCCGGGAGCGGAGCATCGTGGATAGGTTGAGGGAGTGGTTCATGGCGCCGGCGCGTCAGGCTGCGGCCTGGGCCTTCCTCGCGGTTGCGGGGATCGCGCTGGGCGCGGCAGGCCTCGTCTTCCTTCTGACGGGCGACGAGAGCGACCGTGCGTTCGTTTCCAGCCCGCCGGAGCCAACGGGGACCTCGGTTCCCAGCCTTCAGAGCCGGACCCCAACCCCCGAGGGCCCCGGGAGCACGAGGACCGCACCGACCGCTTCCCCAACTGTGAACGTCCGGCCGACCCCGAGGCCACCCGGCACTACCGTCCCCTCGCCGGAGAGCTCCAGCACACCGGCAGCCTCGCCGTCTCCGGCAACCGTTTCCCCGACCGCAACCACCACCGTCCCCACTCCGCGACCGACGTCTCCTCCACCCCCGCCCACGGCCACATCCACGGCTACGTCGACGCCCACGCCGACGCCCACGCCCGTCCTCCTCTCGTACTGCGAGGGCTCGGCGAGCACTCCACCGTACATTCTCGCCGGGCTCCTCGAGATCGGGGGTGGCCCGGCACCTTCGGGCACCTTCGTCTCGATCCAGTTTGACGGTGCCCCCGGACCATCGGGGGAGATCACCCAGGGGGAAGGTGAGAGCGGCTACAAGATTCGATTCGCGGCCGACACCGCAGAAGACTGTGCCAACCACCCGGGCGCGCCGATCGCAGTGGTGGTCAATGGGACCGTCGTCCCCACCCCTTTCACGATTGAGACTGGCAATGCCTTTCTCGTCCACAATGTGAGCATCCCCTAGCCGGCAAGGTTCCGCGGAGACCTCAACCGGCGTGCGGATCCGCGCTCACAAAAGGCCGTAGCGCCTCGGTCAGGAGACTCGAACATGGATTACAGAATCGTCGCCACCGGCCTCGACTTCCCGGAAGGGCCTTTTGAATTGCCGGACGGTGACATAGCGGTCGTGGAAATCCGGGCGGGCCGGATCAGCCGGATCGGGGCAGGTGGTGAAAGGAGCACGATCGCAGAGACGGGAGGTGGCCCCAACGGTGCAGCGCTGGGCCCCGACGGCGCCATCTACGTCGCCCAAAACGGGGGCTTTGCCTGGACCCAGCGAAAGATGCCGGACGGTTCTTCGGGGATCTTCCCCGGAGAACAGCCCGCCGACTACATCGGCGGGCGGATCCAGCGGGTGACCCTCGCCGGCGAGGTCTCGACTCTCCACTCCCAATGCGACGGAGAGCCCCTGAAAGGCCCCAACGACCTTGTCTTCGACCCGGAGGGCAACTTCTACTTCACCGACCACGGAAAGAACCGGCCCCGTGATCGAGACCGGACGGGGGTGTTCTACGCCTCCGCGGACGGCTCATTCATCCGCGAGGTCATCTTTCCCATGGAGGCACCCAACGGCATCGGACTGAGCCCGGACGGGAAGGTTCTGTACGTGGCCGAGACCCCCACGGCTCGCGTCTGGGCCTGCCCCCTTGCCGGTCCCGGCAAGCCGAAGGGCCGCTACGTGCTCGCCACGGTTCCCGGCGCACCGCCCCTGAACCTGGCAATGCTGGATTCCCTCTGCGTCGACAGCGCGGGCAACGTCATCGTCGCAACCCTGGTTCACGGGGGCCTGACCTCGATCTCACCCGACGGCTCCAGCGTCGTTCACACCGCGCTCCCCGATCCGCTGACGACAAACGCCTGCTTCGCCGGACCGGGCCTCAAGCAGCTCTACGTGACCCTGAGCTCGACCGGAAGGCTCGCCCTTTTCGACGACTGGCCGGTCGCCGGGCTGCCTCTCGCGTTCTGACCGCCTCAGCCTTCGTCTTCGGCAGCCGCGAAGGCGGGCTCGACGTGGTCGAGCATGCGCTCGGCGAGCCGGATCGAGAGCGCGATGTCCTGCGTGCCTTCGAGGCCACTCTGGGCGATGGCGTGAACTATTCTTCCTGTGCGGAAGCAGACGTTGAGTTCCACCGCCTCGCCGACGACGTCTTGCGACTCGGAGTAGGAGAACCCCACCCCCCCGTCCGCGATGTCGGGCACAAAGAAGTCTTCGAACCGCGCAGAGTCGTCCACCAGGAGACCGCAGCTGGTCCGGATCGACTGGACCGCCGATTCGAGGTCGACGTACAGGGTCGACTGGGCCGTAAATGAGAGAGGCCGGCCGAAGTGTTCGACAGGCTCATCCCAGCCGTAGATGACGAAGTGATTCCGGATGCGCCCGAGAGCGTCAAGCTGACGCTTCTTGGCGTCGGTGTCGTCGGTTGGGAACAGTACGGCGAACTCCTCGTTGTCGAGCTGCCCCTCTTGAAGGAGAACGTAACCCTCCGGGAGGTCCTCTCGCTGGAGAGCCATTTCCTCGAGATGGTAACGCTCATCGTCGAGGCTTCCCGGAAACTGCGAGTCATCACAGGCGACTGCCCAGAGTGCGACCGGAATGATGGCGAGGGAGAGCGGCATGATAGCCCGGCGAGAGAGAGAGACGACCACTGGACTACGGTATCGTACGCCGTGTGGCCGCGCCCCCGGCCAAGACGCTCGTGACAGGCGGCAGCTTTGCGGTTAGCAATCCTAGCGCTCCTCGCGGTCACACTTCTGACGTTGTTCGTCCTTGCGTTCGTCTTCCGGGTCGAGCGGGCGCACCGCCTCCTGCGGACGATCCGGACTGCCGCGTACATCTGGATTGCCATGGTTGTCGTCCTCGCGATCTTCGAATGGCGGCGGCGGGGACTCTGAGATGCGGATCCTCGTGGCGGCACAGGAGTTCAAGGGGAGTCTGACGGCGGCTGAAGCCTGCGATGTAATCGTCAGGGGCATCGCGGCGGAGCATCCGAATTGGGAAACAGACAGTGTGCCGCTGGCCGACGGCGGACCGGGGTTCCTCGACGCCTTCATCCGTTCCACGGACGCAACCGAGGAGGTCACCGAGACCGTCGATGCCCTCCGCCGGCCGGTACGGGCTCGCTTCCTGCGTCTTCGCGCCGGCGATGAGGTCGTCATCGAGGCGGCTCAGTCGAACGGACTGACGCTGATTGGGGAGACAGAGAGGGACGCGCTCGCGGCCGGGACCGAGGGTGTTGGAAGGTTGCTTCGCGCCGCTGTGCGGCCGGAAACGAAACGGGTCATCGTCGGTGTCGGTGGAACAGCCACGAGCGACGGTGGCACAGGAATGGCACGCGAACTCGGGGCTCGCTTGCTGGACGCAGAGGGGAGACTCCTGGGTCCGGGCGTGCGGCCTCTGCTCAGCCTGTCGCGTATCGAGTGGGAGCCCGGCATGCTGTCGAGCCCGGAGTGGCTTGTCGCGACCGACGTCGTCAGTCCACTGCTCGGATCCGAGGGGGCGGCCGCCGTCTACGGTCCCCAGAAAGGGGCCACCCCTGGGGACGTGGCGTTGATCGATCGTGCCCTGGAGCAGTTCGTCGGCGTCGTGCGAAGCGACCTTGGCGTGGATCTCGCGGCGATGCCCGGGGCCGGCGCCGGGGGTGGTCTGGCGGCGGGTCTCGTCGCCTTCCTGCAGGGTCGCATTATCAGCGGCTTCGACGTTATCGAGACGCTCACCGGCCTTCGTGAACGTGTTCAGAAGGCTGATATCGTCGTCACAGGAGAGGGGTGGTTCGACGCCCAGTCACTCGCGGGGAAGGGCCCGGGGCGGGTCCTTGAGATAGCACGGCAGGAGGGAAAGGCGGCTGCCGTCTTCGCGGGAGGCGCGGATCCGGCCGCCGCCGGCGCTCTTACGATTACGGAACTCGAGCCTGACATTCGGCGGAGCATGCGGGAGGCCGGCCGGCTTCTCGAAAGTCTGGCCCGGCGCTGGGCTGCAAAGGTGGGCTGACGGTCAGGAGAGCCGTTCGCGCGCCAGCCGCACCGCGTAGCTGTCGACAACAGTGCGACCAGTTCGGCCGGCACCGGCCCCGGCAGCCCTCGCCGCTTCGAACGATGCAACTACTTCGGCGGCACCCTCGCGGTCAGCAGCGGAGGGAGTGAACGCAGCCCTTGCGGCCCTGGCCTGCGACGGGTCGTCGAGCAGAATTCCCGCGAAGCCATAGTAGGCCAGCCGTCGGCTGCTGCCACCGTCGGCTGCGATCAACGGCAGCCCGCCGGCGGCCCGGGCAGCGGCGACGCAGTGGCCGCGGGCGAAGGCCAGCCGCGGCCCCCACTCCTCCGCGCGGGCTCCGGCAGCGAGAGCGTAACCCGCTGAATCGAACAGCAGACCGGCGACTCGCGGCGCCGCTGCGGTGAGATCTACCGCGCGCAGCAAGCCTCGCGGCGTGTCGATCGAAGGGAAGACGCCGACCTTGCCTGGCTCGATATCGCGCGGCAGTTCGAATTCAC
This sequence comes from uncultured Anaerolineaceae bacterium, assembly GCA_964533605.1. Classification (GTDB taxonomy): domain Bacteria; phylum Chloroflexota; class Dehalococcoidia; order Tepidiformales; family Tepidiformaceae; genus DASCML01. The sequence continues at coordinate 20,890 of CAZHMF010000008.1, forward strand.
GGAGAAGCACGGCGAGCCGGCGTACATCCTGAGGCTCCGTGCAGTGAGGAAGGATCACCGCATCGAGCTCCTCCCGGACAACCGCGTCGAGGTCGTCTCTCAGGAGCCCCGTCCGAGCGTGGTTTATTCGAACGACGGTCGAAAGTCCCCTCTCGTTGAGTTTCGGGATCGCGGCTGAGGCGAAAGCTCGCCCTGACGCCGGGTCGACCGCTGTGTCGGCCAGATCGATGACGGCCCCGTCGGGACCGGCTTCGAGTACCGTCTCCAAGTTCTCCTCACGGACGAAAGTCAGTACGCGATAACTCATTCAGCGGTCCCCGGCCGGCTCGGCGGCAGCGGGCGCCAGAGCATTGAGATGGAGGTCCTGCAGCAGTGCCATGATCGCCTGCAGGTGATCGAGTGAGTGGCGGTAGATGAGCTCGGCGATCCATTCGCAGGTGAGAGGTCCCCACCGCGTATCCTCGCGGTAGCGAACCCAGGTCGCGTCGCTCATCTCCCGGAAGATGACGAGTTGCTCGTCACGGATCCTGCCGATGTCGCCCATGATGGAGCCAAGGGGTTCGTCCGGACGGTAGCGGTGCTCCCGCCATTCACGCCGGCTGTAGTCGCGAGGATCGAGCATGTCCGGCACGGTGGCCCAGCGGAGGAGCGGAAGGAAGACCTCCTGCTCCATGTCCCGCACATGGGACATGTGCTCATGGATTGTCCAATCATCCGCACGGGGCCGGAAGGTGATCATGGCAGAGGTGGCGCCGCGAACGGCCCAGGCGACATCGTCCGAGGCGGCCCGCAGGCGAGATGTCAGGGCCATCCGGTATGTCGCGTATTCGCTTGGCACGAGGAGCGTCCTCCACGGCGGAGTATAGGGCCGGATGGAGCCGGCCGTAACGACTGTACGGAGCGTCAGGGCACGTCCGGCGGCGGCAGGTCCTTTGAAAGTCTGTCGTAGCGGCGCACATGCGATGCGAAGTCGGACTCCGGTCCCATTACGTCGTCGACCTCTTTACCGAATTTCGCTTCGGCCTCGGCCAGCTTGTCCTTCGTCGTGAGGTGCCGGGCAAAAGGGCTGAACGCGCGATCCATGACCGAGTTGCAGCCCGCCTCTGAGCAGCGCGGCGGTTCGAGCCGATCGGGAACGGTACGGAAGAGAAGCTCCGTGCGTGACTGGCACGTCGGGCAACAGAATTCATAGAGAGGCATGGATCAAGCGTAGGCGCACGCGGGCCCGGTTGAAAGCCGCCTCAATCGGCGCGCAGTTCAACAAGGGTCCAGCGCCTCTCCCCCGACGCTCAAACGTCTTTCACTCCGCTCACAATCAGCCCGACGGCCATGACGATGAGCAGCGCACCCGCGAGTCTGGCCAGCCCGCCGATCAACGCTCGATGTGGGGAGCGCGTAACCGCGATTGAGCCTCCGGCTACCGCGAGAGCAATGCCGGCGGCGGCTATCACCCGAGCATTCGAACCGTCCGCGGCAAATGTCATCGCCCCAACAACCGCCGCCGCGTTCGCCATGACGGGCCATCCGAGCGGAATCGGGCCATCGTCATGACCACCCGCCGGCGGGGAGGTCCAGGCGGGGTTGAGGGTCATCAGGCAGCCCTGGACGAGCATGACGATGCCGGCTGCCGTCCGGAAGCTTTCGGGAGCGACTTCGAGCCAGTCGATCAAAGTCGTCGCAACCAGCACGGCTAGGAGGAGAAGTGCGGCGGCAACGGCTACGGCCCCGAGAAGGCCCCTCCTGGTCGTGGTGCTCCCCGCCGCAAGAGCCACTGCCGGTGGATTGACGGCCGCGATCATCGTCACCAGCACCGCCCAGAACCCCGTCACTGTCTGCTCCGCAAGATCGGTTCTGTCAGGAGCAGTCCCGACAGAGCATGTTGTTGGTCGTCCATTCTGGTCGCACCGTTGGTGAACCAGGCCCCGTCGAGGAGGCCGGACCCGGCGCTCCCGTCCCTTCCGACCTGCCTTTCGGCGAGCATCCCGGCCGCGCAGGCGGTTCGCTCCGCCATGTCGGCTGTGAGGTCACCGAGTTCCTCTGACTTCAGTGAAAGCGCCCAGAGCGAGGCCAGGCCCTCGACCCAGGTGCCAAGCCCGGCCGCCCTCGCCCGCCTTCCCTGGAGGAGCTTCGTCAGGCGGCCCTCGCCACGGCGCGACTCCACACGCACCAGGAAGCCAAACCGCTCGGCCAGAGATCTCACGTACCGCGTCTCTTCCGGCCCCAGAGCGGCCGCCTCGAGCTCCGCGAAGCCGTAGGCCGCCCACTGGTCCGCCCATGGGGGAAAGTCCAGGCCCTCGGCTTCGTCCCGTCTCGTCGCAAGGTATCGCCCGGTCGAGAGGGCCGCCCGGTCCCAGCCCTCGCCAGGGAAGACGTGAGCAAGGAGTGCCAGCGCCCAGAAGGCCTCCCCGGTCGCGTAGCGCGACGTCGCTCCGGGCACGGTCGCACCGGTGGCCGGATCCCACTCGGAGAGCATGCTGCCGTCGGGCTGCTGAAGGGTGAGGATGAATCTCCCCACGGCCTTCATCAAGCGGTCATGGTTCGGTTCGCCGGTGGCGAGACGTCGCTGACTGAGCCCGGCCAGCAGCAGCGCATTCGCTCCCAGCGAGACCCGTGAACCGATCGGGGACCGAAATGCGGTCCAGTCTGCCACTTCGATGAGGCTGGCCTGCATGTACGACAGGCCCAGGTCCGCCGCCCCCAGGAAGTCGCTCTCTCCCGCTCTCACAAGCTGATACAGGGACATGGTCACGCCGGCGTGCCTCACGACGTTGTAGGACGCAGAGAGTGAATCGGCCTCCCGATCGTATTCGTAGACATAGCTGCCGTCGGGATATTGATTGCGGACTATCCAGTCGCCGGCAGCGACCGCCGAAGCGCGGGCCTTGCCGGCGCCGAGAGGCGGGCAGGTCTCGGCATGCAGGACGGTGAGCCGCAGCCCCGCCCCAACCAGCAACCAGGCGAGGAGCGAGAAAGCAACGAGTCGCAGCACAGGGAGGAGGATAGCGGCTCACGGGGAGTGGGCGGCAGTTGTTCACATGCCCTCGAACCTAACGTTGCCGCTGACCGGCGCGGATGGCGTAGAGGGTCCGCCCTTTCGCACAGAGGCGTCCTTCGCCATCGAGAATGCTCACTTCTGTCACTGCGATCTGCCTGCCTTTTCGAAGGACCGTGGCCTCGGCGTAGATCTCTTCGCCCAGGGCCGGGCGCATGAACGTAATGTTGAGGTCGGCCGTCCCCGCAGGTTGTTCCTCATCATCGAACAATGTCATGAGAGCCTCGAGCATTGCGATATCAACGAGCGCCGCGAGCAGGCCACCGTGCACGCTGCCGGCGACGCCACCGATGGTGAAGTCGCTGGGACGCATGCTGACCCGCGCGAATCCCTTCCTCAGTTGATCGAGGGTGAGCCCCATGGCGCGGTGGAGAGGGAGAGCGGCAAACGAGCGGCGAGCGCGCTCGTCGAGCAGGCTTTCGTCCAAACGACCTCCGGCGGGCAGGGTCCCCGCGCAGGGCGAGTTTAGCAACTTCACTCCTCTGCAATGGCCGGTTAAGCCGGGCGGGCCGTGCCGTGCAGGTAGGGACCACCTTGATACCTTGTTGCCGTCAGGAGATTCGATGACCCCTGCAACCCTGCCTCGGATGGTCGCCGCCCTGCTCGTTGCGGGCCTGGCCCTTGTATCTGTCCAGCGGGTTGCAGCGCAGTTCGGTCCACCTTCGACGTTCCTGGGCACCGTCGCCGACGCCGAGCGCACCATCGAGGACGGTATGCTGGTCGAAGCGTATGTCGGCGACACACTGTGCAGTCTCCCGTCGGGCGGGCCATCGGACTCCATCACCTTCCCCTACGGCGAAGGCGAGGGTCACGTGACCTTCTACATCGTGGACGTCGTGGCGGCCGAGCAGATCGAGGGATGCGGCCGCGACGGCGCCGAGGTACGGATCAAGATCAACGGCCGCTTCGCGAACCAGACGGGGCTCTGGCGGCGCGGACTCGTGCGGATGGATGTCACATTTGGAGATGTGGAGCCGGCGGTTCAGCCCACACAGACGCCCACTCCAGCGGCCCCGGCGGAGTCGCCAACCCCGGCCGGCGGAGACTCCCAGACGGCAGAAGCCGGCGGCACGGCGTCCTCTGGATCTCCGGGCGTTGCGACATCGCCCCCCGACGGAGGCTCTGCCCTGAGCGCAGCGCAGACCCGTCCCGGCGGACTCGGATCCTCGGTGGATGCGACCACATTCGAAAAGGGCGGCGGTTTTCCGGTCTGGGGGATCCTGCTGATCGGACTGGGGGCACTCTCCCTTGCGGGCGGTGCAATCGGCATCGTGGCAGCCCAGCGGTCGCGCGAAGACGAGAGCTGACAGCCGGAGTCCGACTTCGGACAGCAACCAACGCAGACCTCCACGGACTGGCGGGACCAATCCAACTCAACTGCAGGCCGCGGCCGCTGCCTCTTCGAGCGACACGCCGAGTTCACGTGTGATCACCGGCGCGGGCCAGCCGTACTGGTCGGCGGGGAACACACCGTTGACGTCCGCCCGATCAACAAACCAGCCGTCGGGAGCGCAGACTATCCGGATCGTCGTGCCGCCGCAGACACCGTCCGTACATTCCTGATAGCGGGAAGGATGGTTGACGAAGGGCGTCGCGGTTGGGGTGGGTGACAGCGTGGGAGTAGCAGTCGGACTGGCGGTCGCTGTGGGAGTCGGAGTCTCCGAAGTGGGAGATGGTGTCGGCGCCGTGGTTCGAGTAGCCGTCGCCGTCGGATTCTCGCTGCCGGTCGTCGGCCGCGGCCCGGGCGTCGGGGTTCCCCGCCCCGGGGAGGCGGTGGCAGCGGGCGAGCCTGCACCGGGCGTGGTGCTCTCAGCGCCGCCCGGCGTGGGCGTCGAACCCTGAGGAGGGACGACTGTCTGTGTGCGGCTCGTGGCGGTAGGGGTCTCAAGCGTCCCCGCGCCGAGAGGCTCGCCGTCACCGCCTCGGGTGACTATCAGGAGAAAGCCACCGAGCATCCCCGCCGCGATGATCACTGCGAGTGCGAGGAGAAGCAGTCCCATGAGCCGGCTTCCCTCGTCGCCCCGATCCGGTGGGATCCGGGAGTCGGCGTAGGGCAGGACCGGGGGAAGATGACCCAGGGGCTCTTCGCGCCCGCCGCCTCGCCCCCCGACCGTCCGCCGCCCGGGGAAAGTACCGGGAGCCGCACCGCTCTCGGGCGGCGGTGCGCTCTCGCCGGAGGCGGTCGGCTCGACGGCTTCCTCTCCGCTTCCGGCATCTGGACGGGGAGGCCAGGTCGTGGCCGAACCCCTGCCTGGTCCGGGCACGAAACCGACCTGGGGAGAGACCGGCTGCGCCGCGAATGGCTCCGGGAGCCTGTCGATCAGCGCCTGGCCTTCGAGCCCAAGGTAACCGGCGTAGCTGCGGAGGAAGCCCCGGACGTAGACGGCAGCCGGCAGATCGGAGAAGCGCTCCTCCTCCAGCGCCTCGAGGAAGACGTAGGAGATGCGCGTGTCCGCCGACGCCCGGCGCAGATCGACTCCAAGGTCGAGCCGCGCAGCCCGCAGTGCATCGCCGATCTCGCCCATGGGCCTCCTGACCTCGTTCGCTGCGTCCGGGCCGCCCGCGCGCCCGGATCCGGCAGCCGCATGGTGGCACCCAGCGTCAAGGAAAAGTGAGCTTAATGCTTCATATCCGGCCGGGCGTCTATTCTGTGCTCAGCGCCGGGCACTCTGCGCCGATGATTAGTTTATGAGATCGTTCCAAGTTACGGCAGTCGCTATCTTCGGTATCGGCGCCGCGTTGTTGATAGCCGGGTTCGTGCTCCGAGGCGGCGGCAGCGCCTCCGAGGCAGCGCCGGAGGTGTCGCCGACCCTCCAGAATATCCAGGCCACGCCGACCAACACCGCTACGCCCTCGCCGTCTCCGACGCCGAGGCCGACAAACGCTCCCCTGCCGACGGCCACGGCCACTCCCACCGCCACCCCAACGCCGTTCGCAGGCCCCCTCGCCCGCCTGAAGATAGAGCGATTCGGCGTGGACTCGCCGATAGAGGAGATCGGCCTCAAAGCGAACAACGAGCTGGAGACACCTCACGATCCCCTGAATACGGGCTGGTACTACATCTACGACCGGCCGGGCTGGGGCGGCAACGCCGTCTTCTCGGCGCACGTCGACTATTGGCCGGACATCATCGGGCCGTTCAACAAGCTCGCAGAACTCGACATCGACGACGTCATCGATGTCGAGATGGAGGACGGGACGGCCTACCGCTACCGGGTCGTCAGCAATCATCGCTACTCGGTGTATGACATCCCGATGGGCGATGTCATCTGGCCGTCGAACAAGCCCGCGAACGCCGAGTGGATAACGCTCATCACCTGCGGCGGACAGTTCGTAAGCTCGGCGCCGGGCGGGCCCGGCGAGTACCTTCACCGGGACGTAGTCGTCGCGGAGCGGTTCCAGTAGCCCAACCCAATCGGATTTGCGGCCCGGGTCGCGTTGGGCTACTTTCGCACAAATGTTCTCATCCGGAAGGCCGCTTCTCAGAGATCGCCTGCGTGACGCGTTACGGCCAAAGCGGCAACCCACCGCCTCGGTCACGGAGGAGTCGGTCACTGCGCTCCCAGACCTTTCTGCGCTCGGGGGGCATTGGTTCGAAACCCGTGCCGGCCCGGGATATGTGATCGAGAGCCGTTACGAGGGAGCGCACACCCACGGTTCTATCGCACTGCACCGCGCTCTGGCGGCGGACACGGGACGCCTGGCCCGCCAGGCCGGCGAAGCACGCCTCGAGGAGACGCCGGTCCGGGACTTCCTGTTCATCGACACAGAGACGACGGGCCTCGGGGGGGCGGGAACGCTCGTCTTTCTTGCCGGGGTCGCCCGTTTCGAGCAGTCGGTGCTGCTCCTCCGCCAGTTCGTCCTCCCCAGCCCCGCCGACGAACCCGGCCTCCTCGACGGTCTCTCTGATGAGCTCGACGCAGCGAAGGTCCTCGTGAGCTTCAACGGCAAGTCGTTCGACCTCCCGGCCCTTGAGTCCCGCGCGATCATGGCGCGGCGGAGGCCGGCCTGGCGCCTTCTTCCGCATCTGGATCTCCTGCATCCCAACCGGCGGCTGTTCCGCGGCACGCTGAGCACCCACCGGCTCGTGCACCTCGAAAAGGAGCTTCTCCGCTTCGAACGCGAAGACGACTGCCCCTCCGCCGAGGTTCCGATGCGCTACTTCCGTTTCCAGAGTACGGGAGACCCAACGTGGATCAGGCCGGTCCTCCGCCACAACGCCTGGGATGTTCTCTCTCTCGTCGCGCTCACCGCCCACCTGAGCGGCATTCCCGACGGAGAAGCCGGCCCCCTGCACGCGGCTCGAGCGGCCGTGTACGAACGCGACTGGGAGCGCGCCGCCTCCAACTTTTCAGACGTCCTCACGGGGGACCCGCCGCGTGCCGTCGAGCTGGAAGCGCGGGAGGGTGCGGCGCGTGCGCTGGCACGGATCGGCCGTCCCGAGGATGCGGCGCAGCAATGGAGGCGCCTGCTGTCGGCTCAGGGACGGCGTCTGCTCGGGGCGCACGTGGAGCTGGCCAAGCTGCTCGAACACCGCCTTCACCGCCCGGCCGAAGCGCTGGCGATCGTCGAGGACGCGCTCCTCCAGATCGAGCGGGGCCTCATCAGGCCTGGCCCCGTCCCGCGGGAGACGAGCCGGGAGGCGCTCCAACACCGTCACCGGCGTCTTCTCCGCCGATGCGGACAGCCCCACTAGCACTCAAGGCTTTCGCCGAATGTGTATGCTCCTCCTTAGCGCATTCAGGGAGGGGACTCATGCGAGCGTTGCTGGTCGGAATCCACAGCGAAGAGGGACACATCGGTCCGGCCGCGGGCGGCTTCGTCGGCGCGATCGGCGCGGTTCTGCTCGGGATCGGTGCGGCGAACGACACGGGCTGGCTCGCGATCGTGGGCGGGGTCGTGGCGGGCATCGGGCTTCTCGCCGGCCATGTCTACGGCCACATGGAGATCGACTACAAGGTCTGGGAGCGCCTCGACAACCTCGAGAAGAAATAGCAGCTCAGCCGTACCCTGCTAGCCGAGCGCCGCGACCTGGGGAGCAACGTCGGCCGCCAGGTATTGCGGCACTGCGTCTGAATCGAAGTCGAAGTGCTGAAACTGCACCTCAGACATGCCGAGATCGGCAAGCCGTCCCAGGGTGTCCGCGACTTCAGCGGTGGTTCCGACCACCATCCCCCGGCTTCGCGCCCCCTCGCGGAAAGCCGAGAGGGTCGTTCCCGGGGGGGCTCCGAACATGGACATGACTCGTTCCGTGGCTCGGTCCACGGCTGCTTCATCCGGACCGATCAGCCCGAAAGTCATCATCGACTTCTCGATTGTTGCCGGGTCACGGCCCTCGGCCTCGCAGTGTTCTTCGAGGACGTGGAGCTTGTGGCGGAAAGCATCGGGCGTGAGGTTCACCGAATTCCACTCGTCGGCATAGCGGGCCACCAGACGCAGCGTGCGCTTCTCACCTCCGCCACCGATCAGGAGAGTCGGGCGATCCCCCACAGGCTTCGGAAGGCACTCGGCGCCCCGGAGCCGGTAGTAGTCTCCGTCGAAGGTCGCAGGGCCATCCTTCCATAGCGCCTCCATCACCTGGATCGCTTCGCCAAGCCGGTCGAATCTCTCTCTGATCGGCGGGAACGGGATTCCGTAGGCCCGATGCTCCGGTTCGTTCCACCCGGCCCCGACCCCGGCCACAAAGCGCCCCTCGCTCAGCTGAGAGAGCTGCGCCGACATCCGGCCAAGCTCCACCGGAGTCCGGAAAGTCACGGGGCTGACGAGCGGACCGAACCGGATGTTCGATGTTTGCAGTGCCGCCATCACGAACGACAGGTATGCCTCCAACGAGTCCTGCTGCGGGCCGATGAAGTAGTGATCGGATCGGAACACGCTGGGGAACCGCAGGCGCTCGGCAAGCGCGAGGATATGACTCCAGCGCTTCCAGGTAAGGCCATTCTGTCCCTCCACCATCAAGCCGATTCGCATGAGTCTGCACCTCCCGGTCGGTCGACCAACTGCCGGATTCCAGGGTAGTCACGGCAAATGACCGTGCCCTAGTCGAAACTCCGGATCGCTCTGACGGCACCAGCGTCAAGACGCCGCACCAGCTCGGAGACCAATCGGATGGTCGCTGCTACGTCGGCTCGGTGGATGAGGCCGTTGTGACTGTGAAGATAGCGGGTCGGTACGGCGAGGTTGATCGCCGGTATCCCGCCCCGTGTACGTTGTGCGGCCGAACCATCCTGTCCGTAGCCCGCAAGCACGTTGAACTGGAGCGGTATCTCCAGCTCTGCTGCAGCGTCGATGACGAAATCGCGGAGTCTGAGGTTCGGCAGCATCGAGCTGTCGTGAAGAAAGATGCAGGGTCCAGCGCCGAGCTTCTCCTGCGCCTCATCCTCGGCGATCCCCGGATAGTCCCCGGCGACCCCCGACTCCATGTTGATCGCGATATCGGCGTCGACCTCATAGCTGCTCGTCTGTGCCCCCCGGAGGCCGACCTCCTCCTGCACTGTGGCCACTGCGTTCAGCTCGTTCGGGTGGGTCGCCAACGCAGCCACCTCCTGGACGACGCGAACCATCGCCGCCACACCAGCCCTGTCGTCCCACGCCTTTCCCAGCAGCAGGTCGCCACCGGCAAGGCGCGCGAAGCGACTATCGGGGACGACCGGGTCACCGGGCCGTATTCCGAGGCGCTCTTCGGCATCGGCTCTGTCGGCCGCGCCCACATCTATGAACAATCCCTCCCGCGAGAAGACCTTGCCGCGTGCCTCCGGTGTCATGACGTGGACGGTCTTGATGCCGGTAAGGCCGGGCACCGGCCCGGAGGACGTTTGGACGACCCAGCGCTGGTTTACGAGGGCCTGGTCCAGCCAGCCGCCGAGGGTCTGGAACTTTAGAAACCCATCCTCCGTAATGCGCCGCACCATCAGTCCAAGCTCATCCATATGGGCGGCGAGCAGCACGCGCGGCCGCTCTGCGGCCCCCTGGCGCACCGCGATCAGCGAGCCCATGCCGTCTGTCCGAAGCGAGTCAGTCACAGGCGCGAGCTCGCGTTTCACGATCTCCCGCACGGGTCCTTCGAACCCGCTCGGCCCGGGCGCGTTGGCCAGCTCCTCGAGCAGTTGCTCGGTCTGGCCCTCGGGGACTGTGTTCGTGTCTCCGCTCATCTCGCCTCCTCCGGCGAGAGATCCTATCAGGGACTGCAGCTCAGGGCCTCGTACCTGCGTCCAACGAGGGCAGGGTGCTCAGGGCAACGCGGAACTCGGCGCGGGTCTCGAGCGAGCCCTCTCGTTCGAAGGCGTCCTGCAGCGCCGCGCGGGCCGGGGTGGGCTCCAGGCCGAGCCGTTCGACCATGCGTGCGGTAGCCCAGGCAGCGTGGCCGCGAACGAGCGGGGAGGCATCCTCAATCGCGCCCAGCAGCGGTTCGAAGTCGTTTTCGGTGCCGCAGTTACCGAGAGCCACACAGGCGTTCCGCACAAGCCCGTCCCGGCCGGCGCGGCGGATCGCACGACCGCGAAAGCGAGCGCGGAACGACCCCTCGTCGAGCTCGAGGAGGCTGCGGAGCAGCGGCCGGGCAGCATCCCCATCCGGGGCAGCCAGGGCGGGATCGGACTCGAACGCCGCCAACCCCACCGGGCAGGAGTCAAGACAGTCGTCGCAACCGAACACTCTGACACCCAGCGCCTCCCGCAACGCCAGCGGTATGGCTCCCCGGTTCTCAATGGTCTGGTAGGAGAGACAGAGCCTCGAATCGAGGACCCCTCCCTCTGCCCCGAGTGCCCCGGTCGGGCAGGCATCGACGCAACGGCGGCAGGAGCCGCAGCTCTTCCGAAGCTCCCCGTCCGGCTCTATCTCGGCTGTGGTGGCCACCGCCCCGAGCAGGACCCAGGGCCCCACTCCCGGCACGAGGAGCATCGTCGACTTCCCAATCCACCCGATGCCGGCCTTTACCGCGATGGACCGCTCGAGGAGGGGGCCGTAGTCGACGGTTACGCGGGTACGGCCTCCGAATTCTGCGCGGATCGCGGCCGCGAGCTTCCGCAGCCGCGGCTCGAACACACGGTGGTAATCGCGACCCCGGGCATACCTCGCTACGCGACCTCGTGCAGCCCCATCGGTGGAAGTCTCTGCCGAGCCGGGCGCCGCCGTGAGGCCGACGACGACCACTGCTCGACAACCATCGAGAAAGCGGCGCGGATCCGCGGAGCGCGAAATCCACTCGTCGGTCATCCACCCCATGCCGGCCAACCGGCCGGCTTCCAGTGAGCGGCAGGCGGCGGCGTGGGCTTCGGACAGGGGGGCGGCAGGCGCGATTCCGACTGTCGAGAACCCCTGGGCTGCGGCAGCCTCGAGAACGAATGTCCGCCGGGCGGAAAGCGACTCAGGCGTATCGAACCACCTGCCCCGGCGCGGACCGCGGCTTGAGGAGCGATTCATACAGGTTGGCAACCTCGGCGGCCACACGCTTCCAGCCAAAGCGCTCAACGGTCGTGCAGGCCGCCCGGCTGAAGTTGGCTCGCAGCTCGGGGTTGTGTATGAGGACCTCAAGCTTTTCGGCGAACGGGCCCGGGCAGCGCCAGGGGATAAGGTATCCGTTTACGCCGTCGATGACCGTGGACATGAGGCCCCCGACGCGCGACGCCACCACCGGTGTTCCGCACGCCATGGCCTCGACGGCCACCAACCCAAAGCTCTCGTAGTAGCTGGGAACGACGACAACATCGGCGGCCGAGTAGTAGACGGGGAGGTCGTCGTGAGGCACGGCACCTGCGAAGGAGATCCGATCGGCGATACCGGCATCGCGTGCCTGCCGCTCCAGTTCACCCCGCAGTTCCGCGGCGCGCTCGTCCCCCCCGACGACGACCAGATCGGCCCGGCACTCGTCGAGGTCGGCCACGGCATCGACGAGGATGTCGACCCCCTTCAGTTTTTCGAGCCGGCCGACCCAGAGGAGGACGGGATGGTCGGCCGGGAACCCCAGCCTGCGCCGGCTGGCAGCCTGGTCGGCGGGCCGGAAGAGGTCGAGATCGATCCCGCAGGGGATGGTGTGCATTCGTTCCTCTGAGGCGCCGTAGTAGCGGGAGAGAACTCCCCTTTCGTGGTGACTCGCCGTCACGATGGCGTCCGCCTGTCGAGCAATTACGCGTTCGTGAAGGATCCGGAACCGGGGCTCGCGCTCGCTGATCCGGGCGCGGTTCTTAACCTCGCCGAGAGTGTGGAACATCGTGACGTGGGGCACACCCAGTTCGCGCGCCAGAAGGGTCCCCGCGCGCCCTCCCTGCCAGTAGTGAGTGTGAAGGAGGTCGTACCGGAGATCCTCCTCACGCACGAAGCGGAGAACGCCGCGGACGAACTCCGGCACCACTTCGGCCGTCTCCTCCTTATCGAGTGGCACAGGGGGTCCGGCCGCGATCCGAATCAGGCGCAGTCCCGGCTCGAGAACCTCGAGCGAGGGGAGAGGACCGTCCAGGCGCGTGACGATATCGACCTGGTGACCACGCCGGGCAAGCTCCCGGGAAAGCTCCAGGACGTAGACGTTCAGCCCTCCGGTCGCCCTCCCACCGAGGGGCGCCAGAGGGCTGGTGTGCACAACCACCTGAGCGATGCGCATAGAGGAATTGTCGGTCACAGTGCCGTTCCGTTACCAGCCGGTGGTTGAGTGCGACCTACCCGCGCGGCAGGCCGAGACCGCGGGTGGCGATGATGTTGCGTTGGATTTCGCTGGTGCCGGCGGCGATCGTGGCGGGCACGGTCCGCATATATGAGCGTCCCACCGCACCTCGAAGCGGGGCACCCTCATCGGCGTTGTCGATCCTCTGTGCACCCAGGCCCATGAGCCGGAATCCGAACCCGGCCACACGCTGGCTGAGTTCGCTCCCGTAAGCCTTCGACATCGAAGCCTCGTGGTTGGGGATCAGGTCCTGGCTCTGCATCCAGACGACGCGATAGCTGAGAAGCCGGCTGATCTCGGTGGCCACGGCGAGGTCCGCCATCTCTGTTTTGACCTCGGACCGCATCGGTGCCTCGAGCGCCTCTCCGGCCCAGGCAGCCATGTCTTCGAGGCTGCGTTTGGCACCGGCCGACCAGGTCACGCCGGAGCGCTCGAAGTCAAGCAGCGTAGCGCCCACATACCACCCCCGGTTTTCCTCCCCCAGCATGTTGGAGGCCGGCACCCGGACGTCCTCGAAGAACACCTCGTTGAATTCGTGGTCACCGAGGATGTTGATCAGAGGCCTGACGGTAATCCCGGGGGTCTTCATGTCAACGAGGAAATAGGAGATCCCGCGGTGCTTCGGCGCGTCCGGATTGGTCCTCGTGAGAACGTGCAGCCAATCCGCGTGATGGGCGTCGGACGTCCAGATCTTCTGTCCGTTGATGACGAAATCGTCTCCGTCGCGCACCGCGCGGGTCTGCAGGGAGGCGAGGTCCGACCCCGAGCCGGGCTCGCTGAAGCCCTGGGCCCAGACCACCTCGCCGCTTGCGATTTTGGGGAGGTGTTCCTTCTTCTGATCCTCGCGGCCGTGAACCATGAGACAGGGGCCGACCATCGAGATCCCCTGGCCTCCGCCACCGGGGGCTCCGGCGTAGGCGCTCTCCTCGCGGAAGATGAGCTGTTCCATGTGAGAGGCGCCGAGCCCGCCGTATTCCTTCGGCCAGGCCATAGTCAACCACCCATGCTCGGCAAGCCGGGCAGTGTAGGCGCGCTGGGCGGCATCCGTAGCTTCGTCACCCGGGTGGGCGGTGATGGGAGGTGGCGTCCAATTGTCGCGGATGAAATCTCTGACGCTGGTCCGGAAGGCCTCGTGCTCCTCCGAGAAGCGGTACTCCATGGGTTTCCTCCTGTCCGCTGTTGGGCGCAGTATGCTCCGCCGCATCCGCGATTCCCAGCGATGCCGAAGCGCCTTCCCGCGCCCGCGCTTCCTCCGAACGGCCGTCTTGCCGTGGACATCGCGCTCGGAGAAGGCCCGGCCTAACCTAGCGACATGGGTGAGCTCGGGACCCGCCTTCGCGAGACACGTGAAGCGAGGGGGCTGACGGTCGAGGACGCAGAACGCGACACTCGTATCTCTCGCCGCTACCTGCTGGCGCTCGAGGACGAGAAGTTCGAGATCATCCCCGCGCCCGTCTACGCGCGGGGCTTCCTTCGTTCCTACTCCCAGTACCTGGGACTCAACCCTCAGGAAATGCTGGACCTTTTCCCCCGTGAGGAGGGCCCCGACGGGCCCGCAACGAAAGGTGCTCTCAAGCCCTCGAAGGAGACGCCGCTCCCTCCTCAGTCCCGCTCCCGGCCGACGTGGAGCCGGCCCCGTCCCGGCGCAACCAGAGAGGGGGCCCCGCGGGGCCAGGGCAGATTCCCCGGGTCGGGGGGCACAACTCCGGTTGCTGGAGCAAGCGGCAGGGATGAACCCACAATTGGCGTGAACATCGGCCTTCCCGTGCCGGCACGGCGCCTGGAGCAGGACTCGGCCGCAGCCACCAGGACGGCCGTGGTCCTGATCATTGCCGCCGTCGCCATCGCGGTCGTGCTCGCGGTCGCCTGGCTGATCTCGCGTTCCGGTGATTCGGGCTCGGCGGCCGGCGACGGTGCGGCCGGGACGGTGACCGTGGCTGGGACGGTAACCCCGGCCGGACCCGAGCCGACTGCCAGCACCGCGCCTGCCGTGCAGCGTGGAGTCGTTCCCGACGTCATCGGCCTGTCATCCGAGCAGGCGACGGCGATAGTCGAGGCCGCCGGGTACGAAGTGGTTCCACTGTCGGCCAACTCACCCAATGTGACTCGGGGGAACGTTCTCGATCAGTCCCCTGCACCCGGAACCCAGCTTTCGACTGGACAGACAGTCTGGATCACCGTGAGCGACGGACCCTGATGGCAAGTCCGAAGACCTACCATCTCGTCACCCTGGGGTGCCCTAAGAACGACGTCGACTCGGAGCAGTTCGAGCGACTTCTCATCGGCGGCAACCTGCAACCGGCCGCGAGCGCCAATGACGCCGACGCGATCGTCGTCAATACTTGTGGCTTCATCGAGCAATCGCAGGCCCAGTCGTACTCGGCCATCGAGGATCTCGCCGCCGCGAAGCGGGACGGCCAGGTCCTGGTGGTGGCAGGCTGTCTCACCCAGCTCTTTGCCGGGGAGGTGAGTCAGCGGTTCCCGGAGGTGGACCATATCTTCGGCGCAGGGGAATGGCCTCGCGTGGCGCAACTCCTGAGTGTTGACACATCGGCAGTGCACGACATCCCCCAGACTCATGTGCGCGTGAACGGCCCCGGAGCCTACCTGAAGATCTCTGACGGCTGCGATGCGCCCTGTTCGTTCTGCGTGATTCCCAGGATCAAAGGCGGACTTCGTTCGGCGCCGGCCGGGATGCTGGTGCGGGAAGCCCGGGCGCTGGTCGAAGCCGGAGCGCGGGAGCTGGTGCTGGTAGCCCAGGACACAACTGCCTGGGGGGAGGACCTCGGAAGGCCGTTCGCAGCGGGCTTCCCCGGACTTCTCGAGACGCTTGCAGAGGCGGCCGGGCCGGACGTCTGGCTCCGGATCATGTACGCCTACCCGAGCCGCGTCACGCCTCAGCTGATTGAGACGATGGCTGCCCTCCCGGGCGTCATCCCCTACCTCGACGTACCCCTGCAGCACGGCTCTCCCTCCGTGCTCCGCCGGATGAAACGGCCCCATAACGTCGAAAGAGTTCTCGGGATGATCGAAGACCTGCGCTCGGCGATGCCCGACATCGTCCTGCGGACATCATTCATAGCAGGTCACCCGGGCGAAACCGATGCCGAGTTTGAAGAGCTCCTCGCCTTCGCGAGAGAGGCCTCATTCGACCACGCCGGCTGCTTTACATACAGCCGCCAGCAATTCACTGCGGACTTCGACGCCGGTCCTCAGCTTCCAGACGAGCTCAAGGAGGAGCGCCGGGACCGGCTCATGCTTCAGCAGCGGGAGATCTCAGCCTCGCGCGCAGCGCGGTTCATCGGCCGGACGTTGGACGTGCTCGTCGAGGGGGCGGGCGAGGACGGAGATGGAGACGACGTCGCCGTCGGCCGGTCCTACCGGGAAGCGCCGGAGGTGGATGGGCTTGTGATCGCGCGCGGGACCGCCGTTGCAGGCGAGCGTGCGAGGGTTCGCATCGAGGAAGCAGGCGACTACGATCTCGTGGGCACGGTCGTCCGGGCCGAGGCGAAGCGATGACCACTCCCGCACTTGCGGTTCGCCTCGCGACGCTCCATGAGCGGCCCGGCTTCAGCGCCGAACGATTCGATGACGGCCCGGAACTCGAAGGTCGCGTCGCCGTGCTCCCTTCGGCGTTCAACCCACCGACCCGAGCGCACCTCGGGCTGCTCGAGCTCGCCGCTGCCGAAACGGACGTCTCCCGGGTCGCTGCTCTTCTATCGACGAACAACGTCGACAAGCAGATCTACGGCGCCCCGCTGGCACATCGGATCGCGATGCTTCTCGAGCTGAGCCGCGGGCGGCTGTGGCTGGCCGTGGTCGCCGCCAATGCGGCTCGCCTCATCGACCAGGGGCTTGCCCTTGGCGTGGCCTTCCCGCGCGCTGAGTTCGACTTCGTTGTCGGTTTCGACACGCTCGTCCGCGTCTTCGATCCGCGGTACTACGAAGATCCGGATTCGGAGCTCGACTCCTTCTTCGCAAAGCATCGGCTGATCGCCGTCAACCGGGCCCAGACCAGCGCCGCCGCCGTCACGGAGTACTGCGATAGCATGCCGGCGCGGCGGTTCCGGAGTCGCATCCTGGTGCGGGAACTCGAGCAGCGACAGGCCTGGATGTCGTCCAGCTCGGTCCGGGGAAAGCTCGGCCGTGGCGAGGCCACCGACGCGCTCACCCCCGAGGTCGAGCGCTACATCGTCGATCATGGACTCTACGGCGAGGCCTGACCGGGTAATTCGCTCACCTATGTGATTGCCGCGATGTCCGGGCCGCCGGAGGTTGCGACTACCTCGGCCTCCACGAGCGCGCGGACCTTGTCGTCGGAGAGGCCCAGCAGCTCGCCCAGAACAGCTGCGGTGTGTTCCCCCATCTCCGGGGGAGGGCCGGAGATGCCGGCTTCGCTCCGGGAGAAGCGGAGCGGCGAGTTTGCGACCGGAAGGGTGCCCGCCCGCGGGTGCTCGATATCACAGATCATCTCCCTTGCGAGCACCTGTGGGTCGTCAACGACATCGGAGACGCTGTTTACCGGCCCGCAGGGTATTCCCACCGCAAGAAGCTCCTGCAGCCATTCCGCTGTGGTTCGCCTGCGGAACGCGCCGATCAGCAGCGGCTCAAGCTCTGCATGACGCGCGGTCCGTCTCGGGCCCGTGTCGAAGCGGGCATCGCCGACCAGTTCGGGGAGCCCCAGCAACGCGAGAAGAAGGTTCCACTGGCCCTCGTCACCAAAGCCCAGGGCGACGACGACATGTCCGTCGGCCGTGGGGAAGGCCTGAAAGGGTGTGGCACTGGGGTGGCGGGTGCCAAGCGGTTTCGGAGCCTCACCCGTGACGGCGAGGCGGACGATCGCGTTCTCGAGGACACTGACCTGGCAGTCGAGCATGGAGATGTCGATCTCCTGGCCGCGGCCGCTTCGCTTGCGTTCGTGGAGCGCTGCCAGAATCCCGACGGCGGTGTAGAGACCGGCAGTGATGTCGCCGTAGGAGACGCCGGGGCGGACGGGACCGCCTCCCGGTTCACCGGTGATCGACATCACGCCCCCCATGGCCTGGACGATCACGTCCAGCGCGGGCCGGTCACGATAGGGCCCCGTCTGACCGAACCCGGACGTGCGCGCCATGATGAGGCGTGGGTTGTGCGCCTCCAATTCGCTGAAACCGAGGCCCAGCCTTTCCATCGTTCCCGGCGTGAAGTTCTCCATCACGATATCGACGCGTTCGACGAGCTCGAGGAACAGCTCGCGCCCTTCGGGGCGCCTGAGATCAACGCTTGCCGAACGTTTGCCACGATTGATCGAGAAGAAGTAGCCGCTCCAACCGTTCTGAAACGGCCCGGTGGCGCGGGCGACGTCGCCGAAGGGCGGCCTTTCGAGCTTGATGACGTCGGCACCAAGATCGCAGAGGACCATCGAGGCGTAGGGGCCGGAGAGCACCCAGGTGAGGTCGAGGACGCGGATATCTTCGAGCGGTCTGGTCATGCACCGGATGATGCCCGTCCCCGATGGGGAACGCCAATGGTGCCGCCAGATCGGCCGGTCGCGCCGGAGAGCCTGCGCTTCAGCGGCCTGCACACGACACCGGCGAACCGAGGTCCGTCCCGGTGCGGCGGGTGCATGTCCGTGCCTGCGTATCAACGATCAGGCGGCCGCTACCATCCACAGAGACACCGAGCCGCCCGAGATTGGGGCCGTCGACATCTAACCGGATGCCGGCGACGTCGTATACAGCACCACCACAATTGCCGACGATGACGGTCTCTGCGCCGGCCGCGGCGGGACTGATCCGTGAGCGGTTCGCCTCGACCAGAGCGGTTGCTTCGGGCTCGCCCGCGTCCAACACACGAACCCGGCAACGCCGTGCACCCTGAGGCTCTGCGGCCGGATCATCGTCTGAGAGGGCGAACAGGTCGCCCCCGAGATGCACCACGAGGAATCCCTGATCGCGCACGTGAGTAACGGTGCCCGGCGGGTAAGCGGCGGCGGCGTTGAGCGTGACCAGGCCATGATCGGACCCGGACTCAATGAAGCGAATGACGAATACGGCCAGAGCGGCCAGCGTGGCCACCGCCGCCACGGCAAGAAGGCAACCGGCAGCGGTGGAGGGCCGAGCAGGGGGAACTCCCGAAGACGAGCTCACGAGAAGACCGCCCCGCTCTCAGGTCCGCGGCGCCCAGGTCGCCTCGAGGCGCGCGAGCTCGGCTTCGATGGCATCCCAGTCCTCTTGCACGGCCCGGCGGGCGGCCAGAGCAGCGACGGCGTCCCCCGGCGAGAGGACCGCCGCCGCTACAAGAGCCTCGAACTCGTCCCCGTCCTCTTCCGTCACCCGCCCATCCGAGAGCACCCACCAGTCGAGAGCGAGGTCGCGATAGGTCACCGAGTCCGGCGTCAGTTCGACGTCGGCGACGGCGTCGATGCGGTGACCGAGAACGGCGCCGCCGGGGGCCCTGAACCGGTACACAGAGTAGGGGCGATTGCGAAAGAAGTAGCCGTCGGAACAGGCACTCGCCGGCAGCGGAAACGGTACCTTCGGGGAGCGTGTCGGCCGCGGCGGCAGGCGGTAGCGGCCGGCCTCGACGCTGCCTGTGCGCCCGAGGAACTCGAGCGCGAACTCCTGGACGGAGCCGTCGGGCTTGACCTTTCGTTCCCGAAGCAGCCGCGGCGCCCTCGCAGCGAGCGGGTCCGGGACCGTATGCTCGTGGTTCGCCATAGCTCTCCCCGGAGGTGATTCGCACAGATGGCAGACACCAGCTTCGAGAACATTCTCTACGAGAAGCGCGGCCCCGTCGCGCTCATCACGATCAACCGGGAGGCGGGCCTGAACGCCGTGGACGCCGCCACCTCGCGAGAGCTATTCGAGGCCATGTCGGACTACAGGGATGACGACTCCCTGCGGGCGGCTGTTCTGACCGGAGCGGGCGCAAAATCATTCTCTACCGGGATGGATCTCGTCGCCTCGGCCGCCGGCGAGAACCAGGTGCAGAAGGGGCACCTCCCGGTCGGCGGATTCACGAAGCGCTTCCCGCTGTACAAGCCCCTCATCGCCGCGATCAACGGTTACTGTCTCGCAGGCGGACTCGAGCTTGCGCTCGCGTGCGACATCCGGATCTGCGTTCCCGCTGCTCGTTTCGGCCTCGCCGAGGTGCGCTGGGCCCTGATCCCCGGCGCGGGGGGAACCCAGCGGCTGCCCCGTTCGGTCCCTCAGGCCTGGGCCAACTACATGATCCTGACGGGCGAACAGATCGACGCCGAGACGGCTCGCCAGATCGGTCTCGTGTCGCACATCGTCCCGCCCGAGGAGCTCGTCGAGAAGGCGCTCTCCATCGCCGGGAGTATCGCTGAGCGCGGTCCGCTCGCAGTTCGAGCTGCGAAGGAGGTCATCCTGAGAGGCCTCGACCTGCCCCTCGAACATGGCCTCGCCCTGGAGGACGAGACCATCTTCCGCATTATCGAGACCGACGACGCGAAGGAGGGGCCGAAGGCCTTCGCCGAAAAGCGGCCTCCGGTCTACCACGGGCGCTAGTTTGCCCGCACGCACAGCTCTGCTCGCCTCCGCGCTTCTCGTGCTGGCGGCCGCCTGCAGCAAGGGAGAACCTGAACGACCGCTGCCCCGCATTCTCGAGGCCGCGGCCACCCGTGACATCGCCAACGGCGAGGCTCTTCCTTCGAGCACCCTCGACGTCAGGCTCGATCGAGACTTCCAGCTCGTCGAGGGGCGGACACCCCTGGCCTCTCATTTCGAGCTCTGGATCCCCGATGTGGCAGGGGATGTCGAAGGGCCCGTCTTCGTACGCAGCGCCGAGGAGGATACCGGGAATCCCCGGCTGTTCCGGCTCACGGTGGACCGGCTCATCCCGGAGGGGACTGTGTTGAAGATCGAAAAGAAGGCCTTCCGCTCTGGTGCCGAGGGGATGATCGAGGGACCGGTTGCGACGGAGCTATCGGCCAGCCAGGTGTTCTTCGCAACCTCACTCTTCCAGTTCGGAGACCCGGCCCTGACGAACGACGAGCCCGGCGCACCAGCCGTTGATCCGGACGAAGAGGACGTCGAGAAGCAGCGGGCGCTGCTGCTGGCACATCTGGAAGCGCGGGCCGCCCCGCCCGAGGTCGTCGCCGTCGCCCTGGCGAGATTCGACGCGATGCCGGTGGACAGGGTTCCTTCTCCGAAGCTCCGGGCTGCGCTGGCGGCACTGACGGGGACCTTCGCCGAGCCCGCGCACGACTACCTTCTGGGCGATCTCAACTGCACCGGACGCCCGGTCGCTTTGATTGCATTCCAGCCGCCGCCCGACCGTCCTGACCTTCTGGCGCGGTCGACCCGCACCGAAGAAGGTGCCCTTGTGATCTCGCTCAACCCACGCCTCGTGGGCGAGCGGATTGAGCACCTGATGCCGCTCCTCGTCCACGAAGCGATCCACTGCGACGAGAGGGATGGGCGGTTCGAGGAGATCGCTGCGACGGCGTTCGACACGCTCTTCTACATCGAGCTGCTCGCGTCGTTTCCCGACCTACCGTGGGCGGAGACCGCTCTCTCGCGGGAGCTCAACGTGGATGCTCTCGCGATGCTCAACAGCGGCCGGCTGATCCCCGAATCGGGCGGAGTCCTCGCGACCGCAGGTGCCGGCGACGCACTTCCCGGATCGAGCACGAGTCCGGTCTCGTTCGCGGACCTTGTGGCGGACGCCTATCCGCAGATGAGGGTGAACTCGTCTCCGACGGAAGAACTGGCGCGCGTCTACGCGGACATTCTGGCGCGGCGTTCCGGGATGGATGCCGGTGACCCGTTCGATCTCCTCTATCTCGACGAACTCATCGGGAGGTCCTTCAGCGCCGACATGATCATCGCTCTGCTGCAGACGCTCGACCTGGGCCCGGTCTGAACCGTCACACCTCACGGGGATGGGACGCGACCACGTCCTGAATGAGGTTCAGGAGATCGGTCGCGCCGAACGGCTTCTGGAGGAACCAGGTGCCGGGGATCTTGGCCGCGAAGTCTGTCGGTTCCTCGGGGCTGTACCCGCTCGTGAGAATGACCGGCACCGAGGGATGGTGCTCGGCCAGCCAGCGCCGGAGGTCCAGACCGGAGTCGCCGGGCATGACGATATCGCTCACGACGACCTCAACATCCCGGGCTCCCAGTGTCTGGCGCGCCTCGGCCCCACTCTTCGCGAGCACGACTTCATGCCCGGCCGTGCGGAGCAGGCGGGACAACATGGCCCGCACGGAATCGTCGTCGTCGACCACGAGAATGACGGTCAATAGTCCATTCCTGCGCGTTGGGGCTGGGTGCCAGTATATCCAGTAGCCGCACTCGAAGAGTGTGAGCCTTTGCGGCCGGTGACGCGGGCAACCTATCATCTTGGTGGCCGAGATCGGAGGGCCGAATGCGTTTTCTCCTAACGGTCGTTTCGGCGGCCATTCTCATTTTCATCATCTATCTGGTGGTCGGAACGATCGTCGATGGCTACTTCGACGGCAACATCGTGCCGAATGCCGCCGTGCCGGACGCCTGGGCGGCGCCCGACTCGTGGAGCGAATGGCGCGATATATTCGTCGTGCTGGCGGCGGTCGCCTGGGTTCTCGCCGGCCTCATCACGGTGGCATTGATGGTCGCCCTGGTGATGCTGGTGGTCGCGCTGCGGCGCGTCGTAAACGAGAACGCGGCCCCGGCGATCGACTCGCTCCGTTCGACGCTCGACAACGCCCGCGGAACCTCAGAGTTTGTGGGGGAGTCGGTCGTTTCGCCGATTATCCGCGTCTACTCGATATTCAGCGGCGTGCGCAACGGGCTGCAGGCGGTGACGTCGCTGCCAAAGCGGGTCCGCTCACGCAAACGGCGGGGTAAGAAGTAATGGCGGACCAACCGGATCGGACCGAGCCGTCCGAGGAGTCCCGCAGGGACCTGATCAACGAGGCCCGGGAGTGGGCTCGGGCCCTGGCGTTCGGGACGGGAGACACGCTGAAGGACATGCTCCGGGCGGGCCGCCGGGCGGCCCGTTCAGCAGCGGACGACTACTGGGACCGCTTCGACCGCAAGACCCGGCACCGGCGGGACAAGGAACGCGAGCCGGACTAGCATCTCGCCCGGGACGGCGGGGCTGCGTACCATTTTCGAGGGCCCTGCCGGAGAGGTGCTGGAGTGGCCGATCAGGCACGACTGGAAATCGTGTGTACTTGCAAGAGTACCGTGGGTTCGAATCCCACCCTCTCCGCCAGCTGAGTTCGAAGCCTGATCCCGGGCGTACAGGCACCCCGACGGCCATTGCCCTGCAATTCCAGTTCTATCTCTCCTCCTCTCCCGAGAGCGGACAGCGCCCGCACATGCCGCGTTTGCAGTACCGGCGGTGCAAAAGCAGCCCTCCCTGGAGGGCTCGGCTCGACCCGAATGGCTTGCTCGCCTCGCCGCCGAGCCAGCGCTCGAGCTGGCGCAGCTGTCCGTAGGTCCCGGGCGAGGCGATGCCCCGGTAGGCGCTCGCCACATCCTCGCGAGACACGCCCGCGAGGACGGCAACCGGAAGGACGGCGTTAATCAGCAGCTCCCTCCGAGTGGACGCTCCGAGCCCCGGAACGCCGGGGAGCCGTGGCCTGCTCCCGTTCAGGCGGCCGGGGAAGGCCTCTGCGCCCCCGGCGGGCCAGAGCGCCGCGATGAGGCCGCCTGCGACCTCGAGCCGCCGCCGGGGATCGGCCGGCGGCCGGTGGGCGTCCGCGCGCAGGGGGTGCCCGGCCGGCGCCCCACCGCGCCGTGACGGCAACCCCGTCCGGCGCGGCGCAGTGGGGCAGCTGTGACGGGTCCGCGGCCCTCGCGTCAGATCCCAATAGCCCAGCATTCCGCCGTGCGCGCCGTGCTCACCTGTTGGCCCCTGTTCACCAGCGGGGCCTTCGGGGCCCTGCTGACCCTGACTCCCTGTTAGGCCTTTGTCGCCTGTCGGACCCTGATCGCCCGTTGGACCCTGATCACCCGTCGTGCCCTGGTCACCGGTCACACCCTGGTCGCCTGTCGCGCCCTGGTCACCTGTCGGCCCCTGCTCGCCGGTCGGACCCTGAGCACCCGTCACGCCCTGGTCACCCGTCGCGCCCTGGTCACCCGTCGCGCCCTGGTCGCCTGTCGGACCCTGATCGCCAGTCGGACCCTGCTCACCCGTCACACCCTGGTCACCCGTCGCGCCCTGGTCACCCGTCGCGCCCTGG
>CAZHMF010000009.1:0-8448 GCA_964533605.1 uncultured Anaerolineaceae bacterium
GCGGCCGTTGTTGCCCGGAGCTGGGCGATCCCTGCCGTCACCGGCGTGGGAAGCCTTGCCGTCCTCAGCGGCGGGGTCAGAGTCGGGGACACGTTCGTGGCCGAAGGTGAACTGATCACGGTCGACGGTGGGACGGGGATGATCTTCGAGGGCGATCAGCTCGAAGACGGAGGCTCCAATGTCAGCGAGGTTGGGACGCTCCGAAGCTGGGCGACGGAGCTCGGGCAGGAGCCCGGAGAAGCCGCCGAGGAGGAGGACCCCGGACGAACGACCGACGTCACACTTCTCGAGCTTGCTCGGGCCGTGCAGCTCAAGGGCCTGTGTACTCCGGAGCGGGCGGCCGCGGCCCTCGCCGCCGGGCTCGCGCGCGTAGACGACCTCGTCCATGGAAACGAGCAGCTGTTCCGGGACACACCGCGCGGAATGATGCTCACGCCCGAAGGTCGCACGTGGGTGGTCCGGCGTCTGGAGTCCGAGCGCGCTGCCGCTGACCTCAGCGTTCTGAGCGACTACTACGATCAGTTCATGGTGTTGAATCACAGGTTCAAGCGGATTGTGAGCGAGTGGCAGCGGGAAGGCTCGGCGGCCGAAGGAAGTGATGCCGCCTGGGCTGAGGTCGTCTCCGGCGTCGGTGCAATAGATATCGAGCTGCGTCCCCTCCTCGAGGGTATGTCGGGGCAGGTCTCCCGCCTTGGAGGCTACGCTCGAAGATTCAGCGACGCTCTCGCCGGCATGGCGGGCGGCGACCAGTCCATGCTCGCGTCGCCGGTGCGAGACAGTTATCACACGGTCTGGTTCGAGTACCACGAAGAGCTGATCAACCTCTGCGGCAAGGACCGTGCGGTCGAGGAGGCGGGCGGTGCCTGAGCCGTCCGTCAGGACATCGTCAGCCCGCCGCTGACGGAGATGGCCTGCCCGGTTATGAACGAGGCGCCGTCGCTGAGGAGGAACGCGACCGCCGCCGCGATGTCGTCGGGTTGCCCGAGGCGTTTCATCGGTATCGCCCGCACGAGGCTTTCGTGGAGACGAGGATTGGCGGCAGCCACCTGGCCGAGAAGGTCCGTGTCGGTCGGCCCCGGACAGACGCAGTTGACGGTGATCCCCGAGCGGGCGGTCTCCCGTGCCAGCGTCTTCGTGAAGGCGATGATGCCCCCCTTCGTTGCCGAGTAGACGGCTTCGCCGCTCGAGCCCACCTTGCCGGCGTCAGAAGCGATGTTGACGATCCGTCCCCGACCGGCCTCGATCATCGCCGGCAGCACGGCCTTGCAGCAGATGATGGGGCCCTTGAGGTTGACGGCGATGATCCGGTCCCAGTCCTCTTCGCTGCTCTCGACGAACGGGCCTACGCGGTCGATCCCCGCGTTGTTGACCAGCAATTCAACCGGACCCATTTGTCGGCCGATCGCGTCGATGGCGGCGTCCACCGCCGGGGCCGACGAGACGTCCAGGTGAACGGCGAACGCAGGCGAGCCGAGGGCTCCCGCAGTTGCTTCCGCCGCCGCGATGTCGATGTCGCAGACGGCGACCCGCGCCCCGGCGGCCGAGAGGGAGCGCGCGATCGCAGATCCGATCCCTCGAGCCGCGCCGGTAACCATCGTGACCTTCCCGTCCGTAGCCATTTGCCTCTCCTGTACGAGGTCTGCGGCGGCGGCGATCGCCGCGCGGGGGCAGCGTACAGCATCGGCTTGAGAGCGGACCTCGCTGGGGGCACGACCTGGAGCTTGCGGATAGGATGGGTGCTCGGCTACGGAGGTCGCAGATGAAGCTGGCGAATCGCGTCGCCATCGTGACCGGCGGTGCAGGTGGGATCGGGGCCGGAATAGCGCGCTGCCTCGCGAAAGAGGGTGCTCGAGTGGCCGTGGTCGATCTCGACGGTCGGGCGGCCGGGCGGCTCGCGGCCGACCTCGGTGGCCGGTCAATTGGTGTGCAGGGGGACGCGGCCGAGGAGCGTCAGGCAGCCGAGTTCGTCGAATCGATCGCCCGGCGCCTGGGCGGGGTCGACATCCTCGTCAACAGCGCCGGCGCCGGTCGGAGCGATCCCCCGGACCTGGAGCTGGACCGCTCAAGAGGAACGCCCCTCGAGACGATGCCGCAGGCTGAATGGGATGAGACTCTGGCTCAGAACTTGCGGACTGCCTATGTGACGTCTCGTGCGGCAGTACGTTTCATGAAGACGCGGCGGCGCGGCGCGATCATCAACGTCGCCTCCATCGCCGGATCGAGCGCCCGGCCCGTGCTGCCGGCCTACGCCGCCGCCAGGGCCGGCGTCATGTCGCTGACCAGGACCATGGCCCTCGAGTTCGCCGCTCACCAGATTCGGGTCAACGCCATCTGCCCCGGACTGCTCTGGACTCGCGCCCGGGAGACCCCTGTGGCCCGTGTACAGGAGCAGGACCCCGACACGACCGTCGTCGAGCCGCGCGATCTCTTTCTTCGCAACGTGGCGCTGCAGGTCCCTCTGGGACGGGAGCAGACTCCGGAAGACATCGGCCAACTCGCAACGTTTCTCTGCAGCGACGACGGCAAGAACATCACCGGCCAGTCGATTGCCGTGGATGGCGGGATCACGCTCCGCGGCACTCCCTGACGGCAGCCCCCTTCAGGCGCTCAGACGTCCCCTTCCCGACGGTGCAAAGGCAACGCGATTGCCCGCGCGCTTCGCCTCATACATGGCCGTGTCGGCTCTGGCCAGGACTTCGTCGCAAGCTTCGGACCCGTCGAACAGAGCGACTCCGACGCTCGCCGTGACCCAGGCCTCCTCGATCCCCACGCCGATCCGGAGGCCACCAACAAGGCTGAGGATCTCCCGGGCGAGCTCTGACGCCTCCCGGGTCGACAGGTCGTTCATCAGCAGGGCGAACTCATCACCGCCGAGCCTTCCCATGAGCCCATGGTCAGCGATGGGCGGGTGGGCCGTGAGCGCCGCCACGAACGCCTCCAGCACGCGGTCGCCCGCCCTGTGCCCGAAACGGTCGTTGACGGACTTGAAGCCGTCCAGGTCCACGTAGAACACCGCCCCCTGCACGTGATCACGACGCGCAACAACCAGTGCGGCTTCCACCTCGTCCTCGAACCGGCGCCGGTTGAATGCGCCCGTCAACGGGTCATGGTCGGCCATCTGGATGAGCCTCTCTTCGAAGGCCTTACGGTCGCGGATGTCTCTTGCGACCGTTGATATGAAGTTAACCTCGTTGCGCCCGCCGCGATGCACGATGATGACCTGCGAGACCGGGATGACGCTGCCGGCCGCCCTGATCTCGCTCTCGCCCGACCAGATCCCGGCCGCGGTGGCAGCTACGACCGAGCGTTTCCAGGTCGGGAAGACGCTCTCGATGGGAAACCCTTCGAGGTCCGCATCGTCCGTCAGGCCGAAGATGGCCCTCGCTGCCGGATTCGCGTACTGGAGGCGGCTCTCACTGTCGAGCATGAGGACGACGTCGGGCGTGGCATCGACGATTCTGGTCAGCCGTTCACGTGCCTGTTCGGCCGTCTCGCGGCGTAGTTCAGCGAACTGCCTTCGCTCCCGGGCCCGGTGGAGATTCAGCTGTTGATTCGAGAACGCCCGGTACATCACGGCGACCGGCACTGTCATGAGCGGCAGGAGCCAGGGACGCACGTCCGCGATCAGGGCTGCGAACGCTCCGATGAAGAGCAGTGAGAATTCGGCCGTGGTTGCCTCAGCCTGCCGGGCGATCCAGTCCCTGCCGGGGAGTTGCAGGAGCTGGACGGAGATGATCGTCTCGACCAGCACCGTCCCTACGATGAACCAGGTCGCTATCGCGGAGCCGAGGGTCGCCAGTCCACCCGCCGTCGAATCCATCGGCAGCCGGTTCCCGACGAGGCTGACGGCAGCGGCCGCGGCTCCGGCCTGCAGCCCGACCATCGCCGTGTTGAAGACCGCCTGTGCCGGACGTCCGCGCGGGCGGCCGGCTTCGGCGCTCAGGTGGGCTGCGGCGCAGATCACGATGGCCGCTCCGGGCTGGAGCAACATAGCAGCGGCGACGCCGGGCGCCGACGACAGCTCCTGCTGGAACTTCGGTGCGAGATGGAGCGGGAAGCGGGCGGCGAGCGCAAAGATCACGAAGAGAACGAGCGACAGCCAGATGTCTTCCCTCGCGGTTTCGGCCGACACGAAGCGGAGCGCGAGCACGGTGGCTGCGGCGGCTCCGAGGGCGGTCGCCGAGATGAGGAAATACAAGCGTATGGGAAGTCGTGGCAACGGCATCCGTTATCCTGAAGGTCGACTCACTTCCAGTGTGAGTGCAGTCCCCTCCTCCTCCTTTTCCTGCAGGCAGAGACAGCCGGGCGTCTTACTGTCCGGCCGTCGCCGCTCCAACCTGAGCTGCAGCGCTAGTCGTCGCGCAGCTTGAACGACACGCTTCCTTTGTGGTCCGACTCGCCGTACCTGGTGAGCACCCGTTCTGATCCGTCGGGCTCCGTCCAGGTGACCGTCCACATCACCGGGAAGTCCTCGGCGGACTCCACCTCGACCGAGACAACGACGTCGATGTCGTCTCCACGGTGCCACTTATCGAGGTCACGCTTTAGCGTGACAACTTCGGGGAGGATGTTGTCCTGGAACTTGACCCGAGCGGTGACGTTCTCGGGTACTCTGACCTTGATCGGGACTTCATCGACATCCTGGACGAACTCGTCGGGCACGGCGACGTCAATCGAGATGTCTCGTTCGGCCTGTCCGGGCGCCGTGATCCCGACCGTCGGGTCTCCCCAGCACCAGCCTGCCAGGGCCACGGCAGTCGCTCCCAGTACACCGATAATGAGGGCGCCGGATATCGCCAGAATCTTGAATCTCACTGCCGTGCTCCTACACTACGCGGGCCGTCGGGCCCTGTTGAGGCTAGATTCGTCCATAGGAGCGTTTCGCGGGGGAGACAGTAGGTAACCCGTAGGTGTCATCCCCGATGTGTCTGGGGGAGACCCCGGCGCCGACTCAGTGTTTCCCCATCGGGTGCCCCGGTCCTCGCCCGCTCCTATCGTTCTCTGGCAGACTCAGGGCACGCCGGGGCCCGGCCAACCGGGGCGTCCCACGCCCCGAAGCCCGCCCTGTGCGCGAGGAGGTCGAAGTTGGACTTCGAATACACGGAGGAGCAATCGCTTCTGAAGGCGAGCGTGCGTGCATTTCTCGAAGCTGAGATTGCGCCGCAGGTCGCGGAATACGAAGCGCGGGGGCCGCTCACCCGCGACGATACGATCCGCTTCATCAAGCAGCTGATGCCGTTCGGCTTCTACAACGGGCGGGCGCCCGAGGAGTTCGGCGGCACCAACCTCGACGCCCTCACCTACGGAATCCTCCACGAAGAGCTTGCGCGCATCTGGGCATCGCTCGCCGGGACTCTCTTCATCGCCGGCGGCTCCGGCGGCACCGCCGGGCTCTCCGACGCCGAGGTCAGGGAGTTCAGAGATCGGATGCGCGCGGGCGAGAGCATCGGCAGCGGCGGGATCAGCGAGCCGGACCACGGTTCGGACTCCTCCCGCCTTGAGACACGAGCCGTGCTCGACGGCGATGAGTGGGTTGTGACCGGCACGAAGACGTGGATCTCCAACGCTCCGATCGCAGACCACATCAATCTCAGCCTCACGGTTGACCCGGAGGCCGGGCGGGCGGGTATTCGCAACCTCTACGTTCGCCGTGACGAGTCTCCCTACGAAGTCGTCAGGCACAACCCCCTGCTCGGCCTGCGAGCCTGGCCCAACGGCGAGCTGCGGTTCGATGAGGTTCGCGTCCCGAGGTCGCACATGCGGGAACCGGGAGTCCGGACGGAGCCGGCGCCCGGGGAGCGGAAGCGGGTCTGGCACTTCGAACAACCGCGGACCCTGCTCGCGGCGATGGCGGTTGGAATCGCTCAGGCGGCGCTGGACGCATCACTGGAGTACGCAAGGAGTCGGGAGCAATTCGGAAGGCCCATCGGCGGCTTCCAGCTGGTACAGGAGATGATCTTTGACATGGTGGTCGAAACGGAGGCGGCGCGTTTTCTCACATACCGAGCCATGGCGCTCCAGGATCGGGATGAGGACTCGAGCTGGCAGTCGGCCGCAGCCAAGGCCTATGCAACCGAAGCCGCGGTGCGCACGACCTCACGGGCAATCGAGATACATGGAGCCCTGGGCCTGATGGAGGAGATGCCGCTCGAGCGCTACTTCCGCGACGCGCGATCCCTGACGATCCCGGACGGGACGACCGAGATCCAGAAGCTGGTTGTGGGGCGGAGATTGCTGGGTATCTCCGCCATCGTCTAGGGGGCCGGTTCGTCCGTCGCCCGGAGGCCGGTATCACGAAACCTCCCGCTCAGACCTGCTCGGTCTGCGGTTCGAGAACAGGCCGGGGCAGCTTCAGTGCAATGTAGAAGAGTGAGAGCGACAGGAGGAACGTACAGATATACATAACGAGAGCCCAGTCGTAACTTCCCGTTGAATCGAAGATCGCCCCGGCCAGCGTCGGGCTGAGGATCTGGCCGATCGTTTCGACGACGACGACCGCCCCCAGAATCGTGGCGAAGTAGGCGACGCCGAACGCGCGTGTGAGAAGCAGCGCTTCCATCATCGGGCCGCCGCCGGCGCCAATCACCCAGAGGCCCAGAAAGAGAGCGATGCCCGCGGGCCCGCTGTTCGCCAGCAACACCGCCATCGAGGCCGCGAGAAAGGCGCCGAGTCCTATCGCCAGGAGTTCGAATCTCGGGACGCGGTCGGCGATCACACCGAAGCCAAGTCTGGTTATGATGCCCGTCCCGGCAGCAGCAGAGACGAGGAGAGAGGCCGTTCGGCGGGAGATCCCGACCGATTCATAGAACGGGATCTGGTGCACCAGCCAGCCGAACATACCGTAGAAGAAGAGAGAGAGGCCCGCCGCAAGGACCCAGAAGAGCGGCGTCCTTATGGCAGTTCGGAGAGGGATTCCCGGCGGAGGTTGGGCCGGGGTCTCGTCGCCTGCCGGTGCTGCTCCACCGTCTACCAGGGCGCCGACATCAGCCGGTGAGTCCTTGAGGACCAGCAGTCCGATGGGGAGGAAGACCGCGGCCGTAGCAGCGCCTGAGAACACGAATGAACCGGCCCAGCCAACCTCGGCGATCACCAGGCTCATCAGGGGCACAACCGCGAATCCGCCGAGGGAGAATCCCGTGGCGAGGACGCTGAGAGCGACCCCGCGCTTTCGGTCGAACCACTTTGAAACCAGCGACTGGAAGGGGATGAAGAACATCATCTGCCTGAAGACCGCGTTGATGGATTGGAAGAGGTACCACTGCCAGAGGGTGCTTGTGGCCGCCAGCAGGACATAGGTGAGCGCCGTCAGCACCGCTCCGACGAGGACCGCCGATCGTGCGCCCCGTGTGTCGATCCACCATCCGACCACCGGGCCGACGATCCCGCTCACGAGGAGCGCGACCGAGAACCCGAGGGACACCTCCGCGCGCGACCAACCGAACTCTTCCTCGAGAGGCTGAACATAGAGGCCGAAGGCCCAGAATGAGACACCGCTTCCGAACGCCATCGCAACCACGGATGCAGCAAGAAGCCACCAGCCGTAGTAGATCTTCCGTCGGCCCGAGAGGATGGCCGCCGCAGCGCGAGGGGTATCGAGGAGAGCCAGAGAGGTTGCCGTCCCTTCGGGTGCTCACTCGAGGATAGGGCCGCCGGGCCCTGCCGGGAATCGGGCGATCAGCTCGCCTCCGCCATACGTGTACCGCCGATGTCCCTGCGGCTTCTGTTCTCCGCCAGGCGCCGCCGCCAACCGGCCGCGAACTTGCTTGCCGCGACGGAGAGCTGCTCTCGGCTATCGGTGGGGAGATCCCGCTCCGTAAGTGCGGCGAAGATTGTGTCGTGCTGCGGAAGGATCCAGGGCCCGACGTATGGCCGAGGCAGGCGGTCGGACCCCGTGGGGACGGCAAGGCCGTCGTGTTCCTCGAGGAAGCCACCCAGCCTCGCCCTGCACTCCTCCCAGTTCGCGCGCGCTTCGGCGAGGCTCACGATGGCCTCGATCACATCGCGGGCGGGATTGCCGCTCACCTCGAAGCGGTCCGCCGTCCCTTTTGGCCGCTGGCCGCGAGGCCGGAGTCGAAGGCGGCTAGCCGGAATGGGCTGGTGCGTGGAGGGCTCAGGCTGTCGGGGGTCCCGCGTATTGGTCAACTCAGACTCCTTGAAGGCGGCGTACTGATCAATGCCTTCATTAGTGTCGTCGGATCCGCCCGGTGTGCCGGCCGTTGTCCATCAGTGAATCGCAGGTGAATGCACTTCAGGTTCACGCTGCGGCCACCTCCGGGGATCCGGGAACTCCCCATGAGGGGAGGTGCGCTGGTCCGACGCAGCGCTGCGCCGCTACCGGAGCTGACGCCGTTCTGAGCGGTCGACCTCAAGCCGGAACACGTCCGGGCGGGAGTAGTGTCCCCCGATGTCGCTCATCGACTTCCTCCGTCTCACGGTTTCGAGCGAGAC
>CAZHMF010000009.1:8548-29019 GCA_964533605.1 uncultured Anaerolineaceae bacterium
GGCGGCCGGCGGGATGACTTCGATCATACCGGGAAGCGTCCGGGGCGCGAGGATACGAGGGGGGCTGTTTCCGCCCTCATGAGAGAGGTGCTGATCATGACCGGGACCCGGCCGGCGAAGCCTGCAGGCTCGAAGCGCTACAACGATCACGTGGAGTGGGATGAGGTCCGGTGGGCCTCGCATTGTATCGATTGCTATCCGGGCAACTGTCCCCTTCGCGTCTATCTCAAGGACGGCAAAGTCGTCCGCGAGGAGTCCGCGGGCGCGTTCCCAACCTATGAGCCCGGCGTCCCCGACCTCAATCCGATGGGATGTCAGAAAGGGATGGGCTGGGCCCGCATGGCCGAGGGTGAAGAGCGAATTCTCTACCCGCTGAAGAGGGTCGGGGACCGCGGATCGGGCAGCTGGGAACGGATCAGCTGGGATCAGGCGGCGACGGAGATAGCGGACAAACTCATTGACATAACCCAAAAGTACGGCGGCGAGTCGGTCGTCGCCCCCTCGGGTTGCAACATCCCTCCGGCGGCAGGTGCCGCGCGCGGGGCCTTCATGGGGCTCCTGGGGGGCTACACGACCGACGTGAATGCCGAGATGAACGACTTCGCACCCGGGTACTACCTCACCTACGGCATGTTCGACCCGGTCAGCAGCATCGACGACTGGTTCCACTCAGAGGTGTTCATCATCTGGGCCGGCAATCCGATCTACACGCGCATTCCGCACATCCATTTCGTCCTCGAAGCGCGTTACAACGGCTGCGAGGTGGTGGTCGTTGCACCCGATTACTCGCCGTCATCACTCCACGCGGACTACCACCTGCCCGTCAGGGTCGGCACGGATGCCGCCGTTGCCCTCGCTATGGCTCGCGTCGTGATCGAGGAGGACCTCGCCGACTATGAGTTCGTAAAGAACCAGACCGACCTGGCGCTGCTGATGAACCCGGAGACGAAGACGTACCTTCGCGAGTCCGAGGTGCGCGAGGGAGGGCGGGAGGACCAGTTCTTCGCCTGGGACCTGAATTCCGGAGAGGCTGTGCTCGCCCCTCGCGGGAGCCTCTTCTGGGGTGACATCGATCCCGCTTTAGAAGGCGACTACAGAGTGGAGACGCTCTCCGGTCCGGTTACGGTAACGCCGGTCTTCGCCGTCATGCGCGATCGCCTCGAGGACTACTCGCCCGAGCAGGCGCAGGAAATCAGTGGCATTCACGCGGACACGATCCGCCTCCTCGCCCGCAAGATCGCCGCGAAGCGGACCAATATCCTGTCGGCGCTGGGCGGCAGCGGGAAGCACTACCACGGAGACCTCATCGAACGTTCGCAGCTTCTTCTCCTCGCCCTCACCGGCAACTGGGGACGGCAGGGCACGGGCGTGCGGGCGTGGCTGGCCGGCCTCTTCGATGGCTCCGCCACATTCATGCTGAAACAGAACCGCGGTCCGGAAGCTGTCAGCGGCCTCCTCGAAATGAGGGAGCAGGCGACGAATGCGCTGATCGCGCAGGATCCGACGCTGACCCCGCTCCTCATCGCCGTCGATCAGGGGCGCTCTTCGGCCGGCGGCCTCATTCCACCAGTGTTCTGGTGGTATCACAACGCAGGCTACAAGGAGGCCTGGGAGAACAGCCGCTGGCACGACCCCAGCATGACCCGCCCCTTCTCTCAGTACTGGGATCAGGCCGTCAACGAAGGTTGGTGGGACGGCGTCGATGTTCCGAGACCGGAGCACAAGACACGGGCCCTCATTGAGATGGGCGGGAACGTTCTGAGACGAACCCGCGGCGGCAGCAAGATGCTGCTGGAACATCTCTGGCCGAACCTCGAACTGATCGTGACGTTCGAAGTGCGGATGAGCACGACTGCCCTCTATTCCGACTACATACTCCCCTGCGCTCAGTGGTACGAGAAGATCGGCTTCGGAATCCCCAGCACTCACGTGATGCATCTCACCTTCAGCGACAAAGCTGTGGAGCCGCCGGGCGAAGCAGTCCACGAGTGGGAGGCGTTCCGCCGGGTCGCCGAGAAGCTCCAGGAGCGAGCCCACGTTCGGGAGGTCCCGCCATACAAAGACAGTGGCGGCGCGGAGCACAACCTGGCCTCGGCACACGACTTCTATACGAGGGGCAACCTATTCACCGACGAAGAGGTCATCGCCGATGAGATGATCCGCGACAGTGCTATCACGGGCACCCTTCCCGCGGGAGCCAGTCTCGAGGACATCCGCGACAAGGGTTTCTACCGCTGGCAGTCGCTCGGCATCTCCTCGCGGGTCATCGCCCAGGCGACACAGCCACGAAACGATGAGACGTTCGTCCCCTACCGCGACCATGTGGAGAAGGGGGAGCCCTACCCCACGCTCACGCGGCGTGCCCAGTTCCTCATCGAGCACGAGTGGTTTATCGAGGCCGATGAGCACCTGCCCCGCCATAAGGACGCACCGAGCATCGGAGGAGACCATCCGTTCCTGATCACGAGCGGTCACAACCGGTGGAGCATCCACTCCAACAACAACGCCACCCAGCTGATGCTCGACACACACCGGGGGACGCCTCACCTCGTGATCAACGCAAGCGATGCCGAACAGCTGAGGATCGAAGATGCCGACATGGTGCTCGTGAAGAACGACCAGGGGGAGTTTCGGGTCCCTGCCCTGACGTCGGCGACCGCCTGCCCCGGGCAGGTGGTGATGTACAACGGCTGGGATCCGTATCAGTTCCCGCGCTGGGCGGGCCCCAACGATGTGGAGCCCGGCATGTTCAAGTGGCTCCACCTGGCCGGGGGCTACGGGCACCTCCGGTACGCGGTTACGCAGTGGCAGCCCTGCCCGATCATGCGAGGGACGCGGGTAAGCCTGTCGAAAGCCTGACGGCGCCGGGTCCCTTCACACCTTCGAACCGGCCGCCTAGGCTAAAGTCTGGCGGCCGGTTTCTTCATGGCCACCAGAGGAGGCACTGAGAGCATGACCATTGACCTGCCAGCACGCGCCCACGTAATCGCCGGCGGTTTCCCGCCGGGCCGGGCTGCCGGCCACGACCACGACTACGCTCGTCTTCGACTGCTGCAGATGCTGGACGAAAAAGGCATCCCCGCGTCGGTCGGGAACGACTTCAATGACGTCGACCGGTGGCTCGCCATCAGCCGGCTGCTCGTCACCTATGTCGCCGGCCCCTATCCCAACGATGATCAGAACGCGGCCATCCGCGGCTGGATCGAAGAGGGCGGCCACTGGGTCGGCCTGCACGGCACCAGCGGCGGACGTGCCGCCCGGATCGGCGACGGTCGCCGCCGGGCGATGGTGAAGACCGGACACCACGACACGCTCGGCGGGTTCTTCATCAACCATCCCCCCGTCCGCAAGTTCCGCGTCGACGTGGCGAACCCGGCTCATTCGCTCGCCCGGGACCTGCCGGAGCACTTCGAAGTGATCGACGAGCCGTACATGATCGAGCTTCAGCATCGGGATGACACCGAAGTCCTTCTGACGGCCGAATTGGGACCCGACGTGTCGCCGAAAGGATTCGGCTTCCACTACGAAGAGGACACGGCACTGGAGTCCGATGGGAAGACCAGGGTGATGGGCTTCACCCGGTCGCTGGGAAGCGGGAAGGTCACCTACATCGCCCTGGGGCACTGCCACACTCCGGCCACGAACAGCCAGCCTTT
This sequence comes from uncultured Anaerolineaceae bacterium, assembly GCA_964533605.1. Lineage (GTDB taxonomy): Bacteria > Chloroflexota > Dehalococcoidia > Tepidiformales > Tepidiformaceae > DASCML01. The sequence continues at coordinate 12,205 of CAZHMF010000009.1, forward strand.
CGTGGACCCCAACGTGGATCCGGACGGGAAGACGCCGTTGCTGCTTCGGGACACCTGGGAAAAACCGGCGTACGCGACGCTTGTCGCCAACGCAATGGGAGCACCGTTCGGCGCCTGAGGGCGCATTCCTCCTTCGGCGGCGGGATCCTACCGGGGGCGACCGTTCAGAAGGACGACCAGTAGCGGCTTGAGGGTGCCGGGTCTGAGGACCAGGCCTACAAGGTCGTCCTCACGCATGCTGCTCGCGGGTAGTGTGCGTCCGGCTCGATCTTCGAACCGGACGTCACCGCCGAGCTCAAGGGTCACCGGGCCGGTTGCAGTCGCCAGCTCGAGCTTCGTCCCATCCCGAACGGTCACGGTTCCCGTCAGGTCGAATCCCTCGGAAGCTCCCCCCGCAGCGAATGCGCCCGGCTGCCCAGCCTGGCCGGGCACAAGCTGCGGCTCCTGAGCGTCTCCGACGCCCCGTTGCGGTTGCCCGAAACGCTGGGGAGCCTGTTGCGCGCCCGGCCTGCCGGGCGGGCCGGCGGGCTCTGCGATCGCAGCGATCTCCCTGTGGTTGCCGATGTAGACACCGGCCGCGAAAGCCACCCCCACCATGATGAGAATCAGAATCCCCAGGGAAAGTGCAATGTAACGCCGCTGAGCCCCAGTGTAGGCTGCCGGGCTCGCTGATTCGTCACCCGGTGCTCCATCGGGACGCGCGGTCAACGGAGTCGTGGCGCCTTGCTCCAATCGCTCTGGTTGCGTCATCAGAAGACCTCCAATTCAGCGATCTGCACAGTCGTTCCATCGAGGGTCAGCAGGAGAGGCTGAGTTCCGGTCGGGGCGCTGGAGAGGACGACCAGTTCGAATGTGTCCACGACGGTCCGGCCGAGCAACGGCTCGACCTCGCGCGAATACCGGTCCCAGAGTCCGAAGCCGGCCTCCGCCTCAAAGGCAGGCTCGTCGGTACTCCCGAGCTGCAGAGAGAAGTCTGATTGCCCGTCGCCGGTAACCGCCCAGTACAGTCGGACCGTCACAGTCTCGCCACGTTCAACGCGCCGATCGTCGAGATCGAGACCGAGAAGGTCCGCCTGCGCCCCCAATACGACCTGCGACATTTGCGGACCGTTGTCCGCTGTCAGGGAAGGCGGCGCGCTCGATTGCTCGTAGAGCACCAGCCGTCGCCTTATGAACGCTCCCTGGTCATCGTGGGCCGGCGCGACGAGGACGGGGATGGACCAGAGCTCGCCCGGTGCGCCGAGCGTGAGGTTGCGACCGCCGGCGTCGGCGGAGCTGATGGAGAAGACCGTGCCGGACGAGGACGATGGGGCCGTCTTGATCGCACCGCGGCCTGCCGCCGGAATCGATACGTCCGGCCGGACATCGTAGACGAGCGGGTAGTAGAACATGTCGTAGCCGAAGACTCCGCCTGCGCCGACCAACGTCGCGTCCGCGGGAAGCAGTTCGAACACATTGGTGTAGAAGTCGTTGATCTCGGTGTGCTCAGACCTGTCATTCGCCGAGTAGTTGCGCGCCACCTGGAACAGTGCGCCGGCGGCCAACAGAAGGCAGGCGAGGGCACTGGCGCCGGCCCGCAGACGGTGGGTGGAGATGCTCTTCACCGCGCCTCCGATGACCCTCCAGATCGCGCCGAGCCCGAATCCCGCCGCGAGGACGAGGATGAGATGCGCGGGAAGGAAGAAGACCTCAAGGTCCTGGGCGCGGTACTCCATGAAGAAGATGACGTGGACGCCCCACATCAGGCTCAGCATCAAGAATGTTCGTGGCCGAGCGATCGCGAGAGCACCCGAGCCGGCGACGGCTAGAAGCGCTCCGGGCCAGCCGAAGTTGGTGAGCACGAAAGTCCCGTAGACCATGAACCGGTCCGGGAGCAGTTCAAGCGGAAAAGCCCACTTGAACTGGGGAAACGCATCCACCGTGTAGGCGAGAAAACCGTCGACGGTCAACGGATTGAGAGGGTCCGGCGCGGGGGAACCGGAGGCGAACCGGACAGGGATCCAGAGGAACTGCATCAGCCCGGCGAGGAAGAGCGTCACCGCCGGAACGAGCACCAGGGGCTGGGTCAACACCTGCCGGTTGATGATGAGGATGTAGATGGCGAATGCGGGAGCGAAACCCAGGCCCGACAGATGCAGGCCGAAGCTCAGGGAGTAGACGGAGGCCCAGCCGGCGAAAAGCAGTGTCGCCCGCAGACTGCCGTCACGAGCGACGCGGGCATCCCGCTGTTCTCTCCCCCAGAGCAGGAGCAGGTAGATCTCCAGCGCGACGAAGAGAAGGTTCGGTGCATAGACTTCCGAAATCGTTGCCTGCGACCAGAGCGTTGGAGAGAAAGCGAGGACCAGACCCGCGAAGGCCGCGACCGGGCGAGGAACCTTCAGTTCGCGAAGGATGAGGACCGTGAAACCGGCCGCCCCGGCAGCTCCGACCGCCGACAGGAGATTCACGCGATGTGCGATGTCCCCGGCCGGAAGCAGTGTGAACGCCTTGCCCAGCCACGTGTAGAGCGGGTAGCCCGTCGGGTGTGCAAGCCCGAGCGTTGCCGCCACCGTGGCGAGCTCATTCCCGTCGGGCGAAACGTACGAGAGGCTGGGGGTCAGTGTGGCGTCATAGACCGCGAACGCGATGAGCGCCACGAGGGGTCCGTCGAGCTGTCCCGACTGCAGGCGAGCGAGCGCAGTCCCGATCCGTTGCCGCAGCCACGCCTGCGGGCTGAACGGGGGAAACGCCATCACCTGCGGGTCTGCCGGGACGGTCACTCGCCCTCCGATGGGTTCATGGCCCGTTGCCCCGTCGAGGTGACGGCCTCATCTCGCTAAGTTGCGGAATCGGGCCCTGACTCTTCCCGGGCAGGCGACGAATCAGCCCGCAGCCGGTAGTTTTCGAGGGCCCGCTGAACCATCGGGCGCCGCCGGCCGTCCGGCTTCGTCAGTGCATAGTCGGGATCGGCCTCCCCCTGCGATGAGAGCATGTAGTAGCCGTGTGCAGCCTGAATGTGGGCCGTATAGCCCATCTCGTCCTGCGCCTGGTTGACCGCCAGCTTCATCATCCGCAGTTGGAAAGGATCGTTCTGAGCCACGCGGGAGGCGTACGCCATGGTCTCCTCTTCCAGGCGGTCGGGAGGGAGTACCCGGTCGACGAGGCCCAGGGCTTCGGCTTCTGCGGCGTCCACAAAGCGGCTCTCGAAGAGTATTGCCTTCGCCTTGCGGGGGTGGATGTCCCAGGGGACCGAGAAGTACTGGAAGTTCGAGGGCAGGAAGAGCGCATCATCGGCCGCGAAGATGACATCGCAGGCGGATGCGACCATCCAGCCCGCGAATATGCAGTACCCCTGGACTGCTGCGATCGTTGGCTTGGGAACGTTTCTCCATCTGAGCGTGGGCTCGATGTTGATGTGGGAAGAGCGCCGGAACTGACCGCGGATGCCTTCTGCGTAGGGACGCTGTTTGCGGTCCTCGAGCTCCTCCGATGTGCCGAGATCGTGCCCCGCAGAGAAGTGCTTTCCCGCACCGAGGAGGACGATCACGCGGACTGAATCGTCCTCTGAGGCCGCTGCAAAAGCCTGGTCCAGTTCTTCGACGAGGAGCCGCGACTGGGCATTCAGATAGTCCGGCCGGTTGAGAATCAGCCTGGCGATTGTGCCGCTCTGTTCGTATCGGATCTGGGTGAAACTGGGCATCGTATCCTCCGGATGGCGTCGAGTGCAGGTTCTAGATCCCGGGTGGTGGCCCCTCGCCCGTGACTCCTCTCCCACTGAGTTCGTGGAACTTCTCTTCATCGAGCCCGAGGTATTCCCGAAGTACCTCGTAGCTGTGTTCACCGAGGAGGGGGGCCGGTCTCGGACGAGGACCCGGCGTGCCGGAAAAGTGAAATGGGCTCACGATCTGCTCCCAGGTCCCGGCCTCGGCATGTTCGACCGCTCCCACTGTTCCTCTCTCCCGGAGGGTCGGTTCCCCGGTCAGCTCGTCCGCTTCGATGACGGGAGCGGCAATTACCCCGGCCGCCAGGAGCTCGGCTGCAAGAGTGTTTCGGTCGAGGCCGGCCGTCCAGCCCGCGATCTCGGCTTCGAGACTGTCTTCGTTCTCCTTGCGGGCTGCGTTGACGGCGAAGCGGCGATCGCGCTCCCATCCGTGTCCGGCGGCCCTCGCGAGCGCCAGCCACTGGTCTTCGTTTTCGCAGGCGATGGCCACCCAGCGGTCGTCGCCCCTGCAGGGGAAGATGCCGTGGGGAGCGAAGTCCGCGTGCCGGTTCCCCATTCGCGGCCGCTGGCGTCCGAGCAGCGCGTATTCGAGCGCCGCGTCGCCCGCGAAGGTGAGGTTCGCCTCCTGCATCGAGAGGTCGATGAACTGGCCTTCGCCGGTGGCCTGATGGTGCCGCAGCGCCACCAGGATCGCGGCCGCACCGTTGAGGGCGGCTACGGCGTCGGGATACATCTGGCCCGAATTCAGGGGGGGACCGTCGCGGTAGCCGAGCAGCGCCGACATCCCGGAGGTGGGTTCGATGGTTCCCCCGATCCCGGGGATGTTGGCCCAGGGTCCGTCATGCCCGTAGGCCGAGAGGCTGCAGAGGATGATATCGGGCTTGAAACGGCAGAGGCGTTCATAGTCGAGCCCGAGGTTTCCCATCACCCTCGGCGTGAAGTTCTCGGCGACGAAATCAGCATGCCGCACGAGCTCCACGAATAGCTGCTTCCCCTCTTCATCGGCAAGGTCCAGGGTGACGCAGCGCTTCATCAGGTTGACCGAGTTGTAGAGCGGATTGCAGTTCCAGGCGTTCTTTGCCGAGGGTAGCTTACCGACTGCTTCGGGCATCGGAGTATCCCAGGACCCGCGCCAGGCATCGAGGCGCCTTCTCACCTCGACCTGGATAACGTCTGCGCCGAGGAAGCCGAGCAGCTCGGTGCAGAAGGACCCCGCCCAGGCCTGTGTCAGCACCACTCCCGTCACTCCCGTTAGCGGGCCGTTCACGACCGCGCCCTCTGCCGCAGCGCCTCACCATCGGCGTCGAGTCCGGGGAGGGGCCGGCTGAATGTTGCGGGTGTGGCAGACAGCCGAAACGGCGGGCCGGGATGGCGGGGGCCGCCCGGTGCGGAGGGCGGCCGGCGCCAGAACGAACGCCCTTCGAGGTGATCCAGCTCGTAAAGCTCAGACATGGAAACCACGGGACCGGCAATCACACGGCGAAGTGCGAGCTCCTCGAAGAGCTTCCAGCGCGGCCATTGCAGCATCCTCTCCTGGACACGGGCGACGTATTCGTCCTTGTGTGCCTGGCGGTACCAGGCGTTCTCCCAGCGGGAGTCCGCGGCCAGATCCGGGAGGCCGAGCAGGTTCATCGCGTCGCGCCAGAAATGGGCTCGGCTGATGGTCAGGGCGAAGAAGCCGTCCGCCACCGGCACCGGTCCGGCGAGCAGATCGGACTCGCTGCGACGGCGCCATGCGCGTCCCGTGTAGGCGCTCCGAAGGACTGCGGGCGAGAAAGCGGAGGCCATGACATCGAGGGCTGAGATGTCTACCTCCTGGCCTCCCGATCCGCTGCCGTCACGGGCAAAGAGTGCTGCCAGTGCACCCACGAAAGCGGCGGTGCCCGTGCAATAGGAAACCTGCCATCCCGAGGGCTTCAGAGGCTCCCGGTCCGCACGACCGTTGATGGCAGCCCAGCCCGAACGGGCGGCGACGGTCAGGTCGTTTCCCGGTGCATCGGCGAGGTCTCCGGTCATGCCCCAGGGAGTGACGTGCACCATCACCATTCCCGGGGCCCGGAAATCATCGTAGCGAAGTCGACGGTCCGCCAGCGCCTCCGGCCCCAGACCCGAGATCACGATATCTGCGTCGTGGCCGATCTGCCGCGCGATGTCTGCCTCGGCGCTGGTCAGGTCGAGGACCGCGGACCGGCGGTTGGCGAGAAAGTGAGCGGCGGCGATGCTGTTGCCGTCGGCGTCGAACGGGCCCCGATGGCGGAGCATGTGGCCGCCGGGGGGCTCAACCATGACCACATCTGCGCCGAAGTCGGCGAGAAGGCGTGCGCACCACGCACCCGCTGCCGAGTCGGAGAGATCGAGGACGCTGACGCCGGCGAGGGCTTGGCGTGGCATCCGGGTATTCTGACCGGAATCGCCGTCCGCGTCTCGGGCGGTAGCCTCAGAGGGGCTCGACGGACGTGGCCCGCGGCCCTTTGTCGCCGAGTTCATCGGCGAATCTGACGCGCATCCCCGCTCGAAGCTGTCCGAAGCCGGGGCTGAGAACTGCACTCTGATGGAAGTACACCTCGCGCCCATCGTCCGCCTGGATGAATCCGTAGCCATCATCCGGGAAGAGCCGGCCGACCTCCCCGTGGAGGTGTACCGCGGTATGAGCTCTGACCTGCTGGCGTTGAATCCGGCCGCGCGAGGCCACCTGCCTGCGGGCAGCTTCGAACGCTTTGCGGATGGCGAGTCGCAGATCGGGTGCCTGGCGCCGGTTGACGGACAGCTTGCTCCCGGGGACCGAAACCTCGACTGCAACGCGGAACGGCCCGCCCTGTTGATGGTGGGAGGCAGGGGCGCTGATCGAAACGCGGCAGAGCGTCACCTGAGGATGGAGACGTCGCAGGTGCTCGGCCCGGTTTCTGATGTAGGCTTCGGTTTCGCCCGTGAGCGGGACGTCGCTGTGTTCGATCTCGAGAGCTGACATCGTCCTCTCCTGCGGGCCCCGATCGGCGGTCCCCGAGAGTGTCTTCGCCCCGGCGGCCGGTACGTTCACGGTAGCCCGCGAAGGGCTGGAGGGCGAGGCGTGAGATCAGCGGTCTCGGTATGCTGGATCGCATATGAGTACGTCAGCCTCGCCGAACTCCTCAAATATCACTGTGCGGGTGGTCCTGCACGCAGATCTCCGTCGCTTCCGCCCTGAGGGCGCTACCGGCGCGCTCGAATTCGAGCTGTCGCCATCCGCCCGGGTTGCAGATCTCCTGAGCCTGCTCAACGTGCCTGATTCGGAGATGCTCACCGTCGGTCTCAACGGGGAACTCGGAGAGAAGGACAGTATTCTTTCGGCCGGAGACGAAGTGACACTCTTCAGCCCCATGGAGGGTGGCTAAGGTCCCCAGAGTGTTCCCCGCCCTGCGATGTGCTAGTTTGATCCAAATGCGAGCGCGCTCGTTCCCGGTGATATCTCCCCCGCGGCAATCCCGCGGGGTTGCGATCGCTTCCCGCCAGCCCGGGCCCGCGACCTTCTAACTCGTCACCTTAACTCAGATATCTTCGGGAACTTAACTATGTCGACAGACCGTGTGCAACTCTACGACACAACCCTCCGCGACGGCTCGCAGATGGAGGGAATCTCGCTTTCCGTCGAGGACAAGCTGCGTATTACGCGGAAGCTCGACGAGCTTGGGATCGACTGGATCGAAGGGGGTTTCCCCGGGTCCAATCCCCGGGATGCCGAGTACTTCAAGCGCCTGGACGGCGTGGCTCTCCGCCACGCGCGCGTCAGCGCCTTCGGCGGCACCAGGAAGCCGGGCCTCACCTGCGAGGCGGACGGCAACATCCAGTCGATGGCCGGCGCCGGTACTCCCGGAGTGACGATCGTCGGCAAGGCGAGCCAATTCCAGGTTGAGAGCGTCCTTGAAACGTCGAACGAAGAGAACCTCGCGATGATCGCCGACTCCGTCGGCTACTTCAAGGACCTCGGGCGCGTCGTCGTGTTCGATGCCGAGCACTTCTTCGACGGTTACATCGACGACCCGGACTACTCGCTTCAGTGCCTGCAGACCGCCGCGCGGTCCGGCGCAGATGCCCTTGCGCTCTGCGATACGAACGGCGGCATGACAACGGGCCAGGTGCTTGCCGCAGTCGCCGCCGTCCAGGAGCGCCTGCCCGGTGCTCGCCTCGGTATTCACTGCCATAACGACGCAGGGCTGGCCGTGGCCAACACCGTCGCGGCGGTTGAGGCCGGTGTCTGGCAGGTCCAGGGGTGTGTCAACGGATACGGCGAGCGTTGCGGCAACGCCGACATCGGCACCATCATCGCCAACCTCAAGCTCAAACTCGGGCTCGATGTCGTGGAAGACGCCCAGCTCGCCCGCCTCACAGAGGTGTCCAATTACGTCAGCGAACTCGCGAACATGGTCCCGAACCCTCATGCGCCCTATGTCGGGATGAGTGCCTTTGCCCACAAGGCCGGCTATCACGTCGCCGGGCTGATGAAGGACGCCCGCGCCTACCAACACGTGGACCCCGATCGGGTCGGCAATGCGAGCCGCGTTCTTGTGAGCGAGCTCAGTGGCCAACGCAACCTGATGATCAAGCTGCAAGAGCTTGGGATCGACTACCCGTTCACGCAGGATGAGGTCAGAGGACTTCTGACTCTCGTCAAGGACAAGGAGAGTCGCGGGTTTCAGTACGAAGGCGCCGAGGCCAGTTTTGCGCTCCTCGTTCGCCGGACGCTCCCCGGCTACAGCTCACCCTGGACGCTCCGGGACTTCGTCATCGTCGAACGGCGGCGGGTCATCGGAGATCGGAGCGGAAACGGCAACGAGATGCTTGCCGAGGCGATGGTGAAGATCCTCATCAATGGAACCCTCGAGCACACCGCCGCAGAGGGCAATGGACCGGTGAACGCACTTGACGGAGCGGTCCGAAAGGCCCTGGTGGGTGCCTACCCGCAGCTCTCCGCCGTGAAGCTGACAGACTACAAGGTCCGCATTCTGGACAGCCAGGCCGCTACGGGGGCGGTAGTCCGCGTGCTCATCGAGAGCACGAACGGTAATGAGTACTGGACGACCGTGGGGAGCTCAACGGACATCATCGAGGCTTCCTGGCTTGCGCTGGCCGACGCACTCGAATACGCACTGACCGTCGAACCGTCGGATGCGGACACCGGCTCCGGGGCGGTGCCGGACTAGACCGGCCATCATTCCCGGCTGCAGGCTCGGTGTCCGGGGCCTCCGGACGGGACTGAAGACACGCTATTAAGGAGCGATTGGTGGCAGAGTATCGAATGTACGGCACATGGGAGAGCCCGATCACGGCGGCCGCTCTGAGCGCCGGCCTCAGGCTTACGGAGCCGTGGTGGGACAGCGACGGGCGGACCCTCGCCTGGGTCGAAGGTAGGTCGGATCGCGGCGTGCTGGTTGTTCAGCGCGAGGGAGACGCCCCGCGCGACCTCACATCTGACATCTCCGTCCGCGCGTTTGTCGGATACGGCGGGGGCGACTTCACCCTCAGTCACGGCGTTGCGTTCTACGTGGGCCAGAACGACCAGCGAATCTATCGACAGAAGTTGGACGGCGAGGCGGCACGGCCGGTAACACCGCCGTTCGGCGCCGCTTCGACCCCGACCGCCTCACCGAACGGGCGCTGGATCGCTTATATCCACTCGTTCGAAGGGACCGACTGCATCGCGGTCGTCGATGCGGCGGGGGCGGCCTGGCCGGTGAGGCTGGCCGCCGGCCGGGACTTCTACACGCAGCCCTCCTGGAGTCCCGACGGCTCCCGGCTGGCATGGACTGAATGGGACTTCCCGAACATGCCGTGGGACGGTACGGAGATCCGCGTTGCCGAACTCATCTGGGACGGTTCGGCAGGGCCTTCTCTCGACTCATCGCGAATCGTCGCAGGCGGGCCAGACACCTCGTGCACCCATCCCCTGTTCGGCCCGGATGACGCGCTCTACTTCGTATCAGACGAAACGGGCAACGGGCAGGTCTACAGGCTCCGCACGGGCGAGGACATGCCCGAGCAGCTCACCGGGAACGACGGGGAGTACGGCGCGCCGGCCTGGGGATGCGTCGAGCGCCTGGTCGCACCGAGAGCCGACGGCAGTGTCCTCGCCATCCGTCAGGACGCGGGATTCGGATGCCTTGTCGTGGTCGATGGCGACGACACCCGGACCGTGGAGGGGATGGAGCCGTATACGGCGTTGACCGACCCGGTCGTCTCGCCGTCGGGCGACACAGCCGCGGTCGTGGCCTCGGGTCCGGCGATCCCGGCGCGGATCGTCACGGCGGACCTCTCTGGGGGCGCGGGAAGCCGTGTCCGCCGTTACGGTTCAGCGGAATCGGTGAACGAGGGCGCCCTCTCGCGCCCCGAGTCGGTCTCCTGGGAGTCCTTCGACGGAGAGCAGGCTCACGGTCTCTACTATCCGCCGGCCAGTGACCTGTACTACTGCGAAGGTCCGGCCCCCCTTGTCGTGCTCGTCCATGGCGGTCCCACCTCTCAGGCGACGTCCGCCTGGAACCCTCAGGCTCAGTTCCTCGCTACCCGGGGTTACGGAGTGCTCCTGGTCAACTACCGCGGGAGCACCGGTTACGGGCGGGAGTACATGCTGAAGCTGAGGGAAAGCTGGGGCGTTTACGACGTCGAGGACTCGAGGACGGGGGCGCTGCACCTGGTGGCCGAGGGACGGGCCGACCGCGACAGAGTAGTCATCATGGGAGGAAGCGCGGGCGGATTCACCGTCCTTCAGTCGCTGGTATGCCATTCGGGGTTCTACCGTGCCGGGGTCTGTCTCTACGGAGTATCGAACATGTTCTCGCTCGCCCGGGACACGCATAAGTTCGAAGAGCGGTATCTGGACTTGCTGCTGGGCCCCCTACCGGAGGCCGCGGCCGTATACCGTGACCGCTCACCGATCTTCAAAGCTGATGCGATCGTCGATCCCATCGCCTTGTTTCAGGGGGACATCGATCGCGTGGTGCCGCGCGCGCAGAGCGATTCCATCGTCGCCTCGTTGCGAAGACGAGGGGTGCCGCACGAGTATCACGTCTACGAAGGAGAGGGGCACGGCTGGCGGCGCGACGACACTATCAAGGCATTCTATGGCGCCCTCGAGACGTTCCTTCGACAGACCGTGATCTACTCCTGACCGTCCGAGTGAGAGGATTGCGAGTTCGAGTGAGTGCCATATCGGCGTTTACTTAGCACTAAACCCTATGGCATGATCGGCGCGGTGTGCGGGGATGCCGCCCGCCCGGAAGGGCCGGGGGCGAGACTTTATTCGTGTCCCCGCCCTTGCTCTGGGGGAAACTTGCCAGAAGTCTCATCTTGTCGGAATCGCGCCGGGTGATCGGTAACGTCTCGCGTTCGATCACTGGTGCAGTGCGGGCCGGAGCGGCCTGGCTGGACTTCGGAGTCGCGCTGCTCGGTGCTTGTGTCGAACGTGCCCGCTTCGGGGACATAGCGCCGGCTATCGAACCCCGGCTGGTCGCCCAGGCCATCACGGTCGACGGCGAAGTTGCCGTCGTCCACAGACTCGAGCCGGTCAGAGGACGATTCGCCATCGGACCGGGTGGGGCCACGGCCGCCATCGCGGCGGTCGCTCTGGCCTCAACGCTGGGCGCCACCAGCCTTTTCTCGTTCGGATTCGGTCAGCGGGTCGCATTGGTCGCCGGCGATCCGGTCGTTCGAACGCTTGGGAGCGCCCACCACCGGGCAACATCTATCGTACCCGCGGGTACCACACAGGAACGCGTTCGTACGTCGACGCCGGCGGGCGCGCGGTCGCTGAAGCCCGAGAGCGATCCCTCCCTGGCCGACCCGTTCTCGTCCGTTGCCAACGCGTTTTCGGTCGCCCCGCCGGTCGAGGTGGAGATGGTCCCGTTCGCGCCAGTCCCCGGAGACGCGTCCCTTGGCTCGAATTCTGAGGCGCTGCTGCAGGCTCCGGACAATTCGGCCGTCGATGCTCCTCAGGGAACCGTTGGCCTCCCCGCAGTGACCACGGCGGCCGTCCTCGAGGATGCGCAGTCTTCTCCCTCCGCACCGGCTTCTGCCCAGCAGTCCGAGACCACCTCAGCCCCGGTGCAGGCGGCGGTCGCGGGCGTGCCTGGTGCACTGCCGGCGTTTACCGGCCTGTCCTATAGCGAGTCCGAGATAAGAGCTCTCGCGCTTGAGGCAGGCTGGGCGGGTGAGCATCTGGACGACCTGGTTCTGATCGCCTGGTGTGAAAGCCGCTTCATGCCGGCGGCCCGCGGCATGTGGGCCCTGGGCCTGATGCAGGTCATGCCGTTCTGGTTCGAAGTCGCCGGTGAAGACCTGTCGCAGTGGTCCAACCCGGTTACAAACCTGCGAGTCGCGCTGGTGGCCTTTGAGACAGACGTGAAGCAAGGGAAGGACCCCTGGGCTGCCTGGCAATGCCTCCCGGTGGGGCAGGTCACCGCTGTAGGCGAATAGGCCCGGCGCTTTCCTCAACTCCACGGATCAGCTGTCGCCCCTACCGCCGTCCGGCAATACGCTCAGCCCGTGTCGGCACGACCATTCGACGTCACCCTCACGCTGCTGGCGGCCCCTCTGGTGATACCCGTGGTGGCCATCGGGGCGGTAGCCGCAGCCCTCAGCCTTCGGGCCAATCCCCTCTTCCGGCAGGAGAGGGTTGGCCGGAACGGAAAGACCTTTCGCATGTGCAAGCTGCGAACCATGCTCAGCGGGCCGGAACTGCCGGGGACCGAGAGCATCGAGGATTGGGAGACGTTCATGTTCAGTCCTCCGGGATCGGCGAATCCCAGAGTCACTCGCGTCGGGGCCTTCCTTCGCCGTACGTCGATCGACGAGATTCCCAACCTCGTTAATGTTCTCAAAGGCGAGATGAGCCTGGTCGGTCCGCGCCCCGAGGTCCCCGAGATCGTCGGCCAGTATCCACCTGAGTTTCACCGCCGGCACGAGGTGCGGCCGGGTATCACGGGACCGGCTCAGATTCGGGGAAGGTCGGATCTCGCCTACGCGGAGATCATCAAATATGATCTCGCATACGTGGATGATCATTCACTGGGACTAGACCTCGCGATCCTCGGCAAGACCGTTCGCGTAGCTCTTCGCGGGCTGGGAGCGCGCTGATGTGGGGTGAGCCGGGTATTCGAGGGCGCCTCGCGAGGCTGCTTGCCGGCGACCCACTTCACTCGGCCGGCGCGGCCGGGCTCGATGCGCTCGTGGTGGCCGCGGCCTACGGAGTTGCCTTGCTCCTGCGCTTCGAGTCCAGCGTGCCGCGCGACAACGCTGTCTTTGTCTTGCAGATGATGCCTCTGCTGGTGCTTGCCTACATCGGTGCGAATTTCCTCTTCGGTGTGTACCGGACTGTCTGGGCCTATGGGAGTATCGGTGACATCGTCGGACTGGCCAGACCGGTGGCGGCTGCGACCGCGCTGGCGTTGTTCGGGGACCTGTTCATGGAGCACAGGCGCCTTCCGCTCGGCGTCATCCTGATTGCGGCGGCTCTGATTTACCCCGCCCTTTGCGCGGCGAAGATGCGGACCCGGCTCCTTGCCCGGATCCCCTGGGGCGGTGCCGCCTCCCGGCGGCTGGTCATCGTGGGCGCCGGCAGGACCGGCCAGCTGCTCGCTCGGGAGCTCCAGAGTGGTCCGGATCAGAACTTCCAGCCCGTTGCGTTCGTCGATGATGATCCGCGAACGCACCACACTCATATTCACGGACTGCCCGTGCTGGGCGGGATCGACGACCTCGCACAGGTTGTGACTGTGCGAGGTGCCGACGCAGTAGCCATTGCCCTTCCGCACGCCACCGGAGAGTCGGTGCGGGAGATAGTCAAGACCTGCCAGGACCTGGTGATACCCGTCAGGATCGTCCCCGGTGTCGAGTCGTGGATGCAAGGAAGTGCCCCGGACACTCTCCGGGAGATCACGCTGGATGACCTCCTGGGGCGGGAGCCGGTCGCGGTAGACTTCGCGGCCTGCGCGGACACGGTGGCCGGGCGAGTCGTGCTCATAACCGGCGCCGCGGGCTCCATCGGAAGCGAACTCTGCCGCCAGGTGATGTCGTTCCAGCCGCGAGAGCTGCATCTCCTCGACAACAACGAAACGGGGCTGTTCGATCTCGTCGCCGACCTTTCCCGCTCTGCGGGGGAGATATCGGTGAAACCCTGGGTCGCAGATATCGCTGACTCCGAACGGATCGTGAGCCTCTTTCGCCGGATTGAGCCCGAAGTGGTCTACCACGCCGCGGCACTCAAGCATGTGCCGATGATGGAAGACCAGCCCGAGGAGGCCTTCCGGGTCAACGTGTTCGGGACTCTGAACGTGGCTCGTGCGGCGCGTGAAGCTCAGGCGGAGCGCTTCGTGCTGATCTCGACGGACAAGGCGGTGCGCCCGGCCAGCGTGATGGGTGCTTCCAAGCGGATTGCCGAGTTGGTCGTGATGGCGCTCGCGGGGAATTCCGAACGCACGGACTTCACGGCCGTAAGGTTCGGGAACGTGATGGGAAGCCGGGGCTCCGTCGTGCCGATCTTCATGCGCCAGATTGAACGCGGGGGACCCGTGACCGTCATGCATCCGGATATGATGCGCTATTTCATAAGTATCCCGGAGGCGGTCAGCCTCGTCATCCAGGCCGCGGCCTTCGGAGATAGGGGCATCTACATGCTGGATATGGGCGAGGAGATCCGAATCCTCGAGCTCGCCGAGCGCATGATCCGTCTCCGGGGTCTCGAGCCCGGCCGTGACATCCAGGTGCAGTTCACAGGCCCACGGCCGGGCGAGAAGCTCCGCGAGGAACTCTACGACGACGAGGAGCTGGTCGAGAGCACCAAGCACCCGAAGGTCATGAGGATCTCCTCGGCCGAACGAATCAGCGAAGCCGAGATGGTCCGTCTCGTCGGCGAGCTGGGTGGCGTCGGGGACGACCCCGAGGAGCTCCGCCGCCGCCTCCACCTTGTCGCCAGACGGTTCCGGCCGCAGCAGGCGATCGAGAGAACAGCCGCGGAGGAAGGGCTGGAGTCATGAGCGCCGGGGCGTCTCGGTTGCCCTCGGGTGCCGCTCCAGATGTCCGAATCCACCCATCGGCAGACGTCGAAGAGGGCGCGAAGATCGGGGCCGGTGCTCTGGTCTGGCACCAGTCCCAGGTTCGTTCCGGCGCCTCCGTCGGCGCCGGATGCATCATCGGAAAAGGGGCCTACGTCGGAGGCGGCGTGACGGTCGGAGAGAACTGCAAAATCGAGAATTACGCGTGCCTCTATGAGGGAGTGATTCTGGAAGATGGCGTGTTCGTCGGGCCGGCAGTGGTGTTCACAAACGACCGGTTTCCGCGGGCGGTCAATCCCGACGGAAGCCTCAAATCGGCGGGCGACTGGGAGCTCGGCCGAACTCTCGTTCGCTTCGGTGCGGCGGTCGGCGCCGGGTCCGTCATCCTCCCGGGCGTCACGATCGGCGAATGGGCGCTTGTCGCCGCCGGGTCCGTGGTAACCAGCGACGTCAAGCCTCACGCTCTCGTTCGCGGCAGTCCTGCCCGTCAGGGGGGCTGGGTCTGCCGCTGTGCTCGACCCCTCCCGGAAGGCCTCGAGTGTGACCTCTGTGGCTTCGCCTACAAGGAGGTCGAAGGCCGGCTCGTTGAGGCCTCGCTGGATCCAGAGAGCGGGACGGGGGCAGGCGATGACTGACCGGGAGCCGATCCCGATCGCCCGTCCTCTGATCGGCGACGAGGAGAAGGCGGCGGTCATTGCAGCGCTGGAGAGCGGTCAGCTCGCACAGGGATCTCGCGTGCGGGAGTTCGAAGAGGCTTTTGCCGACTACATCGGCTGCCGCCAGGCCGTCGCCGTCAACAGCGGCACCGCCGCGCTCGTCGTCGCCCTTCAGGCGGCCCGCATCGGGGAGGGTGACGAGGTCGTCACGACACCCTTCAGCTTCATTGCAACGGCCACCAGCATCATCGCCTGCGGTGCCCGCCCCGTATTCGCGGATGTTGACCCGTTCGACGGCAACCTCGACCCGGAGTCCGTCGAAGCGGCGCTCAGCAGCCGCACGCGGGCTGTGCTGGCGGTGCATCTCTATGGACACCCCGCGCGGCTGGGCGAACTCTCGGAGCTCTGCCGGAGGAACGGGCTGACACTGGTCGAGGACTGCGCCCAGGCCCACGGCGCCGAGCACCAGGGAAGGCGGGTTGGGTCGTTCGGAGTCGGTTGCTTCAGCTTCTACCCCACCAAGAACATGACCACCGGTGAAGGGGGGATGATCACGACCGACGACACCTCGCTCGCCGACCGTGCGCGTCTCATCCGGAACCACGGCCAGCGAGAGCGGTATGTCCACCAGGCTCTCGGCCTCAACTGGCGGATGACCGACCTGGCGGCCTCGATCGGTGTGGTGCAACTCGGTCACCTGGAGGAGTGGAACGAAGCAAGGATCGCGAACGCCGGCCGCATCTCGGCTCTCATCCGCGAGGTCGAATTGCCGCCGGGTGTGCTGGAGCCGCCGCGAACGCGGGAGGGTGACCGCCATGTGTTCCACCAGTACACGGTGAGAGTCGGGGACAGGGCCCGGGTCGAGGAACATCTGAGGAGGGCTGGAGTGGGTTCGGCCATCCACTACCCGGTGCCCATTCACAGGCAACCGGTAATTCAGACCCTCGGGTTCGGAGAGGCCTCGGTTCCGGCTGCGGAGGCTCTGGCGGAGCGGGTACTCTCGGTTCCGGTGCATCCTGCTCTGACCGTCGATCAGGTCGAACGCGTCGGGCGGGAGCTCGTTCGGGCAGCCGCCGGCTGAGCGCGAAACAGCCCCGCCCAAGTATCATCGCGGGAGTACCGGAGTGGGAGGATCGGTGAGCGAACAGCGGTACTGCACGAACGGCCACCCCCTTCCGCCCGAGGAAGGGACCAACTTCTGTCCCATCTGCGGCGCCGGCGCGCCCGGCGCCGGGTGGTTGGCGGGCCTGGCGGGGATCCTTGCGCAATGGTCCGGAGTTCAGCTGGTCCTCGCCATTGTCGGTGCCGGCATGTTCATCGGCGCCGTTGCCATCTTCCTCCTCGCGCTCTTCGGCGGCGACGGGGGGCCGCGACCGACCGGCCCGTCCGGCATTCCCTCGCTCACCGCGCCGGCGGGAGACCCCTCACCGGGTTCGAATGG
>CAZHMF010000009.1:29119-44432 GCA_964533605.1 uncultured Anaerolineaceae bacterium
CCCTCCGCGACGGCAGACGATACCACGGTGACGCCGGAGCCGACGCTGGCCGGGACGCCCGGCGCTACCACCGATGCGACGGACGAGCCGTCCGGAACGGTCTCCTCGACGAGCGCTCCTCCAACCCGATCGGCGACGACGGCACCTCCCACACGTGCCGCCACGGCAGCGCCGACCCGAACGCCCACGGCGACAGCAACGGCAACCCGGACACCGACGAGAACGCCCACGCCGACCGCGACCGCGACCCGGACACCGACGAGAACGCCCACGCCGACCGCGACCGCAACCCGGACACCGACGAGGACCCCCACGCCGACCGCGACGATCACGCCGCCGGCGACTTCGATCCCGCCCGCGCAGATGTTCGGGACTCTGTTTCTCGACATCTTCGGAGATGTGAGCGCGTGTTCCGAGTGCGAGTTCTTCCTTTCAGGTATCGCTGGGGACTTTCGCGTGTCGGCCCAATCCCCGTCGGCCGCTTTCAACACAGCTGTTCCGGCCGGCACATACGAGCTTTATTACCAGTGCACGTTCAATGGGAATCCGTTCCCCGTGTACGATGTGACACCCGACATCGTGACGCTAGCACCTGGTCCGAACCAGCAGGACGTTACGGTCGGCGTCTGCTTCTAGCTCTAACAGGCTGCTGAAGAACACCGTCCGTCATATCGAAAGGCGCGGGAGTCGTATCTGAATATCACGCGCTGCAATGCGCCATTTGTCGAGTCGGCCAGATTTGAGGGCCTTCTTCAGCATCCTGCTAGTACCTACCTCAGATGAAGAGCGGCCCGAACACCACGGCCACGATCGACATCAGCTTGAGGAGGATGTTCAGGGCAGGTCCCGACGTGTCCTTGAAGGGATCGCCGACCGTGTCGCCGACGACCGCCGCCTTGTGAGCTTCCGAGCCCTTACCGCCGAGATGCCCCGACTCGATGAACTTCTTTGCGTTGTCCCAGGCTCCGCCCGCGTTCGCCATCATCAGGGCGAGGACGGCGCCGGACACGATGGAGCCGATCAGCAGCCCGCCCAGCGCCTCGGCACCGACGAAAGCTCCGATGGCCACCGGTACAACCACCGCCAGGGCGCCGGGGAGGATCATCTCGCGGAGAGCGCCGTCGGTGGAGATGGAGACGGCCCGGGCGTAGTCGGGCTCCTCCTTGCCCTCCATGATCCCGGGGTGTTCGCGGAACTGCCGCCGCACCTCATTGACCATCGCCATGGCGGCGCGGCCGACGGCCGCCATGGTCAGCGCCGTGAACAGGAACGGCATGAGACCCCCGAGCAGCAGTCCGAGCATGACCTCGACTTCGAGCACGTCGATCGTCTGGATCCCCACGACCTGCGAATAGGTGACCATCAGTGCGAGCGAGGTCAAAACCGCCGAGCCGATCGCAAAGCCCTTGCCGGTCGCGGCCGTTGTGTTCCCGAGGCTGTCGAGCGCGTCCGTGCGCTCTCGTACCTCGGGGTCCAGGTGGGCCTGCTCGGCGATGCCCCCGGCGTTGTCCGCGACGGGTCCGTAGGCGTCTGTGGCCAGCGTGATCCCGAGGGACGAAAGCATCCCGACCGCTGCAAGGGCGATCCCGTAGAGGCCGGCGATCTGGAACGTCGCCCAGATGGCGATGACGATCGTGACGATCGGAATGGCCGTCGACAACATGCCGAGGCCGAGGCCTCCAATGATCACGGTCGCGGCACCGGTCTCGGCCTGGTCCGCCAGCTTCCGGGTCGGGCTGAACTCGTAGGCCGTGTAGTACTCGGTTACCGTGCCGATTATCTGGCCCGCCACCAGTCCGATGAGAACGACCCAGAACAGTTCGAACGGCTGGTCGAGGATGAGCAGGGCGATGGCGGTCCCGATAAGGATCAGGCCTCCGGCAGCGTAGACCCCCGCCCTCAGCGCCCAGAGAAGGCGTCCCATGTCCGCCTCCTCGCCGGTCCGCACGAGGAATGTCCCGATGAGAGAGGCGATGATGCCTATCCCCATGATCATCAGTGGAAGTACGAACTCGTGGGACTTGTAGAGAAGATCTCCTGCGGGCTTGAAGACCGCGTTCTCGCCGACCCCTACTATCGCAACGGCCGTGAGAGCCATCGCCGCGACGATGGAGCTTGTGTAGGACTCGAACAGGTCGGCACCCATCCCGGCGACGTCCCCGACGTTGTCCCCGACGTTGTCGGCGATCGTCGCCGGATTGCGCGGATCGTCCTCCGGAATCCCGGCCTCGACTTTGCCGACGAGGTCCGCCCCGACGTCCGCGGCCTTTGTGTAGATTCCGCCGCCGACGCGGGCGAAGAGCGCGATCGAGGACGCGCCGAAGGCAAAGCCCGTCAACGGCTGAACGTCCTCGGTCACCAGGTAGACGAGGGTGACGAAGACGACGCTGATCCCGGTCACGGTGACGCCCATGACTGAACCGGAAGAGAAGGCCACCCGGAGCGCCGGATTCAATCCGTCACGGGCTTTGGCAGCCGTGCGTACATTCGCCCTGACGGCCACATACATGCCGATGTACCCGGTCGAAGCCGAGGCGAAGGCGCCCAGGACGTAGGCGATAGCGGTCCGCGGAAGATCTGTGAGGTTTCCCTGCTGGTTGCCGAATCTGTCGAGGACGTCGTAGTCGATGAAGACAGTGAGAACGACGGCGACGACGACGACGAAGACGATCAGGAACTGATACTCACGCCGCAGGAACGCGGCCGCACCATCCTGAATTGCTTTCGCGATCGAGCGCATCGTTTCGTCGCCCTCGTCCTCGGCGAGAACCTTTCGCCCGGTGTAGGCGGCGAAGAGAATCGCCGCCACCCCCGCGACAAGCGCGAAAATCAGCAACCCCATCTTTGCTCTCCTCCCTCATGTCAGACTCGCGGCCCACAAGCACCCGCGGTGCCCGGCGGACCGTTCCGGGCGGTTACCGGTGCGGGAGCCATCGATCTGGTGACTGAGGCTACCAACAACCCCGCCTTCGGAGAACAGCGGCGTACGTCGACGTGGCGAAATACGCGCCGGTACGAGACTGCTCTCAGCCGGTGACCAGCGTGTCGGCCGCCATCGCGATGAAAAGCAGCGCGAGGTACAGCAATGAATACTTGTACAGGCCGATCGACGGTCGGCCCGGATCCTGCCACAGGCGGAGCGCACCGTACAGGAACCCGATCCCCAGGACGGCGGCGGTGATGCCGTAAATCCATCCCAGAGGCGTGATCGGGATTACGGCCAGTGTCAAAGCGGCAAGGACTACCGAGTAGCCCGCGACCTGCCTGCGAGTCTCCGGCGCTCCCCGGGTGACGGGCAACATCGGTATCCCGGCACGGCCATAGTCGTCGGCCAGGCGGAGAGACAGGGCCCAGAAGTGGGGGGGTGTCCAGAGGAAGATGATCGCGAACATAACGGCAGCGGTGAACGAGAAGTCGCCGGTCACGGCGGCCCAGCCGACGACCGGCGGGAAGGCGCCGGCGGCCCCACCGATCACGATATTCCGGTCGGTCCGCCGCTTCAGCCAGACGGTGTAAACGAAGACGTAGAACAGGAGGGCTGAGAGGGAAAGTGCCGCTGCAAGCGGGGTCGTAGCGAACCAGAGGATGGCGAACGCCGACGCGCCCAGTAGCACCCCGAAGGTGACTGCCTGCGCGGGGCCCACGGCTCCGGTGACGGTCGGCCGCTGGCGAGTCCGCTGCATGACCCCGTCGATGTCGCGATCGAACCAGCAATTGATGGCGTTCGCCCCACCGGCGGAGAGCGCGCCGCCGACCACCGTCGCGGCCACCAATCCCGTTGCGGGCCAGCCGCCCGCCGCCACGATCATCGCCGGCACCGTCGTGATGAGAAGGAGGATGATCACCCGTGGCTTAGTTAGAGCCAGATAGTTTCGCAGAGTTACGAGGAAGCTCTGGCGCCTGCCGGCCCTGGCGTCCCCCCGGACCAGCGCCGGCGCATCGAGCCGCTTCACGGCTGGATCCATCGCAAGCGCCTGCGGTGACCGCCCGGACGGAGAATCCATCCGATCATCGTACGGGAGCACCCCTCACGGTGCACGGCCGGCAGGGGGTGAGCGGTGGCGACGCCGTCGGGTCTCCGGACGGCCGCGCCGGTCTACCTGAATCCCGGTATGGCCGGAACCTTGCCGCTCGTGATCGAGCGCGCGATCTTGCGTGCCTCAAAGAACTGCTTGAGAAGCTGGTTGACATCGGCCGGAACGGTGCCGCTTCCCCGGGAGATGCGGCGGCGACGGCGGCCATCGACCTTCTCCGGATGTCTCCGCTCCCAGGGGGTCATCGAGAGGACGATCGCCTCGGCCTGAAGGAAGAAGCGGTCGTCGAGATCGTCCACATCGAGCTGCATTTTTATCTTGTTGAACCCGGGGAGCATCGACACCAGCTGTTGCAACGGTCCCATGCTTCGTACCTTGCGCAGCTGCTCGACGAAATCCTGGAGGTCGAAGCTCCCCTTGCGCAGCTTCTCCGCGAACTTATCCGTGTCCTCATCGCCCATCGTGTCCTTGGCCTTCTCGATGAGCGTGAGCATGTCTCCCATGCCGAGGATGCGGCCGGCAAGCCTGTCCGGGTGGAACAATTCCAGGGCGTCGGCCTTCTCACCGAGGCCGATGAACTTCACGGGGACGCCGATCACCGCCCTGATGCTGAGAGCCGCGCCGCCGCGGGCATCGCCGTCCATCTTCGTGAGGATGAGACCGCTGACCCCGACGCGATCGTGGAACTCCTTGGCCGCTGTGACCGCATCCTGGCCGGCCATGGCATCGGCCACGAAGAGGACCTCCTGAGGCCCGAGCTGCTTCCGCAGGCCCGCCACTTCGTCCATCATCTCAGCGTCGATGTGGAGGCGACCTGCGGTGTCGACGATCAGGTGGGTCGCATTCATGCGCCGAGCCTTCTCCAGCGCGTTGGCGGCAATTGTCCCGGGCTTCTTGTCCGTGCCTTCCTCGTGGATGGGAACGTCGACCCCGTGCGCCAGCGTTACCAGCTGATCCACAGCTGCCGGCCGGTAGACATCACAGGCGGCAAGGAGCGGTCGCTGGCCCTGGCGCTTGAGCAGCAATGCCAGTTTCGCGGCGCTCGTCGTCTTTCCCGATCCCTGGAGACCGACCATCAGGACTACAGTCGGTGGACGGAGCGCCGTTTCGAGACGCGGTGCCTCGCCTCCCAACATCTCGACCAGTTCTCCGTGAACGATGTCGACGACCTGCTGAACCGGCGTCAGGCTCTGAAGCACCGCCGCGCCCAGAGCCTTCTCCTTGACCCGGGAAGTGAACTCCCTGACCACGCGGAAATTCACGTCCGCTTCGAGCATGGCCATCCGTACTTCCCGGAGCGCCTGATCGAGGTCCTCTTCGGTTACAACCCCACGGGCGCCGAAGCGCTTGAATGCACCCTGAAGCTTGTCTGTGAGTGTCTCGAACATCCTTCGTATTGTAGACCGGAGTAGACCGGACGTCCGGCCTGAGGGCGAGTTCTCCGCTCGCTGTGAAGCCGCTATGGTGGCGGTCAAATAACGGCGGCCGCGGCCGCTTTGCGGAGGAAACCATGCAGGCCAGCACTGTCCCCGCTACGGTCGCCGACCTCACTGTCGAATGGCTCGCCGCGAACTTGCCTCCCGAACTGACCGAGGGGATTGAGATAACGAGCGTAGAGGTAGAGCCAATCGGCGTCGGCGAGGGCTTCACCGGCTCCCTTGCACGCCTGCACACGGCGACCGAGCCACCCGGCCGCATCCCAACTCTGGTCGCGAAACAGGCCACCGGGCACGACACGACACGCGAGCTGATGCGCGACTTCGGCGGCTACGAGAAGGAGGTGCGGTTCTACAGGGATTTCGCCGAACGAGTGACCCTCCCCTCTCCACGCTGCTATGCATCCTCCTACGACGCCGCATCGGGTGCCTTCCTGCTCCTCCTCGAAGACCTCGCACCGGGCGTCGTTGGAGACCAGGTTGAGGGTGCCACACTGGAAACGGCGGGGCTGGTGGTCGACGCGCTGGCGGAGTTCCATGCGCGGTGGTGGAACACGGACGACCTCGGGTCGGAGCGCTGGCTCCTGCCTCCGGACGATGTGGCGACGGACTTCATCCGGCTTTTCGACGAGGGCATGCCCGCGGTCCGCCGGCTCTGGGGAACTCGATATCCCGAATTGACGTCGATGGTGGCCCGCACTCGACGGTTCCTTCCCGAGGTGTTCGAAATGTTCGCGAGCGGGGAGCTCCCCCGCCCGTACACCGTGATCCACGGCGACATGAGGCTCGACAACCTCTTCTTCCCGACCGAGGAGGGCGGCCGCTTCGCCGTCGTCGACTGGCAGGGGATCGCTCTCGGCCACCCCGCCAACGACCTCTCCTACTGGCTGATCCTCAGTCTGCCGGTCGTACTGCGCCGCCGCCATGAGGACACCCTGCTGGCTCGCTATCACAGAGGCCTCGTGGGCCATGGCGTCCGCGACTACTCTCTCAGGAGTGTGCGGCGCGACTACCGGAACACGGCGATCGTGCTCCTTGGCGGTGCACCCGTCCTCCTCAACAACCTCGATATGTCGTCGGAGAGAGGGCAGGCGCTGATCGAGGCGATCGGGGTCAGGGTCGATGCCGCCATGAAGGACCTGAACGCCGCGCGCACCCTCCGGTTCCTTCCCTGGTATCTGCGGGGCCTTCGCGCGCAGCAGGGGGGCAGCCGGCTGATCGGAAGCCTGTCGCGACACCTCCGGCGGCGAATCACCAGTCTTCGCCGCAGCCGTTGAGGTTCGGCGGCGATCCTCAGTCAACCATCAGGTGACGGCGGAACCAGCCGAGAGCGAGGTCCGAGGTCTCCTGCCAGCGCTCGCCGTAGGCCTCGTAATGGCTCGCACCTTTGAGAACCTGGTACTCGGCCGGGGCTTTCCCTGTCGCCAGCAGTCGCCGGTAGAGAAGCTCGGAGTTCTGATGGCGGTCGAACAACTCCTCGTTCTCCGCGTCGATGAGGAGGACCGGTACCTCCAGCCGTTCGGCCTCCTCCAGCGGCGCCCAGAACCGAAGCTTCGAGAGGTGCGGCACTCCCTGCAATCCGGGCATTTCGCCGCTCTGAGGAATGGAGTCGGCGGCACCACGGGCCTCGGCGATCGAGAGCTTCCTCAGCCGGCCGTCCGCGCCGTCGCCGCCGACGCCACGAGTATCCTGGGCGGCCACCTGGCTCACGACGCAGCGGACCCGGGTGTCGGCGGCCGCCACCGCCACGACGAGGCCGCCGCCGAGACTGCTTCCCCAGAGACCGATCCTTCCCGCATCGACCCCGGGCTCTCCCTCGAGGTAATCAAGCGCTCTCCGCACATCCCAGAACTCGTCGAACGGGTCCACCAGCTCGCGGATCACCTGCACGGTCGCCGTCACCTCGCCCCGCTCGTGCGGGATGTCGCTCTTCGCGATGACCTTGCCGTCGCTCTCC
Organism: uncultured Anaerolineaceae bacterium; assembly: GCA_964533605.1. GTDB lineage: Bacteria > Chloroflexota > Dehalococcoidia > Tepidiformales > Tepidiformaceae > DASCML01. Next base: position 36,547 of record CAZHMF010000009.1, read on the forward strand.
CCCCAACCCCTGTAGTCGAGCGCCAGGGACACGAAGCCGGCGCGGGCGAACGTCTCCGCATGGCGCTTGAGCGCAGGCTCATCCTTCGTCCCACCCCAACCGTGGCAGAGCACGATCGCAGGGCTGGATCCGGTAGCCGGGGCCACCTCAGGGCGGTAGATGTCGGCTGCCAGCCGCGTTCCTTCGCTCCAGAACGACACGGTCTCCATGTTTCGGCCTCCCCTCGAGCGTCCGGACTGCATCCTAAGCGGATCCCGGTCCGTTGCGCCAAGGACACGGCTCCCCCGTATGATTGGCCGTCGATCACCACCTGCGGAGGAACGCGTGTCACGGGTCAAAGTCAATGGTGTCGAACTCTTCTACGACGAAGTCGGCAGCGGCGAGCCTATCATCTTCCACCACGGCTATACCGGCTCTCACGACGTTTGGTGGGAGCTCATCGCTCCCAGGCTCGCGGACCGCTTCCGGTGCATCGTCATGGACTGCCGTGGAGCGGGCGACAGTGAGCATCCCGCCGCCGGCTATTCACTCGAGCAGTATGCCCTCGACGTTGTCGGGCTCGCCGATGCGCTCGGCCTCGGGCGATTCACCTATTCCGGCCACAGCATGGGAGGAGGGATCGGAATGCAGCTGGCCGTGGCCCACGCCGACCGCCTCAACCGTCTGGTGCTCGTTGCGCCCATCCCATCGGGAGGGATCCCCGACGATCCCGCCGTCAGGGATGAGCAGAGACGCCTTCGGAAGGCCCCGGACGGCTTCACGCAACTCCTTGCGGCACGCATGTTGCTCCGGGTCCGGAACGATCCGGAGGCGAACGTGGCACGCGCTCTCAAGCGGGCGCTCTCGGTCTCGGATGCACACTTCGAGGATTCGTGGACGGCGATGATCGAGTTCGATGTCAAGGAGCGGCTGGCGAAGTGCACCACGCCCACCCTGATAATCGCCGGCGCGGCAGATGGGTTGCTCCCTGCGAACCTGGCTGACTTTCGGCGGATGCCGAACGCAACTCTGCACGTCTTCAGCCGGGTCGGCCACTCGATCCCCAGTGACGTCCCGGACGAGTTCTCCGCCGTGGTCGCCGATTTCATGCAGAACGGCGTCGTGAACGCCCGCACACAGAACGAGAAGCTGGAGCAGCACCGAGCGAGCGCGGCTGCGGCGGGCTGATCCCCGGGCCGTCGCGGAAAACCGGCAGGAATTGCACCTGTGGAGGACAAATGAAGGCAACCGAACTGATGAACAGCATGTTCTCGGACATGCACCGGGCCATGCGCGCAGAGGTCGAGCCGCTGACTGACGAGCAGCTTCTCCACAGACCGGGTCCGAATATCAACTCAATAGCATTCGTGGTGTGGCATTACTCGCGCATCGAAGACGACGTGATCCACTCCCAGGCCGCGGGCACGAAGGCGATCTGGGGCGAAGAGAGATGGTATGAGCGCCTCGGGCTCGACGTCGAGGCATCGGGGATGGGCTTCAACGACGACCAGGTGGGTGAGTTCCGGCCCGACAGGGACCAGCTGCTCGCCTATTGCGACAGCGTCTGGGCCGCGACTCCGCCGCTCATCGAGGCGTTGAGCGAAGCGGACCTGGACCGGCCTCTCAACCCCGAGCGTCCGCGGATGACGCTCGGTCGGTCGATCGCGAACTTTGCCCTCGCCCACGGTTTCTGGCACCTGGGCGACATCCGTTTCCTCAAGGGCATGCAGGGGATGCGTTTTCCTGTCTAGGGCCACCCCTGTTCGCGCAGTGTGGAGAGTACGCGACGCTGCAGCCGGATGCAGGGAGCTTCGAGGGGGTGTCGCATCCCCCGGGAGCGGGTCGATACACGGTAGCGCAGGTATCGCAGCAGGAATCTCAGGGTTCCGGCCTCGCGAAACTGCCTGACATGCATCGCCTCATGGGCGATCAGAGCGAGACCCCTGGCCGTGCCGGGATTGTAGGACCCTGGTGCGAAGAGCACGTGGCGCCCGAACGTCGTGGCTCCCGCCCCGAGGATAAGAGGCACGAACGCGAGCGGGCGACCGGTGGTGACACGCATGCGCTCGAGGTCCCGGTCCGGAAGGTATCGCGAGAGCAGGTCAACGACATCCTCGGGCAGGGACCAGCTCATCGCAGCAACGGTAGCACCGGCGCCGGGAGCAGACTCTGATCTACCTGGTAGACGGCATATTCGCCGTCCCGGAAGGCCTCTGAGACGGCCGGAAGTCCGGCGATACGCGTCCGCGCGTCCTCCGTGCCGTAGACGAGTTCCTCGGTACCCCACACCACGTAGGAGACGTTGTATCTGCGAAGATACGCTTCAAGCCACGGCGCATTGGTCTCCCTGAAGAATCTGGCGGTATCGGAGCGGCGCCGGCTTATCAGGCCCGCGTACGAGCCTCGCTGCTGGATCTGGTGCCAGTCCCAGCCGATAACGGCCGGCAGGCCCGTATTCATCGCCATCCGGCCCGTCCAGTGATAGAGCGGGCCCACCGCCTCGACGATGACCGGAGACCCCTCGACGTTCTCGCGAAGCCACTCGATGAGGGGACGATCGTCCGCCAGAGCCAGCTCTCGATCGTCTTCCGGATCGTCCGTGCCGGCGTCCTCGCGGTAGGTGGCGACATCCAGATAGGCGAGGCCGTCGAGCCCCCGCGTATCGTGGGGGAAGCGTGCCGCGAGCCGGGCGGGCGTGCCGGAGACCGCGTAGATCGCAGCAACGATGGCGAGCGCTCCGGCACCCGCAAACGTGAATCCCCGGACGACCCAACGCCGGTGCGGCCCTTCGATCAGGTCCGGAAGCGTGCGCAGCACATACCAGACCGCGAATCCGGAACCGGCGGCGAGGATCTGCCAGGCCTGGAGCGAGAACTTGAAGACCGTATTCATGCGGACTATGTCCCCGTCGACCGTCACAACGTCCACACCGGCGACGATCGCGAAACCGCCCGCGAGGAGAGCCGTCCCGATCAGTCCTCCCGGATCGCGGTCCCGGGTTCTCCACTGGAGAGCCAGGAGATTCGCGAAGAGGAGCTCCAGCAGCGCGATCTCTGCCACCGTCGTGTAACCGGTCGGCCATGTGATCGCGCCAACAACCAGAGCGATGCCTGCGATCCCCAGGTATTCGGGCAGTGCCACCCGCATCGGAAAGCCCCGGCGGCCCGCCCGCGAACCGTCCCCGGCCGTTCGCGCTGCCGCCAGATGGCCGGTGACAAGATAGACAAGAGCCACGATGGCGAAGACCCCGAACTGAGCGAAGAACTGGTAAAGCGGGGTCGTCTCCGGCGCTCGCCCCAGCCCCTGGTTGAACACTTCGGTGTGCTGGGAATAGGGTGCCATCGGCAGGACCAGCAGGAGTCCGAATGTCAGGATCTGGCCGAACAGGAACGCGATCCTTCGCGTCGAACGACCCGGCGCCAGGAGTTGTCCGCCCGCCATTGCGACGAAGCTGACGAGGAGCGCCGTCGGGTAGTCCCACGTATGTACCGCCCGCACCATTGCCACGGTCAGACCGAGAGCGGCCGCCAGCGAAAGAGCCCGGCCCTGATCGCCTCTCTGGGCGGACACGACACAGGCGAGCGCCAGGGCAAGAACCAGACCGAAGAAGGGCAACCCCATGAGGTGCGGGTGGAGGTCGGCGAACGTGAACGACCAGTAGGGGAACTCCGTGATGTCGAAGCTTCCGATGTGCACCCGGCTGCTTCGCCACCAATCGTACGGCGGGAGGTCCGTGCCGGTCAGGAATCGCGCCAGGCCGCCGGCCAGGCTGACCGCTCCGCCGACCACCGGCTTTCCCTGAAAGAGACTCAGTGCACTGATGCGTTGGAGCCGCTCAACCGTCTGGTGGAGGCCGTCCAGGTTGCCGGCGACGATGAGCAGGAAGGCTCCGGCGAGACCGCCCGCGACCATCTCCCGTGTCCGCTCGCGCCCTCGGGAGGCGAGAGCGACCAGGTTGGAGGAGGTCGAGAACCCTACCGCAGCTGCCATTGCTGCAAAAGTGGGCACGCCGAGGTTGAACGCGACCTCGGGGAGTATCCGCAGGGCTCGAATCGGGACGGATAGGAGAAACCAGCCCCAGTAGTAGTAGTTCATCGACCCGCCGGCGAACCAGGGGTCGTAAGGAGGCAGCTCGGTCGAGCGCGCGACCGCGGTCAGGTAGGAGAGCTCCATCGGCTTCTCTCCCCCCTGCGCGGGATGCCAGGTGTCCGGATTCCACGCTCGGATCAGAAGGAACGCCACGAACACAGCGATGAAGAGAGATTCCGCTGTCAACCAGGCCTGCCAGCGCAGGTGGACGTCCGGCACGGGCTGCCGCCTGCGGACCAGCGCCATCCCTGCGCCGGCCATGAGCCAGCCGGTGAAGACGGTCCAGACAAGGGCTCCGGAGAAGTCGAACACGTCCCACGCGACAAGGAGCCAGACGCCGAGTGCCACGGCTGCAGGGCCGGCGACCTTGGTCAGCGGCAGCCCGCGGTCCGGGAGATGGTGACAGAGTGCCGTCATGAACGGAACGGCCGCCAATCCGGCAAGTTCAAGCCAGAGAAGCCACCAGAACGCGGGCCAGCGTCCTCCGAGGCCGCCTTCGAAGACGTCGCTGAAGGTCCCCCCGGACTGCTGCGCCGCAGCAGCCGACGCTGTGAACTGGAGTCCGTTCGTCCGTCCCTGGCCGGGCGTGAGGTTGACTGCCCTGTCCGGGTAGGCTGCCAGAAGCAGATCGAAGGCTCGGTCGGCATCCCACGCCGATGTCCGTTGATAGATGCGCACTGTGGGGTGGTCGTAGACCGAGAACGACTCCTCGGCTCCTGAGTCATCCACGGAGATGCCCAGGAACGACGGCCGGGCCCGGAAGGTGGCGACGGGCTCGAATCCGAGTTCACCGCTCTCGAGCAGTTCGTAGTAGCGAATGGTCGCCGGGTAGCGGCGCTCGAGCCGGGGTACTGAGAGCCGGACCCGATCGGAGCTCAACACGACGTAATCCGTACCCGCCAGCCCCGGCCGGTCGTCTCTTGCGGGGTCGCCGTACACGAGCTTCGTGATCTTCGAAACCGAGTCGGGCTCATACGGTTCGGTGGGAACGAGAGTGAAGAGAGAACCGGCGCGCGGCTCCCCGGGGAGCGACATCGGCAAAGCGTCGTCCCAGACCTCGTTGCTGATTCGAGCGCCCTCAGGAGCGTTGTCGTAAAGCCAGCGGCTCGCCTGCACGCGGGTGTGGTCGGTCGAGTAGACATTCTGGAAGGCCAGCGCCCACCAGGCTGTGAGGACCACCACCGCCGCGGCTGTCGCGATGGCAAGAGCGGGTGCCGCCCTTCGGGCGGTGGCGGCTGCTTCCGTCAGGGCCTGCCTCGGTCCGAAGGACAACCGGAACCGGCGGCTCGAGCCGACCAGACCGAGCAGGCCCCAGGCAGCGAGGATGCAGAGCAATGGGTAGACGGGGTCGAAATACCGCATGAAAACGACGAAGCGCCCGCCGAAGTAAGCGAGGAAGACGAGCGGCAGCACGACTGGAACGAGGAGAGCGGTCTCACGACGGCGAAAGAGCGTCACGAAGGCCGCAACGAGGCTCCCCCAGGCTGCGAGACCGAGAGCCGGGCCCAGCCCCCAGATAGTCATGTTCTTGAGTGATTCCAGGTAGGGCGGACGGTTCGCGAATTGAATCACCCACGGCAAACCGCTCGCTCCGCTCTGCCGCTCGGCTTCGCCACGGAGGTCCTCCCACCAACGGGAATTCAGACCGATGTCGAGCAGGCCGGGCCCGGTGAAGGCGTGCGGTTGGGCAAGCCGGAACACGATGAGCGAGACAAAGGCTGCGAAGAAGAGCCCGGCGAGATCGGTCAGCCAGTCGCCGCCCCCTTTTCCCGGCCGGCCTTCGCGGACCAGTCCCAGGCGGGGCACTCTGAGCCCGACCCGAGATGCGGTCTCGAGGACCGGCACGAGCGCGATGGGCCAGAACGCTACCTTCGATGCCATTCCCAGGCCGATCGAAAGGCCGATCCCGCCATAGAGTGCCCATAGGCCTGGGCCCGCTCGCGCTCGCGGCAGCATGACAGCGAGGAGGACGGTGAGGAGCCCAAGGAACGTGACATAAGGATCGACCGTCCAGAAATGGGCGAGCTGAATGGGAAGAACGGCGAGGGCGTAGAGGAGGCTGCCGAGCAGCGCCGTCCCGCGGCCGAGAAGTGACAGTCCGATGAGGAACGTGAGCCCGATCGAAGCAGTCGACACGGCCGCGGTCAGACGCCGGCCCCATTTGGTCGATGTGTCGTACGAGTTGCCGGGGCCCTCGGGATCGTCACCCTGAATCGTCGCCAGTCCTTTCCCGAGATAGAGGGGCAGGGGTCCGTAGACGAACGAGTTGACGTTCTGAACGTTGTATGGGTTGAGGGGACTCTTCGCAGTGTCGAAATACTCACCGGGGCTCGAGGGCCAGTCGAGGTTGTCTGCGACTATCGAGAGGAAGCGTTCGTCGGGGTGCTGGTGAGAGCTCGAGCCGCCCGGCGGGTAATCCCAGTCGAGCCCTCGGAATCGCAGAAGCCCACCGGCGACGACAATGAGGAAGGCTGCTGCGAGCGTGACCGCCCAGGCCCGGGGCGAATCATCGCCGGAGAGGCCCCTGAGGCGGTTGTGAATTCCCCGGATCACGGGTACTCCTCTACACCCTGCGCCGGAAACCTGCGGTCAGCAGCGCCGGTCACGCCGTGTCCGGCGCGCAGACGGGACCGCTCAGAGCCCTCTCTTGACGAGGTGGTCGCAGAGGTCGCTGAGCCGGCAGGCGTAGCCCCACTCGTTGTCGTACCAGGCCGCAACTTTGACGAGATTGCCGCCCACGACATTGGTTGACTCCGCATCGACGATGCTCGAGCGTTCGTCGCCCTTCATATCCATCGAGACAACCGGGTCGCTGGTGATCCCGAGAATCCCCTTCATCGGCCCTGTTGCGGCCGCCTCCACGAATCCGTTCACGGCTTCTTTCGTCGAGTCTTTCTCCGTCAGGGCGACGACTTCGACGATCGAGACGGTGGGTGTGGGAACGCGGTAGGCGAGGCCGTCGAGCTTGCCCTCGATCTCGGGGATCACGAGGCGGAGCGCGCGGGCGGCGCCGGTCGACGTGGGAACGATGTTGAGGCCTCCGGCTCGCATCTCCCGTGGGTTACTCCCGGCCGCCCTGTCGAGGATCTGCTGAGAGTTGGTGTAGGCGTGGATCGTGGTCATCTGCCCCTTGACGAGGCCGAGGTTGTCGACGATGACCTTCACCACCGGTGCGAGGCCGTTCGTCGTGCAGCTTGCGTTCGAGATGACGTGATGTTGTGCAGGGTCGTACATCTCGGCGTTGACCCCGAGGACCAGGGTCACGTCTTCGTTCTTGGCGGGAGCGCTGATCACGACCTTCTTGACCGTGTCCTTGCGATGCCCGGCCGCCTTCGTTGCATCTGTGAAGAAGCCGGTCGACTCGATGACGATTTCGGCACCGACGGAACCCCAGGGAATGGCGCCGGGATCGCGCTCGGCGAAGACCTTTACCTCGTGTCCGTCGACCGCCAGGACGCCGGGGCCGGCTTCGATGCCCCTCTCCCACCGGCCGTAGTTGCTGTCGTACTTGAGAAGATTCGCGTTGATCTCCGGCGGCACGAGGTCATTAATCGCCACTATCTCGAACCGCTCGGGGTAGCGCTCCGAGAGCGCCTTGAAAACCTGGCGGCCGATACGGCCAAAGCCGTTGATCCCGATCTTGGTTGGCATGCGTTCCGTCCTGGTGGGTGAGGTTACTGGGAATCTACCGCGCCGCCCGGTAAGCGGCCACGAAGGACCCCGGCCGAGTGAAGATTGCCGGCCGATGCCGGTCCGGCCCTCTTCGGCCCTCATGAAAACGGGCGAATGGCCGTATTACTCAGGTAGAGGTACCGAGC
>CAZHMF010000010.1:0-17218 GCA_964533605.1 uncultured Anaerolineaceae bacterium
TCGACGTCGCGGAGTCCGACTTTGGCCGGGTCATCGGCCGGCACGGCCGCGTCGCCACGGCACTCCGCTCTCTCCTCAAAGTGGCCGCGATCCGCGAAGATCGCCGGGCGTCTCTGGAGATCGGAGACTAGGTCGCCGGGGGCACTCGGAGATGCCGCCAGGAGACCGCACGGTCCCGAAGCGACCGCCCGCAACGGCTGAAGCGGCGGCCGAAGCACCACCGCCCGGACCCTTCAATCAGTCTGAACCTGCTCCCGGGTTCACCGCGCTGGGGCGCGTTCTCCGGCCCCACGGTCTCTCCGGTGAATTGCGGATCCAGGCCTTCTCGAAAAGCGCGAGCAACCTCGCGCCGCTGCGTTGGGTTCACCTTGCAGGTGTACGACGTCAGGTGGTCGGCCGTCGGGAGGGGAAGGGCGCCCTGCTCGTCCGTCTCAGCGGCCTCGACGAGAGGAAGGCGGTGGAGGATCTGCGCGGTCTGCTCATCCAGATCCCCGACGGGGAGGTCCAGCGTGACGACGATGAGTCCTATTTCGTCCACGAGCTGATCGGGCTGGAGGCCGTGTCACCGGCGGGCGAGCCTCTCGGAACCATCACCGACGTGCTCCAGCCCGGATCGGCGGACGTCTACGTTGTCTCCGGGCCATCGGGAGAGATGCTCGTGCCCGCCATAGACGCTGTGGTTAGGGCAATTGACCTCAAGAAAGGACGCATCGTTGTTGAGGTCATGCCAGGAATGTGAATCACGGACGCTGCAGGCTTTCAAACCTATTGAAAGCCTCAATTCCAAAGTGTAGAATTCCGCGCGGGGTCGCTCTCTGGGGTGGCGGCCATCAAGTCGGGGGGGACGACGAATGTCCGGAGCCGAGACGCTTCAAATGGTAGCCGACTGTGTGCACCACTGGATTCTGGAGCCTCCGCGAGGCGAGCTCACACCCGGACGCTGCAAGAAGTGCGGCAAGGAACGGCAATTCACCGGAGAGACCAGCTACCGCATCGGACGCGGGAGCGGCTCACAGCGCCGGGCTCGCTGACAGCTGCAGCCAACGATTGACCACATTCTGACCTCGTCCCTACGATGAGGATGCTTCGTTTTGTGCACGTGGGGACGTAGCTCAACTGGGAGAGCGCAGCGTTCGCATCGCTGAGGTTAGGGGTTCGAGTCCCCTCGTCTCCACCAACACAGGCAGACAACTGCCCCGGCAAGGGCCTGATCCACGTTCTATCGCTTTCCCGCCGCACCCGGTCGCCGTAGGCTCGAAGAGTGGGGAGGAAGCGTCAACGCAAACGCGACCGACAGCTGGATCGCCGCCGTCGCCGAGCGAGCCGGCGACCGCGATGGTATGCCGAGGCCGAGCCGAGCGCCGAGGAACTGGCCGCGATCGCTTTCGAGCAGGAATCCCGGGCCCTCGCGCTTCGTGTTCCTCAGGAGCCCAAGTGTGGGGGTTGCGGGGAGTTTGTCGACAACGAAGTGACCATGCGCGGATCCTGCCTCCATCCCGGAAGTGGCATCGCCTTTCCCTGGAGCGACACGCCCGGGTGTGACTTCTTCAAGCCGGTGAGAGCACATCACGAATGGCGCTGAGGAACCGCCAAATCACAAGATGTTGTACCGTCCCGCCGGACCTTCCACAAGATGTTGACATTCTCGCTGCCACGGGCGTAGCGTGAACACTCGCCCTCGAAATGGCGCAGACGTTTACACACTTCAGGAGATCAGGCATTGCGCTGCCCGTTCTGCAGTCACGACGACTCCCGGGTCACCAACAGCCGGGCAACCGACGGCGGTATTCGCCGGCGCCGCGAGTGCGTGGCCTGCGGCGAGCGATTCTCCACGCTCGAAACGGTGCAGAGATCAGCCGTTCAGGTCGTCAAGAAAGATGGCCGGCGGGAGGAGTTTCAGCGCGATAAGCTTCTGACGGGTCTCCGCACGGCCTGCGAGAAGCGCCAGATTGGTGTACCCCAGCTGAACGAGATAGTGACGGAGATCGAGACCCGAGTGGCCGCGGATCCCAGACCGGAAATCCCCTCGACCGTTATTGGAGAGCTCGCGATGGACGCACTCCGGCGCCTCGATCACATCGCCTACATCCGGTTTGCATCTGTTTACCGCGCATTTTCCGATATTGAGTCACTGAAGGAAGCCATCGCCGCAGTCGAAGAGGGACGGGTTCCGAGCGTGGACGAGCAGCACCTCCAACTGCCCCTCCCCGCCGAGAGCGAAGCGAGGGCGAAGCCGAGGCTCATGAACGATCCGAGCAGCCGCGGACCGGATGGGGTAGCGGGGGTAAGTGCCTGATCGCCTTGACCGGAGAGACCGTTGCAGGCTCGCACCAGAACGCATGTTCTGATAGCATCTGGGCCCCCGAGGCCACATCGACAAGGAGCACTTCCGTGGTAATGGCACAAGGACAGGAATCAACTGGTGGCCGGGAGGGCGGAGATTTCGCACCCGCGCCGCTATCCGCGAATGCGCTCGTGGTACTCGAACGCCGGATCATGGCACGGGACGACAGGGGAGAGCCCACGGAGGCTCCGGACGACTGCTTCCGCCGCGTCGCGGCGAATCTCTCGCAAGCCGAGCTCAGATTCGGCGGGACAGAAGGGGACAGACTCGAGTCCGAGGAGACATTCTACCGTCTCATGGCCGCTCTGGACTTCCTGCCCAACTCACCCACACTTGTTAACGCGGGCCGCGATCTCCAGCAGCTGTCCGCCTGTTTCGTGTTGCCGGTGACGGACTCGATCGAAGGAATCTTCGAGTCCATCAAACACACCGCCATGATCCACAAGTCCGGGGGCGGCACAGGCTTCGCCTTCTCGCGGCTGCGGCCCGCCAACGACCGTGTGCAGTCGACAATGGGGATAGCCAGCGGGCCGGTCTCCTTCATGCGAGTGTTCGACGCCGCTACTGAGGCGATCAAACAGGGAGGAACCCGCCGGGGCGCCAACATGGGCATACTCCGGGTCGACCACCCGGACATCGAGGCCTTCATCGAAATGAAGTCCGACATGACCACGCTCACCAATTTCAACATCAGCGTCGCGGTCACCGACGCCTTCATGGACGCCCTGCACAATGACACCGAGTATGAACTGATCAATCCGAACACGGGAAAGCCCGCGGGCACACTGCCGGCGCGAGTGCTCTGGGACAGGATCATCGCGAACGCCTGGGCGAACGGGGATCCCGGCGTGGTGTTCATCGACCGCGTCAACGCCGGCCGCGCGAACCCTGTGCCGGGACGGGGACCGGTGGAATCCACGAATCCCTGCGGCGAACAGCCGCTCTACCCCTACGATTCCTGCAATCTGGGCTCGATCAACCTCGGCCACATGGTTACCGACGGGAGTGGCACCGGGGCGGTCGACTATGAGCGGCTGGGCCGCACTGTTCGCCGGAGCGTCCACCTTCTCGACAATGTGATCGAGATGAATCGCTATCCGATTCCGGAGATCGCCGCCACCTCCCACGCCATCAGGCGGATCGGGCTCGGTGTGATGGGCTGGGCGGATATGCTCATCAACCTGCGCATCCCCTACGACTCGACCGAAGCTCTGGATCTCGCCGGAGAACTCATGCGGTTTATCCAGACGGAGGCCGACCGCGCTTCTGAACAGCTTGCGGCGGTCCGCGGCAGCTTCCCCGAGTGGAGCGAGTCGATATACGGCCCCGACGGCCGGGAGGGACCACAACCGCTCCGCAACTCGACCCGGACCACGATCGCGCCGACCGGCACGTTGAGCATCATCGCGAATTGCTCGGGCGGCATCGAGCCCCTGTTTGCGCTGGCGTTCGTCCGTTCCCACTACCTGGATAAGGAGGATCCCTCAAAGCGCACCGAACTGACGGAGATCAACGAGGCTTTCGCCGCCGTAGCCAGGGAGGAAGGATTCTACAGCGAAGACCTCATTCGCCACCTGGCAGAGGGAGGGCGCCTGGAAGATCGCCCGGAGGTACCCGACTGGGTCCGCAAGGTCTTCGTTACAGCCCACGACATTCCCCCCGAGTGCCACGTACGCATGCAGGCCGCCTTTCAGGAGAGCACCGACAACGCCGTTTCCAAGACCATCAATTTCCCTCGGGATGCGACCGTCGAGGACGTGGCAGCGGCTTACCGGCTTGCCTACGACACCGGGTGCAAGGGAATCACCATCTACCGGGACGGCTCCCGGGACCTGCAGGTTCTCAGGCACGCGACGAGCGAGGCCGGCCAGGAGCACGCTCAGGTGGAGGAGGCCGTAGCGGAGGCACAGGCCCTTGTGACGCGCTTTGCGGGACCGACCCGGCGCCGCCTGCCCGACGAGCGTCAGGCCCTAACCCACAAGTTCCGCGTCGGCGAGCAGGAAGGCTACATGACCGTCGGGCTTTTCGACGATGGAACTCCGGGCGAGGTCTTCATCAACGTGAGCAAGCAGGGCTCGACGGTCAGCGGCCTGATGGACACCGTCGCGATGCTGACGAGCTATGCGCTGCAGTACGGAGTTCCGATCTCCGAGCTTGCATCCAAGCTGAAGAACACCAGGTTCGAGCCGAGCGGTCCAACCTCCAGCAAGGAGATCCCGATCGCGACAAGCATTGTTGATTATGTCTTCCGGTGGCTCGAGTTGAGATTCGGGGAGGACTCTGCGGCACAGCCTGCCCTCATTCCGCCGGAGGAGGTCGTCGAGAGTACGGCTTCCGACTTTCCGCCCGTAGACAAGTACGAGAATGCCGTGACAAGCGGGATCGGATGTCCGGACTGTGGAGCCGTCCTCTACTACGCCGAGGGCTGCCTGATGTGCAGGAACTGCTTCTACAACAAGTGTGGCTAGGAGAGGAGCCGCTCGGCCGCTCCTCCGGCCTCCGCTCCGGGACTACAATCTGAAGATGGGCTTCTACAACGGCAAGGATCAGCAACCGAGAGACCCCGAAGAAACCCCGAGCCTCCGCGAAGCCCTGGTCATCACATGGGTGGTGTTCACAGTCCTCGCCAAACCTCTGGGGGTCCTTCTCGGAGGGGTCGCATATCTCGTCCTGGTCTTCGTCCTGTTCGGAATCCATCCCGTCGCCGGCGGCATCGCTCTCGCGCTGCCGTTCGTCGCGCTCGCTGCTCGGGGGGTCTGGGAATGGCGGAATCCTCCCGAACTCCCCTGACCGACGTGTCCGAGCTGGATCTCGCGGGCCGTATCGAAGCGGTGCGGGAAAAGATCACGGCGGCCTGCCGGCGGGCCGGTCGCCGGGCCACGGACGTGACTCTGGTCGCCGTCACGAAAACGGTTGAAGCGGACCGAGTCATCCAGGCGTGTGGCGCCGGACTCGAGGACTTCGGCGAGAACCGCATCCAGGAAGCAGTGCCCAAGATCGAAGCAATCCGTGCCGCAATCGAGCCTCCTCCTCGTTTCCACCTGATCGGTCATCTCCAGACAAACAAGGTGGCCGCCGCCCTATCAAACTTCTCCCTCATCCATTCCGTGGACTCCGAGAAGCTCCTCCGGCGCCTCGCCGCACGCGCACCGGTCGCCGGCCAACAACCAGTCCGGATCCTGCTCCAGGTGAACGTTTCCGGTGAGGCCTCGAAGTTCGGGATTGCACCCTCCGGACTGCGGGGACTCCTCGAAACGGCAGGCGAGCTGCCGGACATCCGGGTGGAAGGTCTGATGACGGTTCCGCCACGTGTCGACCACCCGGATCGGGCTCGCCCGTTCTTCGCGAATCTGCGACGGCTCGCGGAGGATAACGGGCTGAGCGCCCTCTCAATGGGGATGACCGAGGACTACGAAGTTGCGGTCGAAGAGGGGGCAACGTACGTTCGCGTGGGGCGGGCCATCTTCGGAGAACGTGAAGTATGAAGATCTCGATCGTCGGCGGCGGCGTGATGGGGCAGTCTCTGCTGGCGGCCGCCCTGGACAGAGGCGTTTTCACGACGGGTGATGTAGTTGTCTGCGAGGTCATCGAGCAGAAGCGGCGCCAGATCGCCTCAGAGTTCGGAGTAGCCGTCTCCGACGATGCCGCCGCGCACATGGCGGAAGCGGATCTGGTCGTGATCTCCGTGAAGCCCCAGGAGGCCGGTACGGTGAGCGGACGGCTTCGCCCTGATGCCGTGCTCCTCTCCATCATGGCGGGCGTTCGCATCGACACCCTTCGCCGCGAGTTCAAGCACGACCGCGTCATCCGCGCCATGCCCAACACACCGGTCGCCGCCCGAGCGGGTATGACGGTTTGGACCGCAACCCCGGAGGTGTCAGCCGAACAGCGCGATTCAGCCCGATCGCTGCTTCAGGCCGTTGGCAGGGAGATCTACGCGGAGAGGGAGGACCGCCTCGATATGGCGACTGCGGTGAGCGGAAGCGGGCCCGCCTACGTATTCCTGTTCATCGAGGCCCTCGTCGAAGGCGCAGTTGCCGTCGGCGTCCCCCGGGTGGAGGCCGAGGAGATGGTGATCCAGACCGTCCTCGGGGCCGCGCTCTTCGCCCGTGAGAGCGGGCGATCGCCGGCGGAGCTCAGGGCCATGGTCACGTCACCGGCTGGTACGACGGCAGCCGGGCTCCTCGAACTGGAGCGGGCATCGCTGCGCGCCGCCGCGGTCGAGTGTGTCCGAGCCGCCCACCGGCGGTCCATCGAACTCGGAAATACCTCGTGAGTTCGGCGATCGGCACGCCGATAGTGCTCTTCCTTTACCTGCTCGTCGCAGCCATCTTCGCGCGCGCGTTGATCTCCTGGTTTCCGATCGACCCGCGGAACGAGTTCGTCCGGCTGCTGGATCGCATCACCAGCCCCATTCTGGTACCGGTTCGGCGGGTTGTACCGCCCATAGGCTTCATCGACATCAGCGCATTTCTCGTGATCGTGGTGCTCATGCTCATGATCTCCGTGGTGCGGCAGGCTACCGGCTAGCCGGACAAGCCCGGCTCAGCCGCTGCCCTCTGGTATCCTGATCTCCGTGAACCCGTACGTCGCCGACTTCACGGTCGCGTTTCTAAACACACTCATGTGGGCCGTCATCTTCCGGATCCTGCTCTCCTGGTTCCCCATCGACCAGTCGAGCATGGTCTACCAGCTTTTGTGGCGTGTCACAGAGCCTCTCATTGACCCCTTCCGGCGCGTCATGCCGAGCGCGGGCATGTTCGACCTCAGCCCGATGGCAACGATCATCGCGCTCGTCGTGCTCAGCCAAATAGTCATTGAGCTGCGGCTTCCGGAGTACTGAGCACTGGACTTATACCGGTAAGGGTTCCTGGCTCAGGCGAGTGCGGCCTTCGCTTGCTCCGCGACGGCGGTGAACGCATCGGGGCGGGTCACGGCGAGGTCGGCCAGGGTCTTGCGGTCGAGTTCAATCCCGGCCTTGTTCAGCCCATCTATGAGGCGGCTGTAAGTGGTCCCGTTGAGGCGCGCGGCCGCATTGATCCGAAGGATCCAGAGCCGCCGGAGGTCGCCCTTCCGATCCTTGCGCCCTTCGTAGCTGTAGCGCATCGCGTGCAGCATGCTCTCATTGGCGCGGCGGAACACCCGGTGCCGCTGCCCGCGATGCCCCGCGGTACGGGCCAGGATCTTCTTGTGGCGCCTGTGGCTGGTGACTCCACGCTTGACTCGCGTCATTTCCGAAACTCCGATTAGTCGCGGCCGGGTCAGCCGTTTCCGAGCATGCGGCGAACACGAGCCGCGGTCGCCGGGGCGGCCTCGACCGTGCGGCCGTACTTGACCCGTACCTGCTTGCGCTTCTTTCGCCGGAAGTTGTTGCGATTGCCGTACATCCGCACGACCTTACCTCGGCCGGTCAATCTGAAACGCGCGGCGATGCCGCGGTGAGTCTTTAGCTTCGGCACGGGTGTGTCTCCTAGGGACCTGCTACGGCCTCGGGTACGTCCGTCGCGGTTTCTTCGCCTTTATCATCGCCGGTGGTCGTCTCAGCGACAACTTCGGCGGGACTGGATTCCGGTTCCTGATCCGCGGACGGCTCGTCCTCCCCCTTCACGGATTCCTCCTCGAGTGCCTTCTCGCGGGCTGCGATCTTCCTCTTGTCGGGCACGATGATCATCGTCATATGCCGACCTTCGAGTGAAGGGGCCTT
The DNA here is from genome assembly GCA_964533605.1 of uncultured Anaerolineaceae bacterium. Taxonomy (GTDB): domain Bacteria; phylum Chloroflexota; class Dehalococcoidia; order Tepidiformales; family Tepidiformaceae; genus DASCML01. The sequence goes on from CAZHMF010000010.1 coordinate 8,049, forward strand.
CTCCATTGTGCCCACTTCCTCGAGTTTCTCGTAGATGCGGTCCAGGAGGGCCTTCCCGATCTGGGGATGAACGATCTCACGTCCACGGAACATCACCGAAACCTTCACCTTGTCTCCACGCAGCAGGAGCTTCTCGGCGGTGCGGGTCTTGAAATCGATGTCGTGGTCGTCGATCTTCGCCTTCATGCGAATCTCGCGCTGGGCCATCGTCACCTGATGCTTCTTCGCCTCGCGGTCTTTTTTCGATTGCTCGTACTTGAAGCGCCCGAAGTCCATCAGACGGGCGACCGGCGGAGAAGCCTGAGCGGCAACCTCCACGAGGTCTACGTCCCGCTGCCTGGCCATGGCAATTGCGTCGGGAGTGCGCACGACTCCGACCTGCCGACCCTCTTCGTCTATCAGACGAACCTCGGGAACTCGAATTCGTTCGTTGGTCCGCGGTTCGGGCGGTGGCGGTTTTGGTGGGGCTTTAGATCGTCTGCGCAAGCTGGCTCCCGAAAGATGTGGAAGCGATTCTATCACAATGCCGAGCACGGCTGCAGACATCCGATTCTCGCGGCTTGGGGCACTGGACCTTAGGATTTCAAGCGATGGGGAAAGTTGAAAAAGCGGTCATACTCGCAGCCGGGCTCGGCACGCGGATGCTCCCTGCCACCAAGGCCGTGCCCAAAGAGCTTCTTCCCGTGGCCGACAAGCCGCTTCTCCAATATGCGGTCGAAGAGGCCGTTGCCGCCGGGGTCGAGCATGTGATCTTTGTGATCGCCAAAGGCAAAGAAGCGATCGTCGAGCACTTCAGCCACGGGGGGCGCCTGGAACGCTGGGCCTCCGAATCGGGAAATGAGGAGCTTCAGACCGCGGCCGCGGCACCAGCCGATCTTGCCCGATTCGATTATGTCCATCAGGATCGCCCGCTCGGGATTGCGCACGCCGTCGCCTGTGCACGTAAGTTCGTGGAGGGCCACCCATTCGCCCTGATCTTCCCCGACGACATCATCTTCGGGTCGCCGCCCTGCCTCGCCCAGCTCGCGACTGCCTACGACCACGACGGGAGCCTGATTGCGGTGCATCAGGTCCCCCTTGAAGAGGTCGGCCAGTACGGGATCGTCGGTGTCGCGGACGGGACGAACCCCGCAGCCGTGACCTCGCTGGTGGAGAAGCCGGCGCCCGAGCACGCGCCCTCGAACCTCGGCATCGTTGGGCGTTACATACTCGGGCCCACGATCTTTCGTTACATCGACGGCCTTGCCGCCGGCGCGAAAGGCGAGCTCCAGATCACCGACGCTCTTGCCCGTCAGGTCGAAGCCGGCGAAACGGTCTCCGCCTTCCGCTACGCCGGGGCACGTTACGACACCGGGCGCCCCATCGGCTACATTGCCGCCGGCGTCGCGGCAGGCCTTCTGCGCCCCGACCTCGCACCCGGTCTCAGGATCGCTCTGACGGGCCTTCTGGAGGGGCAACGATGAGGCTGCTGTCAATCGGCTTCCCGCTGCCCAATCAGGACGTCGACAACTATAACGTCCTGACCGCGCCGAGCTACTTCGACTACGACGCCCTCTTCATCGATCCGGCGAGCATCACGTCCCTCGCCCGGCGCCTCGCGGACGGTGAGGGCGACCAACTGCACGCCTTCGATGAGCGGCCCGTGATCAACGGAGCGACGACGGCCTCGGCGGTTTCCGCCGCTGACCAGCTGCACCGCCGCCTTACCGAAACGGAACGGTTGCTCGAGCAGGGAGGCGTCGTGATTGTCATCGCAAGGCCGAACGCAACCGAGTCCGGAATACTGGGATTCGAAGGCTGCGACCGCTACTCGTGGCTCCCGGCACCGGCGGGACTGAGCTGGTCCCCGCCGGTGATCCAGGCCGCAGAGGGCAAGAACCTGAATATCGTGGACGACCGCCATCCACTCGGGACCGTCGTCCGGGAGTTCCGCCGCTTCTTCGGCTACCGCGCGACGTTCGACCTCCGCCAGCCCGCCCTCCTGCGCAGCGCTCACCCCTGGGCTGAGGCACGGGCCGGTCAGCCCACCGGCGCCGACTTCCACATCCTCGGCGGACGGGTCTGCTTCCTCCCGGCGATCACCAGCGAGAGCGGCCTGAAGAAGCCGGAGCTGGCGACCGCCGTTGTGACCGCCGCCCGGCTTCTGCTCGGTGCGAGGGCCCCTGAGAAACCACCTGCATGGGTGTCCGGCTGGGCCGTTCCGGGACTGGCGGAGGCCGAAGCCGACGCTGCGTCGCACGAGAGTGCGATGAACGAGGCGTCTCAGCTCCTGGCCGACGCGAAAGCGCGCGTGGAGGAAGCATCCATCTACCGGGCCCTGCTCTGGGCGGATGGCCCGGACTTCGAGGAGGCCGTCCGCCGGGCCCTCGTCCTGCTCGGCTTCGAGGAAGCAGGGGGATCGGGCGAAGGGCTTTCGATTTCGGACGTCGAAGTCCCTGCCCTGGTTGAGCTCGAGAGCAGTCGCGAACAGGTCGCCGAATGGCCCTATCTTCGTCTTCAGCGGCGGCTCGACGAACATCTGAGAACCGGTGGCAAACTCCTGAAGGGGATCATCGTCGCGAACGGCCAGAGACAGACAGACCCGGGGGCTCGAAGCGACGAGTTCAGCGGACCGCTGCAGATCGCCTGCCAGAATTACCGATACACCCTCCTCCGTGGAGAGACGCTCCTGGAGCTGGCACGACTGGCACTCGAAGGCGCGGGCCCCGAGGAGCTCGAGGGCATCCGCCGGCGGATCATGCGCGGCACGGGCCTGCTGAGCCTCGAGATGTTGACCGGCGAGTCCTCCAAAGAGGAAGGCTCCGGGACGCTCTTCTGAGCACGAACCGCAGCAAGGAGAAGAGCCGGTGGCATCATCACCGCCAGGGAAAGTACTGATCGACTGCGATCCCGGCCACGACGATGCGATCGCGCTGCTTCTCGCCCTGAAGCATCTGGACGTGGCCGGCGTCACCACGGTCGCAGGCAACCAGTCCCTCGACAAGGTGACGGCGAACGCCCTTCGAGTGCTTGCGCTCGCGGGCGTCTCCGATATCCCCGTTGCCGCCGGGAGTGCCCTCCCGCTCCGGGCACGTCCTGAGTATGCCGCCGCCGTTCACGGTGAGAGCGGCCTCGACGGAGCGGATCTCCCCCCGGCTCTCCAGGAAGTGGACGGCCGCTCGGGCGTGGACCTGCTGATCGGGGCCGTCGCCGAGGGAGAGGTCGACACCGTCGTCGCCACCGGACCGCTTACCAATCTGGCCGCAGCCTTCGCAGAGAACGGAGATCTCCCGTCGAAGCTGACCCGGATCTCTCTCATGGGTGGTGCCTTCGGACCCGGGAACGTCACGCCCTCCGCCGAGTTCAACATCCATTTCGATCCCGAGGCCGCTGCGGCTGTCTTCGCCAGCCGAGCCCCGATCATGATGTCGGGACTCAACCTGACCCGTCAGGCGTCCGCCGGGGACCCGGAGATCGAACAGTTTCGAAGACTCGGCAACCGGGCAGGGACCGTGGTCGCCGGCCTCGTCGAGTACTACCGCGATCGTGTTCGGGAGCTGCAGGGAAGGGACGCCGTCCCCCTGCACGACGCCTGTGCGGTCGCCGCCCTCATCGATCCCGCCTTGATCGAGTTCGAACCGATGCACGTGACCGTAGAGCTTGCAGGGGACCACACCCGGGGTATGACAGTCTGCGATGGCCGTTTCGTCGGGCTGGCGCGACCGCAGTCGGCGCCGGAGCCCAACGCCCTGGTCGGAATGTCTATCGACCGTGACCGCTTCTTCGAGCTTCTCTACGAAACGATCGCCTCGATCTGAGACCCGGCCCTACGGCCGCCCGTCTCCCGAATCACGAAGCTTGAGCACGGCCATGAAGGCCTCTTGCGGAATCTCGACGTTGCCCACGCGCTTCAACCGCCGCTTCCCCTCGGCCTGCTTCGCGAGAAGCTTGCGCTTGCGTGTCACGTCTCCTCCGTAGCACTTGGCGAGGACGTTCTTACGGATCGCCCTGATCGTCTCGCGCGCGATGACCTTGCCCCCGACCGCTGCCTGAACCGGCACATCGAAGAGCTGGCGAGGAATGAGTTGCTGCAGTTTCTGGACCAGCGTGCGGCCATCCCGCCGCGCGTTGTCGGAGTGGGTGATCAGCGAGAGGGCATCGACGGCCATCCCGTTCACGAGGACATCGACCTTCACGAGCGGGGCCGCCCGGTAGTCCGCCAGGTGGTAGTCGAGGCTGGCATACCCGCTGGTCTGCCCCTTGAGACGGTCGTAGAAGTCGACCAGGATCTCGGCAAGCGGCATCTCGTAAGCGAGAAGGACCCGCGCTTCTCCGGGCCCGATGTGTTGCTCGGGCTCGAGATATTCCATGCGAGCGAAACGGCCCCGTTTGCCGGTGACGAGTTCCATCACCTGTCCGATGTAGCGGCTCGGTGAGACAACCTCGACCGTTGCCCACGGCTCGTGGATTTCCGAGATCCGGGAAGCGTCCGGCAGCTTTGACGGATTATCGACAAGCAGCTCATTTCCGCTCGTCGTCAGCACCTTGTACTTAACGCCGGGGGCCGTGGTCAGAAGGCTGAGTCCGTACTCGCGTTCCAGCCTCTCCGTGACTATCTCCAGATGGAGGAGTCCGAGGAATCCGCAGCGGAAGCCGAAGCCGAGCGCCGCCGATGACTCCGGCTCGAAGACCAGAGAGGCGTCGTTGAGGCTCAGCCTGGCAAGCGCCTCGCGCAATCCCTGGTACCGGTCTGAGTCGGTGGGATAGAGGCCGGCGAAGACCATGGGGTTCGCCTTCCGGTAGCCCGCCAGCGGTTCGGAGGCCCCGCCCGTGGCCGCCGTAATCGTGTCGCCGACCCGACAGTCGCCGACGTCCTTCAATCCCGTCGCGATGTAGCCGACCTCGCCCGTCTGGAGCGCCGGAAGCGCTGTCATCGCGGGGCTGAAAGCACCGACCTCGAGAGGCTCGAAGGCCACTCCCGTCTGCATCAGACGCAGGTCGCTCCGACCCGATACCGCCCCTTCGACCACCCGGACGTGGGCCAGGACGCCCTTATAGACGTCGTACTTGGAATCGAAGATCAACGCCTGCAACGGTGCCTCGAGGCCACCCGCCGGAGGCGGCACCCGCTCCACGATCGCCGCCAGAACCGCCTCCGTCCCCGTCCCCTCCTTTGCGCTCACGTAAAGGATCTCTTCAGGATCGAAGCCCACCACCCGGCAGAGCTCCTCGGCGACACGACCTGGATCGGAGTGAGGGAGGTCAATCTTGTTCAGGACCGGGATCAGACGGAGGTCCTGATTCATCGCCAGGTAGACATTGGCGAGAGTCTGCGCCTCGATCCCTTGAGAAGCATCCACGACGAGGAGAGCGCCCTCGCAGGCGGCGAGGCTTCGCGACACTTCATACGAGAAGTCCACGTGCCCGGGAGTGTCTATGAGATTGAATTCGTACTCACCCCCGTCTTCGTCCACATAGGTCATCCGCGCTGCTGCGGCCTTTATCGTGATCCCCTTCTCCCGTTCGAGGTCCATCGTGTCGAGGACCTGATCAGCCATGTCCCTGTCGAGCACCGTGCCGGTCGCCTCGAGCAACCGGTCGGCGAGAGTGGACTTACCGTGGTCGATATGGGCGATGATGCAGAAGTTGCGAATGCGCTCCCGGTCCACGACACGAGTGTAGGGCCGGCGGGCCTTAGGACCCGACCGGGGTGACCACCCTCACACCCGCCGCCTCGCCCTCAGCCGGTCCGCGCGGAGATGTGGGCGCGCCGCTCTCGCGGTGCACATCAGAAGCCCCTGAACCGGGGCTCCCGCTTCTCCATGAACGCTCGCGGCCCCTCTTTCGAGTCCTCGGTCGCCTGAGCGACGAACATGGACATCTGGGCCATGTCGAGATGTTCGTCGAAGGAGACACCGGCCGACCGGTAGACGAGCTTCTTGGAGAGCTGGATGGCCGTGGCAGGTCCCCGGGCGAGCCGCCGGGCGTAGTCCGTAACCTGGGGAAGCAGCTCGCCGGGCTCGAAGACCGCGAGCACATATCCGATCTCGAGCGCTTCCTGCGCGGTGATGAGGCGTCCGCTCCAGATCAGGTCGAGAGCCCGCTGCGTTCCGACGACGCGCGGCAGCGTATAGGCACCCCCATCGCCGGGGACGAGCCCCATTCGGACGTAGGTCATTCCCATTCGGGCCGTGGCCGCCGCGAACCGGATGTCGGCCATCGTCGCCATGTCCATCCCGGCTCCGGCGGCCGCGCCGTTGATCGCCGCGATGTAGGGCTTCTCGAGCTGCACCAACGTCCGCGGGATCGGGTGAACGCTGTTCCGCAGACTTTGCCGGCGGGCAGCTACCGTCGCTTCGCTCCGCAGCACCCCCTCACCGCGCACTTCCGCAGCGACGTTCATCCCGCTGCAGAATCCCCGGCCGGCGCCTGTGATAATGATGGCCCCCACCGCAGGGTCGAGATCGGCCCTTCCGAGGGCATCAGCCCACTCCCGAAGCATCTCGTCATCGAACGCGTTCAGACGCTCTGGTTTGTTGAGCGTGATCGTTGCAACGCCCTCATCGACGTCATAGAGGATCGCTTCGTAACCCACCGGCCCCTCCGCAGTTGGGAATGCGGCGATTCTACGCGATGGTGGCACGACGCCGCGGATCGGGCTCGGACGTAAACTGAGGGCGTGGCGTCATCGACGATCTCAGAACGGCTGCGCTCTCAACTCGCCGCCCTGCCCTCCCGCCCGGGGGTCTACCTCATGCGGGACTCGAAAGGCGACGTCATCTACGTGGGGAAAGCAGCGAGGCTCCGCAACCGCGTCAGATCCTACTTCGGATCGCCACGCGCGATGGAGCCGAAGACACGGGTGCTCAGGGAGCACATAGACGACTTCGAGTACATCGTCTGCAAGAACGCCGGGGAGGCGCTTCTTCTCGAAGCCACCCTGATCAAACGCCATCAGCCGTTTTTCAACATCCGTCTCAAGGACGACAAGCGGTATCCCTATCTAAAAGTGGACCTCCAGAACCCGTGGCCGCGCGCGTTCATCACACGACGGATAGAGAACGACGGGGCCCGCTACTTCGGGCCCTATGCAAGTGCCGGCTCCGTGCGTGCGACTCTCGATCTGGTGAAGAAGCTCTTCCCCTGGCGTTCCTGCACGAAGGAAATAACGGGCACCGATGCGCGACCCTGCCTGGACTACTTCATCAAACGCTGTATCGCCCCGTGCACTTCGTTCTGCACGCGCGACGAGTACGCGGAGGTGATCGACAACGTGATCCTCTTCCTCGAGGGGAGGTCCGCCGACGTGATCCGGCGCACTCGCAGCCAGATGGAGTTGGCGTCCGCGCAGCTGGACTTCGAGCGGGCGGCAATCCTTCGCGACCAGGTTCTCGCCCTCGAGAGGACAGCCGAGCAGCAGACCGTGGCCAATGTCCGGGACGAGGATCTGGACGTCTTCGGACTGGCGCACGACGGCGACCGGGGCTGTGTGCAGGTCTTCTTCGTGCGCGGCACGCAGATGGTCGGCCGGGACAACTTTCCCCTCGATGGCGTCAAGGACGAGCCGGAGAGCAGCATTCTCGAAAGCTTTCTCCTGCAGTTCTATGAGAGTGCTCAGTACATCCCGAGGCTCATCGTTGTTCCCGGTGATCCGGGAGACCGGGAGACACTTCAGGAGCTGCTCTCCGAGAAACGCGGCTCCCGGGTCGAGATCAGGACGCCGATGAGGGGGGAAAAGCGGAGATTGGTCGAGATGGCGCGGGAGAATGCGGCCGAGGCGCTGGCTTTGCTCAAGGTGAAATGGCAGGCCGACAGTACACGCGTCCAGGCAGGGATCGAGCAACTGGAGGAGGAGCTTGCTCTGCCCTCCCCGCCCCACAGGATCGAGTGCTACGACAACTCAAACATCCAGGGCACAAGCCCGGTATCGAGCATGGTTGTATTCGTCGACGGCAGGCCGGCAACCGATCAGTACCGGAAGTTCAAGATCCGCTCAGTCGAGGGCGCCGATGACTTCGCGACCATGGACGAGGTCATCAGGCGGCGTTTCCGGCACGCCTCGAAAAGCCCTCCAGACGGGCAGGCTGCAACCCGCGAGACAGGCACACGGGACCGGTCCGCCGCCTGGGACCTGCCGGACCTGGTTGTCATCGATGGAGGTAAGGGGCAGCTGGGAGCGGCCGCCCAGGCGATGCAGGAGCTGGGAGTTCACCACATACCGATCGTCTCGCTGGCAAAGCGGTTCGAGGAGGTCTTCGTCCCGGACGAGAACGAGCCGATTGTGCTGCCGCGAGGGTCGGAGGGGCTCTATCTGATCCAGCGAATTCGGGACGAGGCCCACAGATTCGCGATCAGCTACCACCGCCAGGTCCGCGGCCGCTCGCAGACCGCGAGTGCCCTCGACGCGGTACCGGGAGTGGGGCCCCGCCGCAAGCGGGCGCTGCTGCGGCGCTTCGGCTCGGTGAAGGCTGTTCGAGAAGCGTCGGAAGAGGAGATAGCCAGTACCGTCGGCTTCACGAGTAGGCTCGCAAAACGCGTCAAAGAGCACCTGTAGCGACGAGTGTAGTTCCTGCGGGCCGATTGCGGCCGCCACCCATCTTTGCCTTGCCAGACGCTGAACTTAGGCCTCCGAACGGTTCGACGAGCCCTCCGGCATGCACTACCTTGGATGCAGGATGAGCGACCGGATAGACCGAGAGATCGACGAGATCCTTGAGCGCCTCGGCGAGGACAAGGGATCGAAGCCGGAGCCTATTCCAATTTCTTCCGCACGGCGATCGAAGCGTCCACAGCCGCGCCCGCCCGCAGGGACCAGCATTCCCAGGATTGAGCCGGCGACACTCATGTTTACCGGTGCGGGTGTCATGCTGCTGGGCCTGGTTCTGTCCGCTTTCTCGGGGCTGTTTGTCTGGGCCGCGTTTGCGGGTGTCGTGATGTTCATCGCCGCATTCCTCATCTCATTCGCGAGAGGCTGGCCTGCGAGCGGGCGCAGGGGCGGCGGGACTCAACCCTCGGGGGGAGTGTACTGGCGGGACCGCTACATCGAGTACGACCCGGTCGATGATTCCGCCTGGGCGCGCTTCAGGCGACGGTTCCGGCGCTGAATCCCTTTCCGGTACATGAACCGGTAGCCCCTGGCGACCTGTACCTGGCAATGGCCTCGTGGCTCATTCGATGATCTCCCCTCGTTC
>CAZHMF010000010.1:17318-21107 GCA_964533605.1 uncultured Anaerolineaceae bacterium
TCCGGCACCGCCGCTGAGAAGCTGGCCGTCGAGTACATCAAAGGTGAGTTCGAGAGGACCGGCTACGCGGTCGACGAGTACGCATTCGAATTCGACGGGATAGGGGTGGGCGCCGTGGGTGTACCCGGCGATGCCGTCTCAATCGAGGCCACGGTGCTGACCGGAAGCCGCTCCGGAGAAGTTGCCGGACCCGCGATCTTCGTCGGCCTTGGGGATGCCGTCGGGGTCGCGGGCCAGAACGTCAGCGGCGGCGTCGCCGTCGCGCTCCGGGGAGAGCTCCGCTTTTCGGAGAAATACGAGACCGCCAGAGCTGCCGGCGCCATCGCACTCGTCATCATCAACAGCGATGAAGCACCGTTCAGTGGTGCTCTCGGACTCGACGCTGCCATTCCCGTCGTCGGTGTCGCCGGAGAGGATAGCCAAGCGCTCCTGCAGGCGGCCGACCGTAGAGCAACCGTCACAGTGCAAGCCCGGACCAGCATCCAGTCGGTTGATGTCATCGCGCGCTCGGCGCCGGGGGCGACATGTCGCGTGGTCGTCGGTGCCCACCACGACACCGTGGCCGGTGTGCCGGGTGCGACCGACAACGCGAGCGGCACCGCCGTAACGCTGGAGCTCTCCCGGGCGCTGGCGGCCGACGGCCTCGATGCCGGTCTCTGTTTTGTGACCTTTGGAGGCGAAGAAAGTGGACTCTTCGGGAGCCGCGCGCTCGTCGAGCACTGGGAGCGGCTCGGGACGCTTCCGGAAGTCATGCTGAACCTCGACGTGGTGGGGACCGGCACCGAGGCCATGTTGATCGGCGACCCGGGGTTGATCGCATCGGCAGAGGCGATCGCTCCCCGCGCAGAGGTCAGGGCGGTCGGCTCTCAGATGCCCGTCGGCACTGCCAGCGATCACGCCAGCTTCGCAGACGCCGGCGTATCCGTTCTCCTCATCTCGTCCGACGACTTCTCAGGGATTCACACTCCGCTGGATGCCCTGGACGAGATCGATGAGCCTGTGCTCGAGGGCATCGGTGACCTCGCCTACGAGCTCATCGTGCAGCTGCTGGCGCCTGTTGCCCTGCCGTGAGACCGCTCCTAGCATGACTCGCATGTCACCCCGGCGATGTGTCTGGCTCCTCGCCATCGTGCCCATCATCGCCGCCGCCTGTGGAGGCGGAACCAGCGAGGACATGGGGCTCGTTCAGCTGACCGACCCCGCGCTTGCAGCCACGGCCACGCCGATGACGAATCCCGTCCTCTTCCAGATACGGGGCCGAGAGATCATTGTCGATGGGGTGAGCACGGCAGCCGCGACCGCTCCGACGGTGACACCCCGAAGCTACAGCGTGCTCGAGGGCGATACCTGCGGCGCCATCGCAGAGAAGCTCGGCGTCGATCTCGAGAGCCTGATGGAGGCCAACCGTACTATCAACGCAGGGTGTACAAATCTCCATGCCGGCGACCTCCTGCGCGTGCCCGGTGGCGCCAACGCCGGCCCCACACCGACACCCAGGCCGGGATCGGGCAGGACTTACATCGTCAAGGCGGGAGACAGCTGTTCGGGAATCGCCCAGAGCTTCGCAGTCTCTCTGGCGGAACTGATCGCCGTGAACGGACTCGACGCCGAGTGCCAGACCCTGCAACCCGACCAGATCCTCACAATCCCCTGATGCTCCGGACTCTCAGACCGGCGGGCCCTTCCATGCCACCACACGCTGCCTCTGATAGATTCCGGCGTTGGAGTGAACAAGATGTCGAGAGCTGAAGCCCGCGCCGTCCGCCGCGGCGTCTTCTCCAGCGAGATGCTCAGGGAGGCGGTCGACCGGGGCGTCATCGCAACGTCTGCAGGACAGCCAGTGCTGGACCACCAATTCCAGCCCGCGAGTCTCGATCTGCGGCTGGGCCCCGTCGCTCACCGGCTTCGCTCGAGCTTTCTGCCCGGCGCAGGGGTGAGGGTCGACGAGCGGCTCAGAGACCTCGAGATGGGCCCGCCACTAGACCTCACAGTCGACGGCGGTGCGGTGCTGGAGCGGGGCCGTCCCTACATCGTCCCTCTGGTGGAGACTCTGAGCCTCCCGGATGAGGTGCGCGCCCGGGCCAACCCGAGGAGCTCTACGGGCCGCCTCGACATCTTCACCCGGGTCGTGTCCGACCACGGCGTCAGATTCGACGAGATCCGGCGAGGATACTCTGGCTGTCTCTGGTTGGAGGTGTACTCAAACACGTTCACAGTCCGGGTCGCGGCCGGCCTCTCCCTCGCCCAGCTTCGCCTTTCCAACTCGGAGGACATTCTCCGCGGCCCCGACATCCGGCGCCTCCACGATGACGAGGGCCTGCTGTACGTTCCCGCCTCCGGTGGGACCGAGAAGGCCCCGTCCCCGATGATCGCGTCCGACGGGCTCTTTGTCGGCGTCAACCTGCCGGCCGACGACTTTGCCGGCTGGCGGGCGAAGGGCAACAGCGGCCTTCTCGACCTCGCCGCCACAGCACGTTACGAGGTGCTCGACTTCTGGGAGCCGGTGTTCGCCGAGGCCGGGGGCCGGCTCGTCCTCCATCCCGAGCAGTTCTACCTTCTGAAGTCGCATGAGTACGTTTCCATACCGGCCGGATTCGCGGCTGAGATGGCCGCCTACGATCCGACAAATGGCGAGCTGAGGACGCACTATGCCGGCTTCTTCGACCCTGGCTTCGGCTCCGGAAGGCGAAACATCAGGGGGACGAGCGCAGTGCTCGAAGTTCGCGCCCACGACGTTCCCTTCATGCTCGAACAGGGACAGCCGGTCGCAAGGCTCTCATATGAGCCGATGGCACAGGAACCCGACCGGCTGTACGGCGATGAAGAGGCATCCTCACACTTCCAGGGCCAGGGAATCGCCCTCTCGCGCCAGTTCAAGCCCCCGGTCTTCAGCTTTCGCATGCCCTCCCCCGGATAAGGCCACCTCCCCGGACTCGCGGTCCGGCACCGCATGCTGGTAGCATCCGTCCATCCTCCAGACGGAGCCTTCAGTGACAGCAACAGAATCAACCACGATAGACACAGGCACCGAACACCTGCTCGCCGAGCGTGACGGCCATGTCTTCACCCTGACGTTCAACCGCCCCGAGCGCATGAACGCCATCAGCGGCCCGATGCTGCAGAACTTCTCCCGCCTCCTGATTGAGGCCAACCGCGACCCCGAAGTCCGGGTCGTGATTATTACGGGCGCCGGCCGCGGCTTCTGCTCGGGTCTGGACCTCGTCGAAGGAGCACCCGGGGGCGGCGGCGTTGAGCGGATCCGCCAGCTGTTCGATCTCCATGACTCCCCTCCGACGGTCCTCTGGAACATGGACAAGCCGGTGATCTGCGCGCTCAACGGGGCGGCTGCCGGCTACGGCATGGACCTTGCTCTGCTCTGCGACATCCGGATCGCGGGAACGAGCGGAAAGATGGCAGCGGTTACCGCCCGTCGCAACCTGCTTCCGGAGAGCGGCGGCTCCTGGCTGCTACCCCGCCTGGTCGGCTGGGCGAAAGCGTCCGAGCTGTTCTTCAGGGGACTCGTTCTCGACGCCCAGTCCTCGAAGGAGATCGGTCTCGTCAACGAAGTCGTGCCCGACGATAAGCTCATGGAGACCGCCCGGACCTGGGCCCAGGAGGTCGCAGCCAACGCGCCGATGGCCATTCAGGCTACCAAGCGGATGATGCGGCAGGGCCTTTTCGAGCCCTACGAGACAACGGTCGACCACCTGATGGGTCACCTGGGAACGCTCTTCGCCATGGACGACTTCAAGGAGGGGGTCGCGGCCTTCCTCGAGAAGCGTCCACCTC
>CAZHMF010000010.1:21207-35847 GCA_964533605.1 uncultured Anaerolineaceae bacterium
GCCATGGACGACTTCAAGGAGGGGGTCGCGGCCTTCCTCGAGAAGCGTCCACCTCGGTTCACCGGCAAATAGCGCCGAATCCGGCAGCTCCGGGCCGCAGCTCGACTGGCAGCCGGTCTGTGAGCATCAGCGTTTCGCCGCTGCTCGGCTCGCCGCGGTCGCCAGTGCCTCACCCATGCTCGGGTGCCAGGCCACGAAGGCAGCGAGTTCGTCGACGGGAACCTCGGCCTGCATGGCCAGCGCGGCGAGATTGAGGACCTCGGCCGCTTCCGGACCGATCGCCTGGACACCGAGGATCTCTCCGATGGAGCGGCTCGCCACGAGCTTAACGACACCCTGACGAGCGCCCAGAGTGACGGCCTTCGCGGCGAACGACAGGTCGAAAACGCCGGAGACCACGTCAGTGCCGGCCTCTCGCAGAGCCTCCTCTCCGGTCCCAACCCACCCGATCGCGGGAGTCAGGTTGAGCAACCGGGGGATCCTGTCCGGACGGGTGACAGCCCGGCCGCCGCAGGCGTTCTCCGCCGCTACTTCCCCTTGATGAGACGCCGCGCTGCTCAACATCGGCCCCCCCGTCACATCGCCGGCTGCGAAGATCCCCTCCACGGAAGTGCGGCAGCCACGGTCCACCGCTATGCCGGCGGGACCGAACGCTATGCCGGCAGCCTCGAGGCCCAGACCTTCGACAAACGGCCGTCGAGGATCTGCCTCGAGGATCACGGCGTCGACGCCGGACTCCACCGTTCCCTCGAGGTGGTCGATGATGACTCCTCCGCTGCCGGCCCTGAGGGTCGCGCCCTCGAGAACTCTGACACCGGCCGAGGCGAGATTCTCGCGGGCCAGACCGGCCGTGTCGCGATCCAGTGCCGACAGCAGCCGGGAGTCTTCGAGGACGAGCGTCACATCGGAGCCCGCGAGTGCGAGAAGTTGGGAGTACTCGAGCCCGAACCCCGTTTCTGCCCGGCCCGACTCCCGAACCAACACCTCGGCGGGAACGGCCGTCAGGGACTGGATCTGATCCGGTGTGAGGATGCGCTCCGGAGGCACACCGTGGACTCCCTGCGGCTCCCAGCGCGTTCCCGTGGCGACGATGAACGCCTCCGCTTCGACGTCCACCGGGCCGTCCTCCGAGTCGATGCGGACGAGGGAAGCGCTTCTGAAGGCCGCCCCGCTCTGAATGACATCAACCTTCGCCATCCTGAGGGCGGCCCCCGCACCCTCGACCACCTGTCTGGAGAGGGCGGCCGCGCGAGCTGCTGCCCGAGCGAAGTTGAACCGATCCGCCGGAGCCATGACGCCCATCACCGCAAGCTCCTGGGCGTCGACGAAGGTCGCCGCCGCCGAAAGGAGCGCATCGGTCGGGATGCAGGAGAAATTGACGCAGGCACCGCCGAGGCGCTCCCGCTCAATCAGCGCGGTTCGCGCTCCGAGGCCGGCTGCCTTGATCGCCGCGGCATGCCCGGCGGGCCCCCCTCCGACGATGGCCACGTCGTAGCCCGCCATCAGAGGAGCAGCCGGTAGGGCGCTTCGAGGAGGTCCCGGACATCACGAAGGAACGCCGCGCCGGGGACCCCGTCCACCGCCCTGTGATCGATGGTGAGGCTCAGTGTGAGAAGGCGCGTCCGGACCGGGGACGTGTCCTCCCAGCGGATTCCGTCCCGGATCCTCCCGATGCCGAGGATTGCGACGTTCGGGGGGTTGATGATCGGGGTGAAGAAGTCGACGTCCGCCATCCCCAGGCTCGTGACCGAGAAGGTCCCACCCGCGTAGTCATCGAGACCCAGCGTCCCCTCGCGGGCGGCCTCCGCCAGGCGGGAAGACTCACCGGCCAGTTCGCGGAGGGAGAGCGCCGGGGCGTTTCGGATCACGGGGACGACCAGACCGTCCCCGAGTGCAACTGCCATACCGATGTTGACCTCCGGGCGAAGCTCGATCCCCTGTTCTGTGACCTCGGCGTTGAGCCCCGGGTGCTGCTCCAGTGCACGTGCGACGGCGCGGATGACGAGGTCGGTGAACGAGGGCCGGATGCCGACCCCCTCCCACTCGGCGATGAGCTGTTGCCGCATACTCGCCGCCCCGTCCATGGCCACCTCCATGCCCATCGTCAGCTGAGCCATCTCCTGGAGGCTGGCGTGCATGCGATCGGCAATCACGCCCCTCATTCCCCGGAGGGGGATGAGGGCCCCCGGGGCGGGAGCGGGACTCGACGCGGCGGGAGCGGGACTCGACGCGGCGGGCGCCGGCGGAGCCGATGCGGCCGCCTCCACGTCCTCCTTCGTTATCCGGCCGCCGGGGCCCGTGCCCGTGACGGTGCGCAGGTCGATCTCGAGCTCGGCTGCCAGCCGGCGGGCGATGGGCGAAGCCGGCGCCGGCTCTCCTCCGGAGGAGCGCGAGGGAGCGGGTCGAGGAGTCTGCGCCGCAGCAGCGATCACGTCCAGCTCGACGATCCGGCCGCCGGGGCCACTGCCGGTGACCCCCTTCAAGTCGACCCCCTTCTCCTGAGCCAGCCGCCGTGCCGCCGGCGACGCCCTTGCTTCGGACGGTTCGCCGACTTCGACCGGGGCAGGCGAGGACGCTCGGCGGTTCGCCCCGGGGGGACTCGCCGGCGCCGGCTCGCTGCCTGCGGGCCGCGCCACACCCGTGGCCGGCATCGATTCACCTTCGGCGAGGATGAAACCTACGGTGGTTCCGGGGGCGACCACGGTGCCCGCCGGCACGGAATGACTAACCGTCCCGGCCGCTTCCGCCTCAACCTGGAATTCGATCTTCTCGGTCTCCAAACGGAAGACGGGGTCTCCGATCTCGACTGTCCCGCCGTCGGACACGAGCCACTCGGCGACCGTCCCCTCGGTCATCGTCATACCGAGCCTGGGCATTACGACCTCAGCTGCCATCTGGTGCTCCTTCAATAAACAGACCTCGTCTTGCGCCGATCTCCATCGTCCTCGCGACGTCGATCACGCGCGGGCCATCTCGGAGGACCTGAAGTGTCGCCTTCTGTCCCGGTCGCAACCTTCGCTCACGCTCGCCATCCAGTGCTATCACACCGGGACCGGTGAACTCCACCTCTTCACCAAACGCCAGCCGCGCCCTCGTTTTCACGGACACGGAGGCGAGCAAACCCGGTGCAATCGGCGCCCGGACGCGACATCCACCTTCGCCAATGCCCACAAGGAGACCGCCGTCCTCCATATCGCTCAACGGCGAAAGCAGTGCAGCGATCGAAGAAAGGCCGACGGAGGCGGGCTCGGCCCGGGTCACGACAAAAGCCCGCAGCGATTCCGGATCCCAGACGGCCCGAGCGCCCAGAAACGGGCCGGAGACGAGGGCGGCGTCGATCAGGGCAAGATCATCCCGCTCATCGTCGATGCAGACACGGATGGTCTTGACCTGCGTGGAAGCCTCCCCCAGCGCCACCCTGCCGGTGCTGACGAGAGCGCCGGCGAGACCCGCCAGGGTGCCCTCGATCATCCCCGGAAAGACGTTGTTGGTGCCGGTCGACACGGGGACGACAGGGATGTCTCTCCACCCCAGAGCAGCGGCCCGGTTGGTGCCGTCGCCGCCCAGGACGAGGACCGCTCCGCATCCCTCTTCCCGCATCCGCGCCGCCCCCCGAGAGGTATCGAGGGCGCTGTCGGTGAGGGAGATTTCTACTGCTGCGACATCTGCGTCCGGGGCGGCCTCCGCCAGAGCACTGGCCGCGATGCCGTGGGTATCCGGAAGATGGCGGAACGCAGATTCCCCTGCTTCGCGAGCCCCGAGGACGGCGCGCCTCACTATGTTGCGTTTCTCCTGATTGTCGAACACCGACGCCCCGGAGATCAGACGCCTGATGTCCTTCCCGGAGGCCGGATTGGCGATGACGCCGAGCACGCGCCTCTCAGACCTGCTTCCCGAGTATTCTCCGCACCTCCTCGACGATCGTGACGGCTGTGGGGAGATACGCCTGTTCCAGCGGAGGACTGAACGGCACGGGCGTGAACGGCGCCCCAACACGGCCCACCGGGGCGTCCAGGTGGTCAAACGCCTCTTCCTGGATCTGGGCGGCGATCTCAGCACCGATACCGCCGAACCGGACCGCCTCGTGGGCGACAAGTGCCTTGTGGGTCTTTCGCACCGAGCCGACGATGGTAGCCGTGTCGAGGGGTTGCAGCGTTCGAGGGTCAACCACTTCGACGTCGACTCCCTCGGACGCCAGCTCCTCCGCCGCCTTCAAGCTCTCCGGGACCATGCGGCCGGTTGCCACTATCGTAAATCCGCTCCCGGGCCGGACGATCTCGGCCCTGCCGAGAGGGATTTCGAAGAGCTCTTCCGGCACCGGCGCACGGCTCGCGAGCAACGTCTTGACGTTGCAGACGATCACCGGATTGTCGTCCCGCACGGCCGCAACCAGAAGTCCCTTCGCCTCGTACGGTCCGGACGGCATGACGACCTTGAGACCGGGGACATGGCAGAACCAGGCCTCGAGGCTCTGGCTGTGCTGCGCCGCCATCGCCGTGCCGCCCCCCGACATCGTGTGGATGGTGAGCGGCAGGGTCGCAGTGCCGCCGAACATGTACTTCATCTTCGCGACCTGGTTGACGATCTCGTCCATGCAGACGCCTATGAAGTCCATAAACATTATGTCTATGATGGGCCGCAACCCGGTGGCGGCGGCGCCAAGGCCGAGACCGACGATCGCCGACTCCGAAATCGGCGTATCGACCACTCGCCCGGGCCCGAATTCGTCGAGCAGGCCCCGCGCGTGTCCGAAGACCCCCCCGAACCCGGCAACATCCTCACCGGCGATGAAGACATCCGGATCGGCCCGCATCAGCTGGGCAAAGGTCTCGTTGATCGCGCCGACGTAGGTTTGCTCCCTCGTTGAGGTTGCTTCCGCTGCAGTCATCTGAGCCCTCCTAGGCCGGGGTTGCCGTGTAGACGTCGGTGAGAAGGTCCGCGGGTTCCGGGTAGGGAGAGCCTTCGGCAAACTCGATCGCCTCACGGACCTGGGCCAGAGCCTCTTCGCGCACCCGGTCGGCTCCCGCCCGGTCGAGGATGTCCATCTCGGCGAGACGGGCCTCGAACATCTCTATGGGATCGCGCTTCTTCCATTCGAGGACTTCATCGTCATCCCGGTAGCTGACACCCATTCCCCGCCGCCCGACATGGTCGTAGAAGCGGTAGGTCTTGAACTCGACGAGAGTTGGGCCCTCGCCGCGGCGGGCCCTCGCGATCGCCTCGGCCGCAGCCTCATAGACGGCGATCACGTCCATGCCGTCGACCACGATGCCGGGCATGCCCCAGCCCGCAGCGCGGTCGGCCACGTCGCGCACCGCCTGATGGCGCTCCTGGCTGGTGAACTCGCCGTAGCCGTTGTTCTCGCACATGAAGATCACGGGCAGCTTCAGGACCGCGGCCATATTTGCCGCCTCGTGCAACGTGCCTTCGTTGCTCGCACCATCGCCAAAGAAGCAGCAGCACACGTTGTCGGTGCCTCGATACTTGTTCGAGAAGGCGGCCCCGATAGCGATCGGGGGCCCTCCGCCGACAATTCCGTTGGCGCCCAGCATGCCCCGCTCCATGTCGGCGATGTGCATGCTGCCGCCCTTGCCGTGGCAGTACCCGGTCGCTCGCCCGAAGAGCTCCGCAAACATTTTGCGGTAGTCGCCGCCCTTGGCGACGAGGTGTCCGTGGCCACGATGAGTGGACGTGATCTGATCCTGGTCCGTGAGCTGCGACATCACGCCGGCCGCGACGGCCTCTTCGCCGACGTAGAGGTGCAGAGCCCCCGGGATCTTTCCCGCTTCGGATAGGGCGCCGGCCTCGTCCTCGAACGTTCTAATTCGAACCATCCGCCGGTGGAGATCGAGCAGGCGCTCGTTGGAGATGTCCATGGAGCCTCCGGAATGCAGTGTGGATGGACTGTACACGAAGGAAGTCCGGTTGCGCCCGGCCTGCCGTAGACTGCCGGCACAGTGGTCCGCCGCCGGGAGACCTCCAATCGGACCTCCCATCACGTCAGAACGGCAGGCCCGAGGAGGAGACGATGGAACTCGGCGAATACCGTGGCTTCGAGCTGAGGATGGAGGAGCCGGGGATCCTCATTGCCACATTCAATCAGCCGGAGCGCCTCAACGGTATGACCCAGGGGATGAAGCGCGACCTCGTGGAGGTGCTCACACAGGCACAAATGGACGACGCCGTCCGGGTCGTGATGTTCACCGGGACGGGACGGGCATTCTCCGCGGGCGACGACATCAGCGGCCGGCCGGCGCCGGACGGGAAGGCACTCGTCCCGGCGATCGGCGCCGGCCACCGGACTCCCATCGGTACATACGATGGGCTGAGGGCGATCTCCCAGGCCCTGAATGTGGCGGTCCGCAATCTCGACAAGATCAGCATCGCCGCGATCAACGGGGAGGCCGTGCAGACGGGGCTGTCGCTCGCACTGGCATGTGACTTCCGGATCGCGTCGACGAGCGCACGCTTGCGGAGTGGGACCCTCCGGTTCGCGCTGCTGCCGGACGAAGGCGGGCATTATCTGCTGATTCAGCACCTGGGACTGGGCCGGGCGCTCTCCTTCATGCTGCGGAACCTGGTCCTGACCGGTGCGGAGGCGGCGGAAGCCGGCCTCGTACACGAGGCCGTTCCGCCCGAGGAGCTCGAAGGCCGGGCCCTCGATCTCGCGCGGGAGCTGGCAAACGGCCCTCAGGTCGCGATGCGATTGCTCAAGCGTTCGATCTACAACGCAGCCGAGCAGACTTTCGCTCACGCACTGGACGACATCGCCGCCAAGACGGCCGTCTCTGATCACCACCCGGACGCCCGCGAGGGCGTGTCGGCGTTCCAGCAACGGCGCCCGCCGGCGTTCAACCAATGGCTCGAGCCGGGCGGCGGCGGCCAGCAGTCCCGACCCTGAAGGGATCGCCCATATCCGGCGCGGCGGGTGCGGGTTCGGCAGCGCGACCGAGCCGGCTGGAAGCTCGCGCCCGGACGTCCGGTTGAGCACTGACGCGACACTGTCATCATTGGAGGAACACCGGCCTCAGGGGCCGATTGGAGCCGTCTGTGAGCCTTCGGGAGACGCACTTCTCAGGGGACGCACTGCTCGACGTCATCGCCGATCACGGTCCCAAATTCGCGTTGCTCGTGGCCCTGACGGCAACTCTGGGGAGCCTCTATTTCAGCGAGATTCGCGACTATCTGCCGTGCGAGCTCTGCTGGTTCCAGCGGATCCTGATGTACCCGCTCGTAGTCATCATCCTGGTGGGGATACTCACGCGCGATCGCCGTCTTCCGGCGTACGTACTGCCGCTGTCACTGATCGGATTCGGAGTATCGACGTATCACTACCTGCTCCAGAACGCATTCGTTCACAACTCCGGCTTCTGCTCAGCGGGTGTGTCCTGTTCGCATCGGTGGATCAATTACTTCGGATTCGTGACCATCCCATTCCTCGCGCAGGTCGCCTTCGCACTGATCATCCTCACCGTCTTCGCCTCAATCCTGGCCGGTGCGTTTGCGTACAACGAGGACGAGGACGGGTAAAGGGGTCCTCCGAGCAAAGGCGGGATCCTGGCCTCCGACGGATCGCTATCGGACCGCCCCGGCCTCGATGTATCTGTCGATATCCGGCTGCGAGAGGCCGAGCAGCGATTGGAGGACGAACTCGTTGTCCGCACCGAGGAGTGGGGCCGGGCGGCGGAGCGTCCGGGTCATCGCCGAGAAGCGGGTGGCGAACCCGTCGTACGGCGTCACGCCGGTCTTCGGATGTTCGAGTTCGACGAAGAAGCCACGGTGCAGCAGCTGGGGATCTTCGTAGAGGTCCGTTGGCCTCTGTACGACCGACGCCGGGATGCCATTCTCGATCAGGTCCGCCTCGAGTTCCCGACCATCCCGATCGACAGTCCAGGAGGCGAGTATCCGGGAGAGCTCCTCGCGGTCCTCTTCAGCCGTCGCGGCGCCTTCGAAGGTCACTCCATCCAGGGCGCCCCGGGGCAGCAGCTCGCAGAGGGCCTTCCATTGCGCGGTCGTCTCGACGGAGATGGCGATGTATCGCTGGGTCCCGGCGGTTGCGTAAACGCCGCCGGGGTACACCGACGACTTCAGCAGCCCGGCGGGCTCGGCCGTCCGGCCGTTGACGCTCTCGTCCAGAATGAGAGGTTCGAGAAAATGAACAGCGGCCTCTACCTGCGATAGCTCGATGTGCTGACCGCGGCCACTTCGCCGGCGCTCGAGCAGAGCCGCGCCTGCGGCCGCCACCAGGAACCGCGGGGTCACGACGTCCGTGTAGGGTCCGGCCGGCCCGCAGGGGATGCGGTCGGGCCAGCCGGTGATCAGGTGGAATCCGGAGATACCGGCCCCGTGATTGCCATATCCCCCGTAGCTGGCCCACGGCCCCTTCTGTCCCATCAAACATGTACTCAGCATGATCAGCTCGGGATGATCCCGGCGGAGCTCCTCGTAGCCCAGGCCCAGCCGCGCCATCACACCCGGCGTATAGCTCTCGATGACGACGTCCGCCCAGTCACAAAGCCGCCTTGCAAGCTCTCTCCCGTCAGGGGCACTCAGGTCCAGCGTCAATCCGAGCTTGGACGTGTTGACATTCGCGTACCAGCGGCTGTGCTCCAGGTCCAGGATCCCACCCATGAACGGGGGCAGCTGGCGGATCAGGTCGATGCGTGTGGACGACTCGACGCGCACGACGGTGGCACCGTGGTCGGCCAGAGCCTTGGCTGTGAGCGGTCCCGCCGCCACCCAGCTGAAGTCCGCGACGCGGAGGCCCGCAAAGGCGTCCCCGTCCCGCTCGCCCCGGGCTACGGGGGGCACTTGTTCGCCGGGCCTCGCGCCCTCCGGCCATCCCCTTCGTATCGACTCCTGATCTGCGCCGACGTCGGGCGCCTCCAGATGAACCAGCTGAGGCGTGCGCGTAAACCGGGCCGGGGGTAAGCCGTGAGCCCTCCCGTCACGGCGCCGGAAGAACTCCCGGCCGGCGAGGTGCGGTGAGTGAAGCACATCCCGCGTCGTGTTGACCGGCGCGACTCTGACCCGGTTCTCGACGGCCCACTCCATGAGCTCCTGCTTGGTCCTGGTGGCGATGAAGGCTTCGAGTGCAGCAAGCGCCACCATCGGGTCGATCTCCGCATGGCTCGGTTCCTCACCTCCCCAGAGCGCCCGCACGGACTCCTCGCCCGACAGAGTGACGATGAGCGATTGCGCCTGGTCGGGAAGGATGGTGGCGAGGACGGCGCCGTCCTTGCACGGCACGGCGGGCAGTCCCGGCGGTCCGGCCATCATCTCCCGGTCATCCCCGGTTCCCGGAGGGTCGGTCCCGAGGGCCGGCGGATACCCGGTCGCGTCCATGAGGGTCCAGGTCATCGCCGCCTGGATGGACGTGTCCAACCGCTGGCCGAGCCCCGAGCGCTCCCTCTCGTTGAGAGCGACGACAATGTCGGCCGCTGCTTGAGCACCGCCATGGAAGGCGGACTGAGGGTAACCGATCGGGATCGGAGGCCGGTCGGGATCGCCCTGCTGAGACACACGCCCGGCAGCCGCCTCCACCGTCAGCTCACTCGCGGGCCAGGTGGCCTTCGGGCCATCCGCTCCAAACGGCGTGATCGAGCAGTACACGAGCCCCGGGTTGACCGCAGCGAGAGGGGCGTAGCCCAGCCCCCGGCCCTCCAGGTATCCCGGCGCGAGCGATTCGACGAGGACGTCCGCCACCCGGCAGAGGGCGCGCAGAGAGCGGCGCCCGTCCTCCGAATCGAGATCGAGAACGGCGCTTCGCTTTCCCCGTCCCAGAGAAGCCCAGTAGAGCGAATCGCCTTCGCGCCCCGGACGTTCATCGAAGGGCGGAAGCCGGCGCGAGTCGACCCCGCCGGGGGGCTCCACCTTGAGCACGAAGGCTCCGAGATCGGCGAGCAGACGGCCCGCCATTTCGCCCCGGCGGTTGGTCAGGTCCAACACGCGGAGCCCCTGGAGAGGCGGGGATGCCGGTTCCGTCATGCGGTGCGTTATAGGCGCTTGTCGCGCCGCCGATCAACCCGGCAGCAACCTCGCGTTCGGATTGCCTCCGCCGCTCTGGTAGCGGGGAGACAGCATCTTGTCCCCGGCCGGGAGTTCACCCACCCAGAGCTCGACCCCGTGGAACATGCCGCCCTTCGCGACCAGCGCCTCGGCCGGCTTCGCGGCCGTAAAGACGCACTTACCGGAAGTAAGCTCCGTCGCCGGCCTACTTGTAGGTGCGAATCACCTCACCGTGCGGCAGCAGCATGTCGAACCTCCTGAAGGTCGCGTTGAGAACGCGCTCCACGGGCAGCAGATGCCAGGGATCGAGGTCGGACCGGCCGTCGTACGAGACGGTCCCGGTGCCCGACCAGGCTTCGTGGACGGTCGAAGTGCTGCGCGTCGCTATCAGCTCCGCGAGCGAGGGTGGCTTCCCCTCCTCGACGCTTGGGATGACCCGCAGCGACAGGCCGGCGCCGCGTGCCGGCGGACCGACCTCGAGGGGGCTCTCGATCCGCATCGCTGCCGTGGCGATCCGGATCCCGTCGGGACGCTCCATGATACCCGTCATCATCTCCTCATCCTGGGCGATCTCGATCCGCGCGAGCTTCTTCGGATATCCCCAGATCTCGCGGCCGGCGACGAGCGGTGGAACTGTGTTCACGACGATGTGAGCGATGTAACTGCCGGGCTCTTCCTGCCAACGGCAAACGATCCCGAGTATCACCTCGTCGTAGGGCCCGAACGTCGAGAACGGATAGCGGATGAACGAAAGCGTTGCGACGGCCGGCGACGTCAGTTCGAGCCCTTCGGGGAGCATCTCGGCGGCCGCCCCGGCATCGGTCTCGTAAGCGATGGCCATCGACTGGGCGTCGCGATAGTGAAACGGCGGGCTCTGGTAGTAGGGTGCGTCGACCGGCATCGAAGCACCGGCGGACAGCGGGTTGAGCCGTCCGGCAGAAGAGCCGTCGGCCATGGCAGGAGTCTCGCTTCGGGTCTGAATCGTCATCTGAACCCTCTCTTCTTCTTCCGGCTCGGTGCCGGAGGACGGACCTCTGAGTCGACTATAAGCGGCTGGGTACGCCCTGCCGACCCGCACTCACTCCGGGCTCAAGTGGACGCCCCCTTGCGGATGGCGCCATCGATGCGGGAGAGTTATCGTGCCTGCGTGGGCGGAAGAGGGGCGGACGAGCGGTGTAGCACGGTCCGTTGACCTGTCCCCCGAGACCAGCCCGCCCTCAGTCCCCGGTCAGTGCGCTTCCAGCGCCGAGCGGGATAACGGATGCACAATGATCAGCGAATCTCCGATGCCGGGCCCGACCTCGACCGAGGTACCGGACAGGCCTGATGGTTCTCAGCTAATCACTAGTTCTAGCCACATAGTTGAGATCGTCTCCGACTCCGGCGAGGGTGCTCAGAAGTGCGGCCAGATCTTCGGCACGGTCAGCGCCAAGATGGGAAACGGCGTCTGGACCGTCGAGATCATCCCGGCGGAGATTCAGCCTCCGCCGCGAACCCTGGATGGTGCGAGCGGCAACAGGATCAGGATCGGCTCGGGCCCCGTCACGAACTGGGGCGACCGTGCGGACCTCGTAGTCGCCTTCAACGAGCAGGCTCTTCTCTCCCGCCACCGCCTGGAGGCCCTCGATCCCGAGGCCGTGATCATCATCGAGAACTCCTGGTCCAGACACCCGGACCAGGGGATTCAGGCCGAATGGGCGGCCGCGATGGCCGAACTCGGCGACGGCTCCTACAGGATCATCGAGGTCCCGATGGAGGAGATCTGCCTGCAGGTTGTGGACAACCCGGCGCTGGGCAAGAACATGTTCGTTCTGGGAATCCTGGGCGGTGTCTACGGGCTCGACCGCGGGCTCGTCTGCGACCAGATCGCCAACACCTTCCGCCGGAAGTCGCAGGAGGTCTACGAGAAGAACGTAGCTCTCTATGACCTGGGTCGGGATTGGGCGGGAAGCAACCTCGACTTTCGGGTCGAAGTCCCGCGCCACAAGACCGCCGACAACATGGTCGTCATGAACGGAAACGAAGCTCTGGCGCTGGGGGCGATCGCGGCCGGCATGGAACTTGCTTCGATGTATCCGATTACACCGGCAACGTCCGTCTCTCACTACCTCGCCGAGGTCTTCCAGAAGGCCGGCGGCGTGCTCCACCAGGCGGAGGACGAAATCGCGGCAGCCGGCATCGCGACCGGCGCCTCCTACGCCGGCAAGGTGGCGTTCACCATCACGTCCGGCCCCGGCCTGGCGCTGAAGACGGAATTCCTCGGCCTCTCCGTGATGACCGAGACGCCGCTGGTCGTCGTCGATGTTCAGCGCGGCGGACCGGCCACGGGGCTCCCGACGAAAGTCGAGCAATCCGATCTGCTGGCCGCCATCTTCGGGCAACCCGGCGATGCCCCCCACGTCGTCATGGCGCCATCGACCATCGAGGAGTGTTTCCATGTGATGGTCACAGCCCGGCGGATTGCCGAGACCTTCCGGACACTCGTGATCGTCCTCTCGGACGCCAACCTGGCAACAGGAGTCCAGCCCTTCCCGAGGCCCCATATCGACACGGCCTGGTTCGCCCCCTACCCCGACCTCTCGGCAGTGCCGGAGGGCACCAGGCCCTACGCCTGGGATCCCGAGACCGGGCTCTCTCAGCGCATCGTTCCCGGAAGACCGGGGGGGATGTTCACGATGACCGGCCTCTCCCATGATGAGTCGAGCGTCATCGCTTATACGGCTGACGTTCACGAACGGTCGTCCACCATGCGGAGCCGCAAACTGGCGGTCCTACAGCAGACACTGGAGACGCCGGCGGTGAACGGAGACGAGTCCGGCGACCTCCTCGTCGTCGGCTGGGGGAGCACACGGGGAGCAATCGAGGAGGCCGTCGAGCGGGCCCGTGCCGAAGGTCTCGCCGTCTCTTCCCTTCACCTCGGGTTTCTCTCGCCACTCCCGCCCGGACTGAAGGAGATCTTCCAACGCTTTGCCAGGGTGATGACCGTCGAAATCAACTATTCCGACAACCCACAGGATCCGTTCATCACCGCGGAGAACCGGCGGCGTGGCCAGCTCTCCTGGCTCCTCAGAGCAACTACCCTAGTCGACGTTGATTGCTGGACCCGAATCCCGGGCGAACCGCTGCGGCCGGGGGCGATTGAATCGGCCATCAAGCGCCAGATGCCGGACGGAGGTAGACCATGAGTACCGCTGCCTGTTCCCTTCTCGGACTCGCTCCAGACAGATTCGACGAGCTGACGCTCTCGGACTTCGAGAGCGGCACACCGCGCTGGTGCCCGGGCTGTGGCGATCACTCGGTGCTCGCTTCGATGCAGCGCCTTCTCGCTGAGGAGGGGCTGGCGCCCGAGAAGACCGTCTTCGTCTCCGGAATCGGATGTTCCAGCCGGGTTCCCCACTACATGAAGACGTATGGGTTCCATGGCCTCCACGGTCGCGCACTGCCGGTCGCGACCGGCATTAAACTGCACCGGCCCGACCTCAACGTGTTCGTCGTAATGGGCGACGGGGACTGCACATCCATCGGCGCCGGTCACTGGCTCCATGCGACCCGGTACAACAGCAACATGGTGGCGCTCCTGCTCGACAACAACGTCTACGGACTGACTAAGAATCAGACCTCGCCCACCACCCCCCAGGGACACGCCACTCTCACCCAGCCCGGAGGCTCCTACCTGCCGGCCCTCGACCCGGTATCGGCAACGCTCGGGATAAGCAACGCCTCCTTTGTCGCCCAGACGGCGGAGTGGCTCCCGCCGCATCTCTTCGAGACCCTCAAAGCGGCCTACCGGCATCCGGGCTTCTCGTTCGTTCGCATCCTCCAGCGCTGCCCGAAGTTCAGCGACGACATCTTCGCCGCGGCGCGGGAGAGGCCGGCCTCAGTCGAACTCCTCGAGCATCAGTCCGGAGTCGTAGTTCCCGCCCTCGCCAGGGCCTACCCAACCCGGATCAATCACGATCCCCACGACCTCGACGAGGCTCGACGGCTCGCGTCCGAGGGAGGCACGAAGCTGGGGCTCTTCTACTGTGACCCAAACCGGCCTCGATACGACGTGACGAGAAGTCTCCCTGTGAGGTCCAACCGGCAGCGTGTCGAGGTCCTGGAGCAGGAGTTGGACAAGCATGCCGTCTGAGGAGCACCTGGCGGCCGCCTTCCGGACCATTGCGGACCGAGCAGCGGCGTTCAGCTCATCGCTTGCGATCACGGCCGAACAGATAGGCAGCCGCCTGGAGGCCAACCGCCGGTCGGACAACGGCGCCGGAGGGGCGGCGGCAGCACTCGGGCTCTTCGCGGCGGGAAAGGTCGACGCGGCCCGATTCGCCGCACTCTCGGCACCCGTCCGTCCTCCCGGCGAGGGTTGGATAGAGGCGGCTGCGAAGGCTCACTCCATCCTGACATCACTCCAGGAGAGAGGGGATGGCCTGTTTCATGTGCGGCTTCCGGCCGGCGCAGATCTGGTCCAGGTCGCCGATTCCTGTCTGGCGGACGCCGGACGCGCGTTCGCAGCAGCCCGGCTGGTTGGCCAATCTCCCGCAGCCGGGAGCAAGGCCGAACGAGCGACGGTTCCAGACAGCTTCCCCTACCGCCAATGGAGTCAGTCCGAGAGGGGAATCGCGCCACCGCTGATCATCG
>CAZHMF010000010.1:35947-38651 GCA_964533605.1 uncultured Anaerolineaceae bacterium
CCCTACCGCCAATGGAGTCAGTCCGAGAGGGGAATCGCGCCACCGCTGATCATCGAGACGGGGGGTTCGGATGTCTCCGCGGCCGGACTCTCCGCCTTCCTCGACGGCCGGCAATGCTTCGTGCTCGTCATCGACGGACCGACGGCGCCGGCCCCGCTCGCCCGCCTTCTCAGCCCCGGAGTCTTCACACTTCAGACCAGCAACTCGGAGGAGCTGGAGATCCCCGCCGGCTGGCAGGGACCGGCGGTCCTGGCGCTGGTCCCGGAGGGTGCCGCCCAGTTTCGCCACCTGCCGTCCGGAAGCGGCTTCTCCGGGCTCGAAGTGGTGTCCCTGCCCGACGCAGCCATGACGGTTCCACACAGCAACACGTCGACCTCGCAGCAGAGTGAGGACCTGGCCCTGCTGAAGCTCCTCGCAGCCTCCACGGAGCCAACTTCGGGAGAATCGACCCTCGCCGCCCGCGCACCCACCCCGGCGCCGGCCGAGGATGTATCGGCAGACGCCGAGCACCAGACAGATCAGCCCATCGATCCCGTTGATGCCCTGGCATCGTGGCTGCTCGCGAACGCGGATCTCGAGGGGCTCTAACCCGCCGTTGCGGGAGCGGTGGCAGATTCGGCTGTCATAGCTTTAATGTATGGATGGTGCAGCTCGGAGACGGTGGCGCCTATGTCTGCCGGGGAGTAGTCTTCGCCCGGCGAAGCCCCCGGGGCCGAGCGTCGTGGGGCAGGATGAGGGGGAGGGCGATCGGTCTCAATGAGGCGTTGCCGGGCGGAGGAAACTAGGTGAGTCCCAGGTTCCCGGGAGTGCCGGCTGCAGAAGATGGCAGCTCAGCGGTCGTGCACGTAGAAACGGCTGCCAGCGATGCTGCGGGAGCATACCCCATCACTCCCTCGACCCAGATGGGCGAGGGCTGGGCTGCGGCTACCGCCGCGGGCCGGACCAATGTGAACGGCCGCCGCCTCATCTTCTTCGAGCCCGAAGGGGAGCACGCCGCAGCAGCCGTGACCGCCGGCCTCAGCATGACCGGCCTCCGCGCGACCAACTTCTCGAGCGGCCAGGGCGTCGCCTACATGCACGAGTCGCTGTACGCCGCCGCCGGCAAGCGCCTTACTTATGTCCTGAACGTGGCCGCTCGGGCCATGACCAAGCAGGCCCTCAACGTACACGCCGGGCACGACGACTATCACGCCGTCGACGACTCCGGCTTCTTCCAGCTCTTCGGCAAGAACGTTCAACACATCGCCGACCTCACGGTCATCGCGCACCGGATCGCCGAGCTGGCGCTCACCCCCGGGCTCTGCGCGCAGGACGGCTTTCTCACCAGCCACGTCATCGAGTCCCTGCTGCTCCCCGAACGTGAGCTCATCAAGGAGTACCTCGGGGACCCGGCAGACAACATCGATTCCCCGACGCCGGCCCAGCGCCTGGTCTTCGGCCCTACCCGTCGCCGAATACCCGAACTGTTCGACCTCGACTATCCCGCCATCCTCGGCCCCGTGCAGAATCAGGACGCCTACGCTCAGGGCGTCGCCGCCCAGCGACCGTTCTACTTCGATCACGTCGCGCCCCTGGCAGACCGGGCGTTCGATGAGTACAACGAGCTGACGGGCCGCCGCTACGCTCGCGCCCTCGGCTACCGCCTCGAGGACGCCGAGTACGTCATCGCCGGCCAGGGCTCGGTCGTCAGCAATGCGGAGGGCGTCGCCGATTATCTCCGTCAATCACGCGGTCTCAAGGTCGGCGTACTCAACCTCGTCATGTTCAGACCGTTCCCCGCCGACCTGATTACTCGCATGCTCAAGGGGAAGACGGCGGTTACTGTTCTCGAGCGCGTCGACCAGCCCCTCGCCGTAGACCTCCCCTTGCTCCGGGAGATCCGCGCCGCCATGACCAAAGGTCTGGAACGGACCGCGGGCGCGCCGGCCCACGAAGGACTGGAGCCGTTGGCCGCTTCGGACATCCCCTCCTTCTTCAGCGGGGGCTTTGGCTTTGGAAGCCGTGACCTCCAGCCGTCGGACCTCATCGCAGCCGTCGAGAACATGACGGGGGCCGGCCCCGGCACGCGGAACTTCTACCTCGGTTTCGACTTTGTCCGGGACAGCTCGCGCGCCGCGGGGCTGGCCGGCTGGCAAGACGAACTCGTCCGCGAGTACCCCTCTCTGGGCCAACTGAGCCTCCACTCAAACGACCGCCCGAGCCTCCTTCCCGAAGGCGCCATCGCCCTCCGCATGCACTCCGTCGGCGGCTGGGGTGCAATTACGACCGGTAAGAATCTGGTCATGACGACCTTCGAGCTGCTCGGCTTGAACGTCCAGGCCAACCCCAAGTACGGCTCCGAAAAGAAGGGCCAGCCGACGACGTTCTTCGCCAAGCTGAGCCCCGAACCCATCCGTCTGAACGCCGAGCTGAAGCAGGTCGATGTCGTCCTCTCACCGGACCCGAACGTGTTCGGTCATTCCGACCCTCTCGCAGGCCTCGTCGAGGACGGCACATTCATCATCCAGAGTGACCGGGCACCGGAGGACCTCTGGGACTCGCTTCCCGAAGCCGCCCAGAACACGATCCGCGAGCGGCGAATCCGGCTCTACTCCCTCGACGGATTCAAGATCGCCGGCGACGAAGCGAGCTCAGCCGAGCTCCGCTACCGCATGCAGGGAGCGGCCTTCATGGGCGCCTTCTTTGCGGTTTCGCCTCTCCTCGA
>CAZHMF010000010.1:38751-40142 GCA_964533605.1 uncultured Anaerolineaceae bacterium
GAACGCCCGCCGCTTCTTCGAGCAGGTCTGCGGCGTGTGCAACGTCGGTGAGGATCCGATCGCTGATCCGTTTGCCGCCATCAGCGCCATCCCGGCCGCCACGAGCACCACCCGCGACATGACTGCGGTTCGATTCGAAGTGCCGGACTTCGTGCCGGAGAAATGCACGGGATGCGCTCAGTGCTGGACGCAGTGCCCGGATTCCGCCATCCCCGGGCTGGTGAGTTCGGTGGAGGACATACTTGCGACTGCACTCACCGATACCGCTGGTGAGCCTTCGGCAACCAGCCTCGGCGCTGTCATTCCGCAGCTGGCGGACGCGGTGAAGACGCAGCTGAGAGCCGGTCCGTTCACCACCTTCGAAGCAGCCCTGACGAAGGCGTACGCCTCGATCCAACGAGAATTCGGCGGGTCAACCGGTGAGCGGAAGGCGTTTGACGAGGAGTTTGAGGCCGTCCGCGACCGCCTCCGCGAGTTCCCGCTCGCCAAGACGGTGCCATTCTTCGACCTGCCCGAGCGCAGGGGCGACGGGGAGGGAGGGTTGCTCTCCATTACGGTGAACCCCTCCGCCTGCAAGGGCTGCAATATCTGCGTCGATGTCTGCCCCGAGGACGCGCTCGTCACCGTGCGCCAGGACGCTGAGATCGTCTCCCGGTTGCGCAAGAACTGGGATCTCTGGGAACAGCTTCCCGATACGGAGGACCGGTTCGTCAACGTGTCAAACCTGGAAGAGGGGATTGGCGTCCTGCCGACCCTCCTCCTCAAGAAGGACATCTATCAGTCGATGCTCGGAGGCGACGGGGCCTGCATGGGCTGTGGCGAGAAGACCTCGCTCCACCTCGTGACCTCCACGATCGAGGCGATGATGCAGCCGCGCGTGAAGGAGTTTGTGAGCGAGCTCGATTCGCTCATCGATGCTCTCCTCGAGCGCGGCCGCCAGCTTCTCGCGGCGGGAACAGACCCGGATAGCGCGGCA
This sequence comes from uncultured Anaerolineaceae bacterium, assembly GCA_964533605.1. Taxonomy (GTDB): domain Bacteria; phylum Chloroflexota; class Dehalococcoidia; order Tepidiformales; family Tepidiformaceae; genus DASCML01. The sequence goes on from CAZHMF010000010.1 coordinate 39,728, forward strand.
GTGCTCCCCGACGGCAAGACTCTTTCCGTGTCGGTCCCGGCCGGCGCCCGTGAGGAGATCGCCCGCCTGGCCCGGACCCGCAAGGAACTCGAGGACCTCCGCTGGCGCTACGTCGAGGGGCCGAGCGGCCGCGGCCGGGCTTCTCTGGGCATGGCCAACAGCACGGGTTGTTCGTCCGTCTGGGGCAGCACCTTCCCCTACAACCCCTATCCCTACCCATGGGTGAACCACCTCTTCCAGGATGCCCCCTCCGTCGCCATCGGTGTCTTCGAGGGGCACATGCGCAAGATGGCCGACTCCTTTGCCGCTGTGCGCCGTGCCCACCTCTATCTGGACGGGATCTACGATGCGGCCGAGCACGAGCCGTTCTTCGAGGCCTTCGACTGGCGTCAGTTCGACGACACCGAGTTCGCGC
>CAZHMF010000011.1:0-26886 GCA_964533605.1 uncultured Anaerolineaceae bacterium
CTCAGGGTCCGGCACCCCGTGAAGTTAACAGCTGACGGCCCTCGGAACCCGGCACCCGGAACTCGGAACTCGGCACTCGGAACCCCGAACTCGTCTATCCTCTCCGTATGGAAGTTGCGAACGAACTGATGGTGCGGGGCATGGTCGTCGGCGTGTTCCAGGAGAACTGCTGGGTGATCGGCAACCGGCGATCCGGCGAGGCGATCTGTATAGACCCCGGTGATCAGCCGGACGAGATAATGGCACTGGCCAGGGACATGGGGGTGCGGATCAAGCTGATCGCCAACTCTCATGCTCATGTTGACCACATCCTCGGAGTGCACGGGATCCATAGCTCCACGGCCGCCGGCTTCCTCCTCCATGAGTCGGATCTGACTCTCCTGCGAGAGGGCTGGAAGGGCGCCGCCGACCGTTTCGGAATTGACATCGAGAAGGGCCCGCCGGACCCTAACGGGTTCGTCGTCGACGGAGACATCGTGGAGGTCGACGGGATCCGCCTTCAGGTCATCACAACCCCGGGACACACGGCGGGAAGCGTCAGCTACTACACGGATGGCGTTCTCTTCAGCGGAGACACTCTGTTCCGCGGTTCCATCGGGCGAACGGACTTCCCCGGCGGGGACTTTGGACTTGAGATGCAGAGCATCTGCAAGCGGCTCCTGACCCTCCCGGAAGACACAGTTGTCCTGCCGGGGCATATGGAAGAGACCACGATTCAGTTCGAGCAGCAGCACAACCCGTTCGTCCTCGAGTGGCAGCGGCAGCAAGAGGGGAAAAGCTGAGATGGCGCAGATGAGCGTCGAAGAGCGGGACCGATTCCTGGCGCAACCGCGTATCGCGAAGCTGTGCTATTTGAAGGCGGACGGGGCGCCGACCGTCGTACCGCTCTGGTTCGAGTGGGATGGGCGCGAAGCGCGGGCGTTCACCTCGCGGAAGAGCCCGAAGATACGGCATCTGCAACGCGACTCGCGGGTTGCGCTGACTGTAGAAACCGCGACCGGGGAGCCGGAGGCGTGGGTCACCATCGAGGGGAAAGCGGTGATAGAGGACGGCGGTTGGGAAGTGGCCAGCCGGCTGGCACCACGCTACTACAGCGAGGAGAAGGCCAGGCAGACTCTCGAGTCCTGGGCGAAGGGCGCCGGAGACTGGGTAACCGTACGGATCTTTCCCGACCGCATTCGCTCGCTCGCCTGAGCAAATGTCCGCCGCCGCCGGGGATCGGGCGGCAGCTTCTGCTCCTCCGGAGAGGCAGGGTCCTGTTTCGGACACTACCCCGGAGATACCGTATTCACTCACTCATTCCGGGAGCGTAGGCTGACTCGAAGTCATTTCGAGGAGCTGCGCATGGCCGGGCCTTTGCAGGGGATCAGAGTCGTCGAGATCGGAGTCTGGGTTGCGGGACCCTCCTGCGCCGGGATGCTCGGAGACTGGGGAGCAGACGTCATCAAGATAGAGCCGCCCGAGGGTGATCCTTTCCGCGGGCTCTTCGCTTCCCTGGGCGTCGAGATCAATCCCCCTTTCGAACTCGACAACCGGAACAAGCGCAGCATCGCTCTGGACTTGAAGACGCCCGATGGTCTGGAGGCGGCCCTGAAGCTGGTGGACCGCGCGGATGTCTTCGTTACGAATGTTCGACCGGGAGGACTCGAGCGACTCGGGCTCGATTACGAGTCCTGCCGGCAGCGAAGTCCGCGACTCATCTACTGCCAGGTAAACGGATACGGCCCGGTCGGGGAGGCCGCGAACACCGCCGCGTACGACGTGGGCGCGTTCTGGTCGCGTGGCGGCGTTGCAGCCAGCCTGATGGCGGACGGCAAGGGCGAGCCTCCGGTCCAGCGGGGAGGCATGGGCGATCACATGGCGGGCGCCAACGGGGCCGGAGCGGTCGCAGCCGCTCTCTACCACCGGGAACGTACGGGGGAGGGCCAGTTCGTGGCCGTGTCACTACTCCGGATCGGGGCCTACATGATGGGCTGGGACCTCAACACGGTCCTCCGCTCCGGGCTCCCGATTGTCCCCTTCGACAGGCGCCACTCACCCAATCCCATCATCAATTCATTCCGCGACAGCGAAGGCCGCTGGTTCTGGCTCCTCCTCCTCCAGGGCGACCGTCACTGGCCGGATATCATTCGTGCGATCGGCCGCCCCGATCTACTGGATGATCCTCGCTTCGTGGACATCCCGGCGCGGATGCTCAATGCACCGGCGCTGGTCGACGAGCTGGACCCGGTCTTCGCAGAGCGCCCGCTGGCCGAGTGGGCTCCCATCTTCGAACGCGAAAACGTCTGGTTTGCACCGGTCCAGTCGCTCGACGAGGTCGCGGCCGACCCGGTGGCTGAGGCTGCCGGGTGCTTCGTGGAGGTGGGAACAGACGCCGGTCCGGTCCGCCAGGTTGCGACCCCCGCGACTTTCTCGGCGACCCCTGTGGAGATGCGCAGCTGGGCGCCTGAGCTGGGCCAGGACACCGAGTTCATTCTCGAGGAGCTCGGCTACGACTGGGACCGGATCATCGCGATGAAGGAGACTGGGGCAATTCCCTGACCCGGCGCCGCTGGACCGCGCCGCGAAACGTCGCCCATGCTTCGTCAACCTGACGAAGAACCTCTTCCCTGCTGGGTGTCGGCGACCTCATGGAATGAAGAACCGGATGCCCCCGGCGGGGCATCCGGTAATCGTTGTCAGGCTCGGGGAAGTCCGAGACCGCGGGTGGCGATGATGTTCCGCTGGATCTCGCTGGTCCCACCTTCGATGGTGTTGGCGACAGAGCGCAGGTACATGTACTTGATGCGGCCGCGCCTCGGCACGTCGCCTTCGCTCTTGGCGTCGAGCTGTCCGTAGAGGCCCAGCATCTTCAGCGCAGTCCGATAAACGCGCTGGTTGAGTTCGGTCCCGTAGAGCTTGGCCACGCTTGCCTCGTGACCCGGCGCAACGCCCTCTTTCGCCTGAATCGAGATGATCTTGTAGCTCATCATCGTGGCCACCTGGGCCTCGACGAGGCGCTCGGTGAGCTCGCCCCGGAGTGCCCTGTTGTGACTCAACGTCGACTGGTTGCCGGCGTCGCGGGCGTACCTGGCGAGGTCCTCGACGTTCTGCCGGGTCCCGATTGCGGAGCCGATGTTGGAGCGCTCGAAGCTCAGTGTCGTCTGGGCAAGATACCAACCGCGGTTCTCCTCACCGATGACGTTGGCGGCCGGCACGCGGACATCCTCGAAGAAGACCTCGTTGAACTCATGTGAGTCCGCCATGTTGATGAGCGGCCGCACTGTGATGCCGGGGGACTTCATATCGACGATGAAGTAGGTGATTCCACGGTGCTTTGGGGCCTCGGGGTCGGTTCGGGCGAGGAGGATCATCCACTTCGCCATGTGACCGCCCGAGGTCCAGATCTTCTGCCCGTTGACCACAAAGTCGTCGGCGTCGCGGATGGCGCGGGTCTGGAGCGATGCGAGATCGGAGCCTGCGCCCGGTTCGCTGTAACCCTGGCACCATACGGTTTCGCCGGTGAGGATCTCGGGGAGCAGCTTCTTCTTCTGCTCCTCTGTGCCGTGCACGATGAGGGTCGGCCCGGCGAAACCTGTAGCGATCCCTCCGGGGCGAGGCACGCGCCTCTCGGCCATCTCAGAATTGAAGATGAACTGCTCCATGACGGAGAGTCCGGCGCCGCCGTACTCCTCGGGCCAAGCAGGCGCTATCCACTTGTGGTCGGCAAGCTTCTTCACCCAGGCCTTCCAGGCGGGGCTGCGCTCGGCTCCCATGCCAATGCCGGCCTGGATCTCGCCGCGCTTCGGGGCCTCCTTGTCGATGAAATCCCGAACGACCGTACGGAACTCAGCTTCTTCAGGGGAATCGTGGAAATCCAAAGGCTCGCTCCTGTCCCTGACGTAGAATTGTGTGCTGATTGTAAGTTGGACCGGCTCGGGCGTCATTGTGCCTCGCGGTGTATCTCGGGTCGCGTCCTTGGCGCAGTAGAGCAAGCGCCGCTATTCTGGTTTGGCCAGTTAGCGGAGCACATAATCATGGCTTATGAACTCGACTCGCTCCTCACGGAGCAGGAAGTCCCCGACCGCCCGGAGTTTTCGAGCGGAGACACGGTCAAGGTCCACGCGAAGGTGGTGGAAGGCAGCCGGGAGCGGATCCAGGTGTTCGAAGGCGTCGTCATCCGCAAGCGGCGAAAGGGACTGGCGTCCAATTTCACCGTCCGCAAGATCGCCAGCGGGGTCGGTGTCGAGCGGACCTTTCCGCTCAACAGCCCCCGCATCGATAAGATCGAAGTGACCCGTCACGGCCGCGTTCGCCGCAAGAACCTCTACTATCTGCGGGGTCGAACCGGACGTGCCGCCCGCATCCGCGAGCGCCGCGTTAAAGTCTGATCGCGGGTCACGTAGCGGCGAGGCGATCCGATCAACAACCCACCCAAGGAGGGCTCGCATGTCCAGGGGAGACGCAACTCGGGAGAAGCTGGGACTCCCGCCGCTCCGGCCGGGCTTCGGGAAGCACATCCGGCACCGGCACAGCGGCCGCTGGGAGCTCAAGGCACCGAAAAAGAACCGCATCCTTTCGCGTAACGTCCACAAGAAGCGAATCCTCGTCGACGGAAAGTGGGTACGCGTCCCGCTCACCACACGCGAGATGCGAACAATGCTGAAGGACGCCCGATAACCTTCGCGGCCTGACCGTGCCGGCGGTGCTCAGCTCCCGACTGCCTGCCGGAGCGCGGCGAGGTTCTCTCCGATGGCCGCGTCTCCGTTGAAGACACTGCTCCCACACACGAGCACATCGGCCCCCGCAGCCACGCACTGACGAGCGTTGCCGACCTTGACACCGCCGTCGATCTCGACGGAGGCGAGCAAGTCCGCCTCGTCGAGGGCCGTCCGTATGCGTCTCACCTTGTCGAGCTGTGAGGGGATCATGGTCTGGCCTCCCCAGCCCGGATTGATCGTCATCACCATGACCTGATCGAGGTCGGGGAGCACTTCCTCGATGGCGGCGAAGGGCGTCGCCGGATTGATACAGACGCCGGCCCGACAGCCAAGCCGCCGGATCGCCTCGAGAGTCCGGTTGAGGTGGGGCGACACCTCCACGTGAACGTTGACCGTTTCGGCACCCTCCGCGAAGGCCTCGAGATGGCGCTCCGGCTCGACGATCATCAGATGGATATCGAACGGCAGGTCGGTGACCTGCCTGAGCGCCCGGATCACCATCGGGCCGAAGGTAATGTTGGGCACGAAGCGGCCATCCATGACGTCGAGATGGAGGAGATCGGCACCACCGGCTTCGGCCGCCCGGACCTCCTCGGCGAGACGGCCGAAATCTGCTGTGAGGATGGATGGCGCCAGTCGGATCTTCACGCCGCGGATTGTACGCACCTCTGGCAAACGTGCTTATACTAGTGCGCATAGACTCCTTCGCATTTCCATCAGATTCAGCTGCGAAGAGACGCTCTCCGGCTCGGGCCCGGGGTGCCGCTGGAGAGTGGGCCCGCCTGGTCGCACTCTTTCGCGCCGAGCTCGCGGAAGGTTGCGAGAACCGTGCCATCAGCGGAGGGCTGGACAGGCTTCTCGTGAACCTGGTCGAGGGCGGCAGGGTCCACGGGCAGCGAGACCTTCTCCGTCGCGTTCGCGCCTTGCCGGATGCGGGCTACCGGGCGCTCAACGTCGATCAGCGGGAAGCGTGGGTGCGGGGCACGCTCGCCGTGCTCGCGGGGCTCGCCGGCTCCAGGGAAGGGGACAGGAAGGAGGGCGCCGCCGCCGGTGGGCGGAGCTCGCCTGACCGCGGACCGCTCAGGCTCGACTCTCCCACAACCAGGCTCCCCGGGATCGGTCGAGCCGCTGCAGCAAGGCTGGAGAAGCTCGGCGTTCGAACTGCCGGCGATGCCGTTCGTCATTTCCCCCGCCGCTACAGCGACTTCTCCGATGTTCGTCCGATCGGAGAGATCGAGCTGGGTGCCGGCCCGGTCACTGTTGTAGGGAAGGTCGAGCGCGTCGCGACGATGGGATTCGGGCGGAGAATGCGGGGCACCGAGGCCACAATCTCCGACGCCAGCGGGCGCTTGAAGATCGTCTGGTTCAACATGCCGTACGTCGCCAAAGCGCTCGCCGGCCAGGAGATGCTGGCGGTGTCCGGACGCGTCAGGCTCTATCGCGGGCATCTCCAGATGGAGAACCCGGACTATGAGCCCTTCGATGCCGACCTCGTTCACACCGGCCGGCTGGTGCCGGTGTATCCGGCCACGGCCCGCCTCAGCCAGCGGGCCATCCGGAGAGCCGTGAAGACAGCGGTCGATTCTCTCGCCGGGCGCCTGCCGGACCCGATTCCCGGTGAGTTCCATCTGGAGGCGAAACCCTCCCTCGAGGAGGCGATTCGCTCCATCCACTATCCCGGTTCTCAGGAGGAAGCCGAGGGCGCCCGGCGACGGCTCGCCCTGGGGGAGTTTCTCGCCATCCAGTGCGCCGTTCTGCAAAGGCGAGCACGCTGGCAGCGGCAGCGGGATGCGCCGAAGTTGACCCTCGATTCCGGTCTGGCGCCCCTCATCGAGGCATTGCCATTTGAACTGACTGCAGACCAGGAGCGAACCCTCGGAGAGATCACAGCCGACATAGCGGCCGATGTCCCGATGCTTCGTCTCCTCCAGGGGGACGTCGGGAGCGGCAAGACCGTCGTCGCGTTCGCGGCCATGATGGCGGCCGTGGCGTCCGGAAGTCAGGCGGCGCTCATGGCTCCCACGGAGATACTGGCGGAACAGCACTACCGGTCGTTCGCCTCACTACTCGGCGGCCAGGAGACGGCGGCGCTAGCCGGGCTGTTCGCCCCCCCCTGGCTCGACCGGCCGGTCCGGGTGGTGCTCATGACGGGCTCCCTCTCGGCTTCCGAGAAGGAGCGGCTGCGCAACGATACCGCGAACGGCGGCGCGGATGTTCTCATCGGGACCCACGCTCTCCTCGAGGAGAGCGTGGCCATCCCCCGTCTCGGTCTTGCGGTCATCGACGAACAGCACCGCTTCGGTGTCGCCCAGCGGCAACGTCTGCGAGAGAAGAGCGCCAACCCTCATCTCCTCGTCATGACTGCCACTCCGATCCCGAGAACGCTGGCGCTCACGGTCTATGGCGATCTCGAGGCGTCGGTGATCGCCGAGCTGCCGCCCGGTCGCCGCCCCGTCAAGACGGTGTGGGTCCAGCCGGAGGAGCGTGAGGAAGCGTACGATTTCCTGCGCGAACGACTCGACTCGGGCGAACAGGCCTTCGTGATCTGTCCCCTCGTCGAGGAGTCGGAGGCTCTCGACGTCCGGGCGGCGGAGGATGAGTACGAGGTTCTGAGGAAAGGCCCCCTGCGGAACTACCGCGTCGCGCTCCTTCACGGTCGCATGCCGGGCCGCCAGAAGGACGACGTGATGAGCCGGTTCGCCGCGGGTGAGTTCCATGCACTGGTCTCAACCAGCGTGATCGAGGTCGGAATCGACGTGCCGGCGGCCACCGTGATTGTGATCGAAGGAGCCGAGCGGTTCGGGCTCAGTCAGCTCCACCAGTTCCGGGGGCGCGTAGGGCGGTCGGATGCTCAGAGCTACTGCCTCCTGTTCAGCAGCACGGACGAGCCGGGGCCCGACGCAGTGCGCCGGCTCCAGGCGATGATCGAGACGAACAGTGGCTTCGACCTCGCGGAGACAGACCTCGAGCTGAGGGGCGAGGGGGAAGCGTGGGGCACGGAGCAGAGCGGCCTGAACTCCATGCTGAAGGTTGCGCGTCTGACCGACCGGGACCTGCTGATCCGGGCCCGAGAAATGGCAGCAACCGTGCTGGAGCGGGACCCGGATCTGCAGCTCGCGCAGCATCGGGTCCTCGCGGCTGCGGTCAAACCCTTTGTCGAGACCGCGACCGAGGCGAACTGACCGCAGCTATGTCTGCCGGTAAGCCCGGTGCCGGAGCAGAATGCTCTGAAGGATTCCGATGCAGGCGAAGAGCGTCACGAGCGAGCTCCCGCCCTGGCTCACGAACGGCAGGGGAATCCCGGTCACCGGGAAGATCCCGATGTTTACGGCAACGTTGATAAACGCCTGCATGAGTATGAGGATCACGATGCCGACGGCGAGAAGCTGGCCCGAGACGTCGCCGGCGAGGTCTGCAACTCGCACGCCTCGGAAGAGCAGCACGCCGAAGAGGATGAACAGGGTCACCGCTCCTACGAAGCCGAGCTCCTCCGCAAGGACCGCGAAGATGAAATCCTTGGTCGACACTTTGAGGTATCCGAACTGTGTTTGCTCACCATTCAGGAGGCCCTTGCCGACAATCTGTCCGGAGCCGACCGCGACCTCCGCCTGGATGTTGTTGTAACCGGCGCCCAGCCCTCCCTGGTCCTCGTACGGATCAATGAGCACCGAGATGCGTTCGACCTGGTAGTCGGCGACGGCAAACGTCCACACAAAGGGAAGGAGCGCAAGTCCGAGCGCAATCAGCACGATCACATGAGAGCGGCTCACTCCGGCGACGAGAACGACGCCCAGCCAGATGGCCCCAAACACAACGGACGTCCCGAGGTCGGGTTCGAGGAACACAAGGCCGGCAACGGGCAGCACGATGAGGAGAGACATCACGAACGCCCTCAGATCCCGGGCGTCGCCTCCGTGTTCACCGAAGTACCTCGCGAGGGTGCAGATGACCGCGAGCTTCGCGAACTCGGACGGTTGCGCCTGGACCGGTCCGATGTTGAACCAGCGCGTTGACCCGTACACGGTCTCGCCGACCGCCAGGATCGCTACGAGAGACAGGATTGCGACCGCATACATGATCCACGAGTAGTGAGTTAAATGGTGGTAGTCAATACGAGAAAAGACCAGCATTACGACGACGGCAAAGGTGGCGAAGACAGCCTGACGCACGACCGGGTTGGCAAACGATGCTGCCGGCCCGTCGTAGGAACTGGCCGAGGCGCTGTAGATGAGCGTGAGGCCCAGTGCGACGAGAACGAAGGTCGTTCCCGTCAGGAGGTAGTCAAAGCGGTCCCAACCGCTGAAGCTGCCACGGATTCCTGCCTGCGCGATCATTCCCTGATGCTGTCCCAGTAGTACTCGAAAATGCGCCCCGCAACCGGCGCCGCCTTGATCCCTCCGACACCCAATTCGAAGTAGACGGTGACGACGATTTCGGGGTCATCGAAGGGTGCAAACCCGGTGAACCAACCGTGCTCCAGGTATGTGCCGTCGTCTCGCTGGGTCCCGAACTCGGCCGTTCCCGTCTTACCGGCCACGATCACCGTGTCGTCGACGTTCGCCCGCGCCCCTGCTCCGTATTCGACCGACTCGCGCATTCCTTCGCGAACGACCTGAAGATTCTCAGCAGAGACCGGAACCGAGGCGCTCTCGGGCTCGATGGTCCGCATCACGTTCCCTTCCGAGTCGACAACTGAGTCGACGACATGAGGTCGAAGCAGCACTCCCCCGTTAGCGATCGCGGCTGTCATTCTGGCGATCTGGATCGGAGTTGCGAGCACATCACCCTGGCCGATCGCGGTGTTGCAGGTGTCGCCGTAGAACCAGTCGCGGTCCTTAGGGTCGAAAGCAGGGCCGGATCGGATCCGCCGCTTCCACTCGGGTGTGGGGACGATCCCGTCTTCTTCGGCCGCGTCGAGGTCGATGCCCGTTGCTTGTCCAAAACCGAAGGCGCGGGCGTAGAAGCCCAGCCGCACGGCTGCTTCCTCGACATCGTTTCCCAGTCCGCGAATATTCGGATTGCCGAGTATTCCGCATGACGCCATGGAGAAATAGATGTTGGATGACCACGCAATCGCCGCCCTGAGGCCGGACAGGTGGCCGTGAGCGCGCCAGTCGTGTATCGCATAGACAACTCCGTTTTCACCCTTGACGGGGAGAACCGCACTCGGCACATCCCACGGTGTGTTGGCGGTGATGTTGCCGTATTCGAGCGCAGCGGACGCTGTAACGAGCTTGAATGTGGAGCCTGGGGCGGATGGCGTGAGAGCGTGGTTGATCAGGGGCCGCCGCGGGTCCGCGACCAGGGTCCCGTACTCGGCCTGCCTGTCCGGGTCGGCGAAGAGATTGTTGTCGTAGGTAGGGAGCGAGACAAGCGCGAGGATTGCGCCCGTCCGGGCGTCCATCACGACTGCAGCAGCAACGGGGGATTCCCCCCGGGTGGCTTCGAGGAGTTCGGCGACGAACGTCTGCAGCTCGCCATCAATCGACAGCCGGAGACTCTGACCGGGAACGGGATCGGTCGTCTCGATCACGTTCAGAATGTGTCCGAAAGCATCCGCCTCGATGATCTGCACGCCCGGGTCGCCGCGAAGTTCCGATTCGTAACGCGATTCGAGGCCGGCCTTGCCGACGAGTTCGTTCAGCTGGTAGCCCTCGTCGGAGAGCAGTGCGAACTCCTCGGCCGTCTGCGGGCCGATGTAGCCGAGCACGTGGGAGAAGTAGGGCCCTGCGAGGTAGCGGCGCCCGGCGGCGATGCTCAGTTCGAGTCCCGGAAAGCGAACCGATGCCTCCTCGACGAGCAGAGCCTCTGTATCCGTCAGCTGCTCTTTGACCGTCAAAGCCAGGCCCTCCAGATCGTTTGCCTCCGCGGTCTCGATCATCGTCGAAACCTGAAGGGCGGGAACGCCCAACACGTCCTCGAGCCAGAGATAGATCCGCCGACGCTCATCTTCTGCGTCGGGCAGGAACTCCGGAATGATGGTGGCCGCATAGATAGGAACGTTCTCGACCAGCACCTCGCCGTTGTGGTCCAGAATCAAGCCGCGGGGCGGAAGGATGCTTCGGGCCCGGAGGTGATTCTCCTCGGCCCGGTTCGCGAAGTCCTCGCCTCGAACAAGCTGGAGGTTTGCCAGCCGCACGGCGAGTACGGCGAAGAGCAGGACAACGACGATCCGGAGGCCGGCGAGATTGGCATGAGGCCGGGTCCGCGTCGGGCCGGGGCCGGGTGGAGGTGGCGATTCGAACTGGCTCACGCGCTACCTCCAGCTCATCCAGGGTTCCCGGCCGGGCTCGCCGATCCCGACCCGAAGGGGAACGTAGACGGCCGCCACCAGGAGCATATCGATCAGGGCCCCGGGGACGAGCAACTGGAATACGACGGCCGAAACACCGACCGAAGCGCCGCCCAGGACCACTACGAGCAGGGCGGTCGAACGTGCCCAGGCGCCGGCGAGCAACACGGCTCCGGTGAGTCGTACCCCCGGACCGAAGAGGGGCCGGCCACCGCGGCTCGCGAGGTCGGCGAGCGGCACCACCGGCGCGTACGCTACGAGCAACACTCCCGGCTCGAGACCTCTCAACCATGCCTCAGCGATCGCCAGCACGGGCGTCGCGATCATCCCGGTGCGACTGCCCTTGAAGACGGTCAGGACGGCGAGGAAGACCACACCAAACGCCGGCGCGGCGTTCGCGGCCGTAAACAGGGGTGCCGCGGCAGTCTGCCCGACGGCGATGAACAGCACGGCAAGCCCCACGGCGACAACACTGTTCACCTGGCGATCCCTCCCGGCTGCGACGCGCCTCCCAGGAGGACGATCACCGTCCGGACGGTCGATGGACGGACCAGAGGTTCGAGCTCGACGGTCCGGAAGAGATCCTGCGCCGAACCTTCGACAGCGATGACCGTGGCGATCGGAATCCCCTGCGGATAACTGCCGCCGATCCCGCTCGTCACGATGAGGTCGCCGACTCGCACCTCCGCACGGGCGAGCGCGAACTTCAGCCCACCCCCCAACTCGCCGGAAACGATCCCCTCAGCCTGGCTTTCCGTAGCCTGACCGGCCACCCGGCTACGGCTGTCGGTCACAAGCCGCACGAACGACTGACCCGGGAGCGCCGACGTGACGGCCCCGAGAAGCGAGCCCTGCGCCGAAAGCACGGTCATGCCCTCGCTTATCCCGTCGTTCGTGCCCCTGTCGATCGAGATCGTATCCGCGAAGGTCGATCCGTCGCGGTGGACGACCGTGGCGAGGATCTTCGACTCCCCTTCGTCCGCCCGCAGCAGCTCGAGAGCCTGCTGGATCTCCTCGCCGAGCGAGAGGTCGGTCTGGAGCTGGGCGATGCGCACCTGGAGCGCCTCATTCTGAATCCGGAGCTCCCGGTTTTCGTTCCGGAGGTCGTCGAGTTCGCCGATTCCGCCGAGGAGGTTGGCGACGGGACGTACTGCTGCAATCGTCAGTCGCTCGAGCGGTCGCGCAGCTCGGACGAAGGAGCCCTGGACCGGATCGACGAGCTGAAACTGTCCGGCGACCGCGAGTATCACCGCCAGGGCGGCAAGAATGGCGAGCCACCAGGTGTACCGTGAGAGAGTCATCGCCGGATCGGCAGCCTCATGGCAGGCCTAGCGTCCCGGCCGCCTCGAGACGAGCTGGGACTGAACCTTGTCCAGAAGCTGGTCCTCCTCAAGCACCTCGCCCGCTCCCCGGACAACGCAGAGGAGTGGGTCTTCCGCAACGTACACCGGGAACCGGGTCTCCTGCATAATCCGTCGGTCAAGACCCTCCAGCAGCGCACCTCCGCCGGCAAGGGCAATGCCGTGCTGCATCAGGTCGGCGATGAGTTCCGGAGGTGTGATCTCGATCGAAGCTCTGACAGCTTCCACGATCGCTGAGATCGATCCGGCGAGAGCATCGCGGATCTCAACGGTGCTCACCTCGACAGCCTTCGGCAGGCCCGTCGCGAGGTCCCGTCCTCGTACCTCCGCCATCTCCTCCGGCGTCATCGGGGATGCCGAGCCGGCCGACTTCTTGATGTCCTCTGCCGTCCGCTCTCCGATCGCCAGGTTATGGACCTGCCGCGAATAGGCGATGATATCCCGGTCGAGTTCGTCCCCCGCGGTGCGGATGGACGTGCCGACGACCATTCCCCCCAGGGAGACCACGGCCACCTCGGTCGTCCCACCCCCGATGTCGACGATCATGCACCCGGCCGGCTCCATGACCGGCAGGCCCGCACCAATCGCGGCAGCCATCGGCTCCTCGACAAGAAAGCACGACCGCGCACCGGCGTTCAGCGCGGCGTCGTGGACGGCGCGTTTCTCGACCTCCGTAACGCCGCTGGGGATGCCGATCACGACGCGTGGGCGAGCCAGGAAAGCCGTATCCTGGACCGCCCGGATGAAATAGCTCAGCATCTTCTCGGTGACTTCAAAATCCGAGATGACACCGTCACGCAGCGGGCGGACGGCCACGATCGTCGCCGGGGTGCGGCCGACCATCCGTTTCGCCTCGCCACCGATGGCCAGGATCTTCTTGCTGATCCGGTCGATTGCCACGACCGACGGTTCGTCAATGACGATGCCCCGGCCCCTCACCATCACCAGTGTGTTCGCGGTGCCGAGGTCGATCGCGACATCGTGTGAGAGGAAGCCGAACATGTTCGTGATCGGTCGGAAGATCGACACTCAAGTCCCTCGCGCGCTCATGGCGGTGGCCCCGCAAGGGCGATTCGCGGCGAGCGCAAGCTCCAATTTCACTCCAGTATAAGTGTCGGCAGGGAAACGCCGCCAATTAGCGCTCACGATAACAAAATAGCCTAACTTAAGCGGTTAGTCGGCGGTTTCCTCAGATTCGAACGCCGCGATCACGGCGGGGCCTTCCGTCAGCAGGCGGCCGAATGCCTCCTCATCGATCACGGCCACACCGATGGCCTCTGCCCGGGTCAGCTTCGAACCGGCTGCTTCGCCCGCTACGACGGCCCGTGTGTTTCGGCTTACGGATCCGCCGACTCGCCCTCCCAGCGTCCGAATCGCCGCTTCCGCCTCCGATCTCGAGTAGCGTTCCAGCTTTCCCGTCACGACAAAGGTCAGCCCTTCGAGGATTCCGCCGGACGGGGCCAACTCCATTCCAGTGGTGACCAGGGTGAGTCCCGCCGCCTCGAGACGCTCGACGATCTCCATGTTCTCGGAGCGCCCCTTCCAGCGCAGGATGGCCCCCGCGACCACGGGACCGATGCCGTCGATCGCCTGGAGTTCTTCATCGCCGGCGTCGAGGATGTTTCGCAAGGCTCCGAAGTGTTCCGCGAGGAGTCCGGCGGTCTCATATCCAACGTGGCGGATCCCGAGACCGAAGAGAACATTGTGTAGTGGCCGGTCCTTGCTGGATTCCACGGCTCGAACGAGGTTCCTGGCGCTGGTCGGACCGACTCTGTCGAGCGCCTCCAGTTGTTCTGCCGTGAGGTCGTAGAGGTCCGCAACCGAGCGAACCAGGCCGGCCTCGTAGAGGACGGCTGCCATCCTCTCCCCCACCCCTTCGATGTCCAGGGCCCCCCGCGACGCGAAGTGTTCGATAAGGCGGACCGTCTGAGCCGGGCATGAGTGGCTGCTGCAGTAGGCCACGGCCTCATCTTCCAGGCGTTCCACGGGCTCGCCGCAGGCTGGACAGGTGCTGGGGAGTTCGAAGACACGTTCGCTTCCGTCGCGCAGACTACGAACCGGAGCGACCACCTGCGGTATCACATCCCCCGCGCGCTGGACGATCACCGTGTCCCCGATCCGGATGTCCTTGCGGTGGATGTCGCCCTCATTGTGGAGCGTCGCCATCTTGATCTGTACGCCCCCGACGACAACCGGCTCGAGAACGGCGAACGGATTGAGTGCACCCGTCCTCCCCACGTTGACGGCGATGTCCAGAAGCCGCGTCGTGGTCTGCTGAGGGGGGAACTTGAATGCTATCGCCCAGCGGGGTTCCCTGCCGACCACCCCCAGGGCCTCCCATGTGCTCGTGTCGTCCACCTTCCAGACGACGCCGTCTATGTCGTAGTCGAGCCGCTCCCGCTCGCTTCCCCACCAGTGCGTTCGCTCCACGGCATCTGCGAGAGAGTCGTGCAATCGCGCCTCAGGGTTCGTTCGGAGGCCCATCTCCGAGAGCCAGGCGAGACGCTCGCGGTGGCTCGAAGGACGGGGGCCGTCCATCCAGCCGAGCTGGTACACGAAGATCGCCAGCGGGCGGCTCGCAGTGATACGAGGGTCGAGCTGTCTGACCGCGCCCGCGGCCGCGTTTCGGGGATTGGCAAAGAGGGGCTCGCCGCGCTCGGCCCGCTCCTCGTTCATGCTCGCAAACCCGCTCCGTGTCATGTAGACCTCGCCGCGGACCTCGAGTTCCCCGGGGAACGGCGATCTGAGAGCGAGGGGAACCGTCTTGATGGTACGAAGATTTGCGGTGACATCCTCGCCGTGGCGTCCGTCACCCCGGGTCGCCCCGCGTACGAGCTTCCCGTTCCGGTATTCGAGCGCTATCGCCAGACCGTCGACCTTTGGCTCCGTCGTTATTGCGAAGGTCTCGACCCCTAACCTCTCGGTTGCCCGCTCATACCAGGAGTTCAGCTCATCTTCATTGAAAGCATTGCCGAGGCTCAGCAGCGGAATCCGGTGCTCGACCACACCGAAGGCTGCGACCGGCTCGGCACCGACACGTTGGGTCGGGGAATCCGGGGTGATCAGCTCCGGGAACCTGCGTTCGATCTCCCGCAGCTCGGACATCAGCCGGTCGTAATCGGCGTCGCTGATCTCCGGGTCGTCGAGGACATAATAGCGGTGGTTGTGGTGAGAGAGCTCAGCCCGCAGCTCCTCCGAACGGAGCCGCGCCGCGTACTGATCCATCGAACACTCCCGCGCTCACTCGGCGCCTCAACAGGATCTCAGGGCGAACGTTGCGGAGCAACGGCCGCTAGAGGACTCCGTGCTAGACTTCAACGGGTGACTGACGGCCCGATCGTTGTGATTGACTACGGCGCCGGCAACCTCCGGAGCGTCGCTCGAGCCCTCGCGCACGCAGGCGAGGATCCTATCGTGACGGCCAATCCGCAGATCCTCGAAAGGGCAGCCGGCGTCGTGTTGCCGGGCGTCGGAGCCGCGCAGGACACGATGACCAACCTCGAGGGGCGCGGGCTGATCGAGCCCGTCCGCAGGCTCATTGCCGGCAGGCGTCCTTTTCTGGGCGTATGCATGGGCCTCCAGGCTCTCTTCGACTGGTCCGACGAAGGAGCCGGACAGGTCTGTCTCGGCGTCCTTCCGGGAAAGATCCGGCACTTTGCTCCCGTTTCCAGGTCACTCAAGGTCCCCCATATGGGGTGGAACACAGTGCACTGGCTTCGCGATCATCCGGTAATGGAAGGGATCCCCGAGGCCACCTACTTCTACTTCGTCCATAGCTTCTATCCGGAACCGGCCTCTCCGGATATAGTGCTTGGCGAGACCGAGTACGGGCTCCCGTTCGCATCCGTGGTTGCAAAGGACAACGTAGTCGCGACACAGTTCCATCCGGAGAAAAGCGGGCGGGCGGGTCTGCGGTTCTACAGCAACTTCTGCCGCTGGGTGCGCTCCGGAAGGAGTGCGGCGGCAACCCTGCAGGCTTGAACGTGAGTTTCTTCCTGATCCCAGCAATTGACCTTCGCGAAGGGCGCTGTGTCCGCCTCTTTCAGGGCGACTACGAACGCGAGACGCGATACGCAGGAGAGCCGGTCGATGTCGCTCAGAGCTTCGCGGCGGCCGGCGCACCGATGCTCCACGTTGTCGACCTCGACGGCGCGCGCACCGGCAAACCGACCAATCGGGAGACTATCATCGACATCTGCCACGCCGTCAGCATCCCGGTGGAGGTCTCGGGCGGCCTGCGGACATTCGCAGCTCTTGAGGGAGCGATAGAGGGAGGGGCCACGCGGGTCCAGCTCGGCAGCATCGCAGTGGATAATCCCGAACTGGTTGCGAAGGCCGCAGAGGCTTTCCCCGAGCGTCTGGTCGTGGCAATCGATGCACGCAACGGGCAGGTGATGACGAAAGGCTGGCGCGAAGCGACGGGCCGGGCGGCCACCGAGTTCGCTCACTCTATGGTCGACCTCGGGGTGCGTCGGTTGATGTTCACGGACATCAGCCGCGACGGGGCATTAATCGGTCCCAACGTGCTGGCATACGCAGCGCTGATTCAGAGCGTCCCCGTCCCCATCGTCGCCTCCGGCGGCGTCACGTCGGTGACCCACATCGAGGAACTCGCGAAGGCCGGTTGCGAGGGTGCGGTGGTAGGCAGGGCCCTCTACGAGGGGCTGCTCGACCTCAAAGAGGCGCTCGCGGTGGCCAGCGCATGTTGACCCGCCGCATCATCCCCTGCTTCGACGTTGACCGCGGACGGGTCGTGAAGGGCGTCTCATTCGTCGAATTGCGCGATGCCGGCGACCCGGTCGAACTCGCCCGTCTCTACGACCGTGAGGGGGCCGACGAGTTGGTGTTTCTCGACATAACTGCATCCTCCGACGAACGAGCCACCGTCTACGACATGGTTGCCGCCACGGCCGAGCAGGTCTTCATCCCGTTCACTGTCGGCGGGGGACTTCGTACCACCGAAGACATGCGGAACATGCTGGAGCTCGGAGCAGACAAGGTCAGCATCAACAGCGCCGCGATCCGCGAGCCGCGGCTCATCAACGAGGGAGCCCACCGATTCGGTTCCCAGTGCATCGTCGTGGCGGTCGACGCAAAACGAACCCACCCACACGAGAACCGCTGGGAAGTCTATTCGCACGGCGGAAGGCGACCGACCGGGCTGGACGCCATCGAGTGGGCGAAGGAATCGGTTGCCCGAGGTGCCGGAGAGTTGCTGGTAACCAGCATGGATGCGGACGGGCACCAGACCGGATACGACATCGACCTCCTCTCCACGATAAGCGAGGCGGTAGCGGTTCCGCTCATCGCGTCCGGAGGCGCGGGCGGTCCCGAGCACATGGCGGAAGCCCTCACCAAAGGCAAAGCCGATGCCGTGCTTGCGGCGAGCATCTTTCACTTCGGTACATATTCGATTGAGGCGGTCAAACAGCATCTGACGAACCGTGGGATCCCGGTCCGGCCCGTCAGCCGCGACGGGGACCGCGATGGAGGAGACCTTGTCTGAGCGAGAGACCATCGAGTTTGATTCGGCGGGGCTCATACCCGCCGTAGTGCAGGACGCTGACAGCGGAGAAGTGCTGGTTCTTGCCTGGATGAACCGTCAGTCGATCGCTCACACGTATGATTCGGGACATGTGACCTTCTGGAGTCGAAGCCGGAACGAGTTGTGGGAGAAGGGCGCCACGAGCGGTAACTGGCTTAACCTGGTCAGCATTCGCAAGAACTGTGAAGCGAACTCGTTTCTGGTAACGGCGAGGCCCGCCGGCCCCACCTGCCACACCGGCAATCGGTCCTGCTACTATCGCGAATTCGACCCCACGGCCGACCTCCCGGACTGAATTCCCAGGCAGACCCGCAAGGTGCTCGATTACACGTCACTGGGCTTTCCGGCACCGCCGCCCCTGCGTCCCTACGTTATCCTCAACATGATCCTGACCGTCGATGGCCGTACTGGACTCCCGGGCCCCAGGACGCTTGCTGGTTCTGCGACAGATCGCCGCCTGATGCGGGAGCTTCGCAGCCATGTTGACGCGGTCCTCATCGGCGGGGAGACCTTTCGGTCTGTGGCGGCGACGCCACGTCTCTCTCCCGTGAGGGCCCGAGAGAGAGAGGCTGCTGTTCAGCCGCGGCCCGCCCCGCTGGCCGTCGTCCTCTCCGCCTCGGGCGATCTGCCGCTGGACCGGCCGTTCTTCACTTCAACCGACTTCGAGGGGATCGTGTACCTCTCCGACGGCTGTCCTGCGGCAAGACGGGCTGCCATCGAAGCAACCGGCCGGGCCACCGTCACCGTCCCCGGCGGAGAGGGTCCGGGCTTTGTCCTGCGCGATCTCCGTAGCCGTCTCGGCATCCGGCGGTTGCTGCTCGAGTCAGGCCCACGGCTCAACGAAGCACTTCTCCGTGAACAGGCAATCGACGAGTGGTTCCTCACCATCTCTCCGATGGTTGCAGGCAGCGATTCCGCGGCGGCGATTACTCCGAACGTCCGGGTGGGAGACCCGACAGAGGTGGAACTGCTTTCCTGCCGGATTGCCGAGGACACCGGAGAGGTCTTCCTCCGCTACCGCCGTCACCGTGCAGTCGGGCCGGCTCAGCCGCCGAGTCGCCAGCTCTGAGCCTCGGGACAGCCCAGGGTCCGCGCGAGACGGATCGCGAACCGATCGGTCATCCCGCTAACGAAATCGGCTGCTCTTCGCTCAACAGGGTCGGCCGGAAGTGAGAAATCGGGCGAGATGTCGGCCGGATGCATGAGACAGTGCTGGAAAAGGAAGTGGACAATGCGCTTTCCCCGCTCCGCCTCGCGAAGAGTCGACTCGTAGAGATAGACACGCTCGAACATGAAATCCCGAAGCTCGTTCGCGGCGTCGCCGACAGCCGTTCCAAATCGAATGCGAGGGTGAAGGGCATCACGGGGACCGCCTCGCGGGTCCCCGCCCGACGCTTCCCAGCTTGCAGCGACGACATCGTCGATTAGAGCCGCGAGACGTTCCCCGTTGGTAGATCCGAGTTCGCGATGAGTACTGTCCGGAAGGTCACTCTCCAGGAGGAGTCCGGCCCGGATTGCATCTCCGATGTCGTGATTCAGGTAGGCAACGGCATCTGCCGTCTTGACAATCTGGCCTTCCAGAGTGGCCGGAACTCCCCAGCCCTCGGCGAAAATATCCTCACGGGCCTTGCTCGATTTGGCGATGGCATCGAGCGTGTCCTGCGTCAGGTTCAGGCCTCCGCCACCGCCCTCCAGGCGATCGAGGACCCGGACCGAGTGCAGATTGTGGCGGAAGCCCTCCGGAAGACATTCCGCCAGCGCCTCCTCACCGGCATGCCCGAAGGGGCCGTGTCCGATGTCGTGTCCGAGCGCGACGGCCTCAGTGAGATCCTCATTGAGATTGAGCGCTCGAGCCACTGTTCTTGCGATCCGGGAGACCTCGAGCGTGTGTGTAAGGCGCGTCACGTAGTGATCGCCGACCGGAGCGACGAAGACCTGAGTCTTGTGGGTGAGGCGCCGGAACGCTTTCGTCTGGAGGATTCGTTCGCGGTCCACCTGAAAGGAGGTCCGAAGGCGATCAGCAGGCTCTGCGACGCGACGGGAGGCGATCCCGGCACGGGCCGCGAAGCAGCTGAGCCGGGACTCAGCATCGAGCAAGCGTCGCGCTATGGCCTGATCGGGGAGCAAGCGCCGAGCCATTCAGGAGACGGCAGAGGGATTGAGGCGGACGTCCACGAAAGCCCTTGCTAGCTCGGCGTTCGACCCAGCTTGGCCTCGGCGTTGGCGATGATCTCCCGCGTCTGTTCGATTGTGTCGGGGCTCACGCTGACGCTCGTGATCCCCCACTCCACGAGTGCTTCGGTGAGTTCAGGGTAGACGCTCGGCGCCTGGCCGCAGATTCCCACGGTTATCCCTCGCCTATTCGCGACGTTGACCGCCGTCTGGATGGCGGTCATCACAGCCTCATTGCGCTCGTCGAAGGTGTCGGCGAGCATCTCGCTATCCCTGTCGATTCCGAGCACGAGCTGCGTCAGATCGTTCGATCCTATCGATATACCGTCTATACCGACGTCAATGAACTTATCGAGAATGATCACGTTTGAAGGAACTTCGACCATCATCCAGAGCTTGAACTCATCGTCCCGGACGAGTCCGTGCTCCGCGAGCAGCTGCTTTACCGCTCGCAGCTCCGCCGGCGTCCGGACGAAGGGAACCATCACATAGAGGTTTGTGAACTCGCTGCGAACGGCCTTGATGGCCTCGACCTCGTAGCGGAATATGTCCGGCTCTCGAATGTAGCGGCTGGCACCTCGGAACCCGATCATCGGGTTCTCTTCTGCGGGCTCGTAGTCGGCCCCGCCCCGGAGGTTGGCATACTCGTTGGTTTTGAAATCGGTGAGCCGGTAGACGACCGGACGGGGATCGAAGGAGCGGCAGAACTCCCTTATCCCGGATGCGAGTGAGCGAGCGTACTCCTGACCGTTGCCTTCCTCGACAAACTTCCTCGGATGCGTGCCGAGCTGTGCGACTATGAATTCCGCGCGTAGCAGGCCGACTCCGTCGACATTGCGTTCTGCGACGCGTTCCGCCAGTTCGGGCTCGGCAAGGTTCACATAGAGCCTCGTCGTGGTCTTGAGCAGGGCCGCTCGAGCGTACCTATCCTTCTGTCGTTCGGCCCAGGCGAGCCGTGCTTCAGCCCTTCCCTCGTACACATTTCCTGCGCTGCCGTCGACTGTCACCTGAAGCTCATCGGGCAACTTGTCCATGGCGCCCGAGACGCCGACGACACAGGGGATTCCCAGCTCCCGGCTGACGATCGCCGCGTGGCATGTGCGGCCGCCGCGTTCCGTGACGATGCCCGCTGCGCGCTTCATGGCGGGCACAAAATCCGGCGTCGTCATTTCGGCAATCAACACGTCGCCCTGGCGGACGACATCTATCTCAGAGGGAGCATGGACGCTTCGAGCGCTTCCGACGCCGACCCCCGGACTTGCCGGCTGGCCGGAAAGAAGCAAGGGAGCCGTCTCCGCCTCGCCCTCGTCGTCGTCGCCGACTGCTGCCTGCAGGGTCGTGACGGGGCGCGACTGAACGAGGAAGAAGTCGCCGTCTTCGTACGCCCACTCGATATCCTGTGCAGTGCCATAGTGGCGTTCCACATCACGTGCGATCCGCGCGAGGAGCTTGACCTCACCCTCGTCCAGTTTGAGCCGCTCGCGAAGCGGCTCCGGCACAGGGCACCATTCGTTTGCACCGTCGTGGCTGCCGTCGCTGTCGCTGTTACGAGCGATCATCCGCTCCTGCGCCTGATGCTCCTGGTTCGAGACCGCGAGGCTCTCCTTCTCGACGATGTAGAGGTCGGGAGAAAGTTCGCCCGACACAATGCCCTCTCCCAGTCCCCAGACCGCCTCTATTGTGATCTTGGAGTCGTCGGATGTGACGGGTTCAACGGTGAACATAACCCCGGACTTTTCGCTCTGAACCATCTTCTGAACGGGGACGGCGAGGCCGACCTTCAGGTGATCGTATCCGGACTCCTCGCGGTAGAAGATCGCACGCCCCTCGAACAGCGATGCCCAGCAGGCCTGAACCGCCGTCACCACGTTCTCTTCGCCGACGACGTTGAGGAAAGAACTCTGCTGTCCGGCGAAGCTGGCCTCGGGCAGGTCCTCCGCAGTCGCGGAGCTTCGCACCGCTACCGGCCCACCGCCCAGCTCTGCGTAAGCCTGCTTGATCTCGTCTGCAATGTGGTCCGGCATATGCGCTGCCATCAGGCGATCGCGGATTCGCTGCGCCCGCTCGCTGAGCTGACGGGAGTCGTGCACATTGAGACCGAAGAGGTCCTTCTTCAGGAGAGGTTCGAGAGCGTTCTCGTGGATGAAGTGGAAGTAGGTATCGGCGGTGACCACGAATCCCGGTGGGACGGGGATGCCGGCCTGTGTCAGCTCTCCGAGATTGGCCCCCTTACCACCAACCAGAGCGACATCGTCTTTGCCTACCTCGTTGAACCAGACAATCGAACCCGACTTGCTTACCACGCGGTACTCACCCTCCCGGGTCATCCGAGGCCCGAAGCTCTCAGGCTGGTTTGGGATTATACCTGACGGCAGCTCTATGCCTCATCGCTATCTCCCGGGGCAACGTCACTCCACCGTGACCGTTTTTGCGAGGTTCCGGGGTTGATCGATGTCGCACCCCCGCTCAAGCGCCGTGAAATAGGCCAGGAGCTGAAGGGGAACGGCCCCGACGATAGGCTCGAACTCGGGCGCCACATCGGGAACTTCAATCGAGCGCCAGACGAGCGAACGAAGTTCGGAGTCACCCTCGGTTATCAGAGCAAGGACCGCGCCTCCGCGCGCCTGTACCTGCTTGATGTTCGAGATCATCTTCTCGCGGTACGCGTGACGGGTGGCTACGGCGACCGTCGGAAAGGACGGCTCCACCAACGAGATCGGCCCGTGCTTCATCTCGCCGGCTGCGTATCCTTCGGCATGGATGTAGGACACTTCCTTCATCTTGAGCGCACCCTCCATGGCCGTCGGGAAGCCCAGCCCCCTGCCGAGGAAGAGCATGCTCTCGGCCTGCGCCAGCTCCCCGGCGAGGGAACGGAGCTCATCAACATCCTCGAGAAGACCCGCCACGATGGCCGGAACGTGGAGGAACTCCTCCAGCCGGCTGCCCAGTCCAGAGCCGTCCATCCGCCCCTTCGCATCCGCAAGGGAGAGCGCCAGGGCGTAGAGCGCCGCAAGCGCGCCCGTGTAACACTTTGTGCTTGCCACACCACGCTCGAGGCCGGCCCTGATGTAGACCACGCCGTCCGCCAGTCGTGTTGACGCCGCCCCCTCCACATTGCAGATGGTTGCCAGGCGGGAGCCCGCCCCTTTGGCCACGGCCATGGCCTCGAGCACGTCCACAGTTTCGCCCGATTGGCTGACGGAAACGACGAGGGTCCCCTCGGGATCGAGCTGGCGCCGGTAGCGGAACTCGCTCGCGTTCGCGTACTCGGCCGGCACCCCGGCCAGTTCCTCGACATATGTACGTCCCACCATCGCTGCGTGGAGGCTGGTCCCCATCCCGATCAGGACGACGCGCCGGATTTCCTGCGGCGCCTGAAGTGCAGTCCCAAGGGACTTGAGCAGGAGCGCCGGGGGAGCCAGTGTGGTGAGGCTCTGGGCTGTGTCCGCCAGCGCCTCTGGTTGATCGAGGATCTCCTTGAACATGAAATGCGGGTGGCCGCCCTTCAGTGCCGCAGTGGGATCCAGAGGCACGTCGCGGACATCAAGATCAACCTGTTCACCGCCCGAGCCGAAGGCGCACACCGAGTCCGAACGCACAGTTGCAAACTGACCGTCGGCAAGGAACACAACCCTCCTCGTGTGGGGAAGAAGCGCTGCAAGATCGCTCGCCACGAAGCTCTCGCCGTCGCCGAGGCCGATGACCACCCCTCCCGCATTCCCGATCCGCGCCGCGGCGATGACTCCCGGCTCATGGCGGGACATCGCAACGATCGCTTGAGAGCCCTCGAGCCTTTTGCAGGCAGCAGCAAGCGCCTCCCTGAGCGGGCGTCCGGCCTCCACCTGCGCGCCTACCAGATGAGCGATGATCTCGGTGTCCGTCTCGCTCGCAAAGGAAGTGCCCGCGTGGCTCAGTTCCTCCCGAAGCGCGGTGAAGTTCTCAACGATACCGTTGTGGGCAATCACGACCGTCCCGAGCGCCCCGGCGTGTGGATGAGAGTTACGGTCGCTCGGCTCCCCGTGCGTCGCCCAGCGTGTGTGTCCGATTCCGGCGGTTCCCGGGGGAACTGCCGACCGGCCGAGCGCCTCCTCGAGGTTGGCGAGCTTTCCTTCCCGCTTGGCCACAAAGAAACTCTCCGAGCTATCTGAACTGTTTAGAACGGCGAGGCCCGCACTGTCGTATCCTCGATACTCGAGATCGCGCAGTCCCTGGAGGATGATGGGCGTTGCCGGACGTCCTCCCACATAGCCAATTATTCCGCACATACTGCTAGTTGCGACGCTGGCTCGCGTACGCGGGCGACCCGCGCGGCTTGTTTGCCGCGCGAGCAGGAGCTTCGGGAGAGCGGATTGAAGGGACTCCGTCCTTCGCAGGCGGCAGCTGCTTTGTCAGCCGGTTGCCCGGGCTGGTTTGTTGGCTGCCTTACGACTCTGCAAGCCGGGGGGCCACCCGCCGAATGGTTCGATACTGCCCCCACCTCGTCATCCACCGGAGCGGACCTGGCGCTTGGACTTTCTCGTCGCTCCCCGCACGCCTGACCTGCGGGCCGCGAAGCACCTCCTTTAGGTGGTGTTGCCAGTGTTCACCTCCCGCCGTGGCCCGGTCAAGCAAACCGCTCAGGAGTCCTCTCTGGCGATGCCGGCGAAGCCCAGAAACTCGTCCTCCCACTCCAACACAGACCGCACGATGGAGGCGTCGAGCTGACCGGGGTTCCCCGTAAGACCCCGCATCTCAAACTCGTCAACGATGAGCTGAGCGACCTCTTCCAGGGGACGTGTGTGAATGGCCAGCTCACGCTCCGTCTCGATGATCAGATCGATCAGCTCGCCGGCCAGGTAGACTCCCTCCTCCTGAAGCTGTTCCCAGATCCACTCACCGCATTCGGCGCGGAGTTCCGGTCCGAAGCGCGAGTCGGTCATTCGTCCTCAGGCCCTCCAGGGATTCCCGATGGGAGCGAAGGTGCACCACCAACTGGACACCGGGCCTCGAATGTTAACAGCGTCGGGCGATTGCATCAGGTCCCTGCTGCGCCCGCCTCGACCCCCGCCCGGATTGCCTTCAACCGGAGGACGTTCTCGGAATCGGGACCACCACCGTTGATGCCGGGGACCTCAAGCACGAATGGGGCGCGGCTCAACTGCGGATGCCCGAGGAGGGCAGCGAAGCCGGCCAGCCCGAGGTGCCCTTCACCGATGTTCTCGTGCCTGTCCCGCAGGCCGCCGAGAGACGTCTTGCTGTCGTTCGCGTGAACGACGACGAGCCTCTCAATCCCCACCCGCGCCTCGAGTTCCGTGATCGCTGCGTCAACACCTCCCCTGGTAGCCAGATCGTAGCCATATGCGAAAGCGTGGCAGGTGTCCAAACAGAAGGCGAGACGGGGGTGTCCGCCCGCCGCCTCCATGATCGCCCCAACCTCGGCGAAGGACGTGCCGACGCCCCCACCCTGACCGGCGTTGTTTTCGATGATCAAGCGAGCATCGCCCCCGGTCTCGCTCACCAGGCGTTCGACGATCCCTGCGATCCGGGGGAGAACCGCTTCGAAGCCGGCCCCGAGGTGGCTCCCGGCGTGGAAGATCAGTCCTTCGATCCCAAGCTCCCCACAGATCTCCAGGTGCTCGGCGAGGAGCGAGGTGGAGCGGGCAACGAGCGCGGCGTCCGGGCTGGCGAGGTTCACCAGATATGCAGCGTGGGCGAAGACCGGCAGACCGGTCTCCTGGCGCGCGGTGCGAAACGCGTGCCGCTCCTCTTCCGGAATCACCGGACCCTTCCATCGCTGGGGAGCAGAAAGGAAGATCTGCAGCACTTCGGCGCCGATGGCGGCCCCCCGCTCGAAGGCGCGCGAGCAACCACCCGCCGATGAGACATGTGCACCGATCAGAGTCATATACGATCCAGTATGGCATCGGGATCCTGCTCGATCGTCCCCGCGAGCCTGAACCGGGCCTTTGCCGCAAGGCCCGTCGGTTCGGATAATCGAGAGCGGTGGCACTGAGGTTTCGATGACGGACCAGCGGCGTCGATCCGCGCCCGACGACGAACCGGTGATCGGGCTCGATGACCTGGAAACGGTCTATGCCCGCTCAGGCTCACCCTATTCCGACGCTCCCGAAGATCGGATTGCCGCCACCGGGGACTATGCAGAGTATCCGGAAGAGGAGCCATACCCCCGTCCTGTCTATCAGGATCAGTACTACGACGAGGACAACCCCGTCCGCCAGCCGATGTTCTACATCTTCCTCGTCCTCTCGGTACTGGTCGGCGGCCTGTTCGTGTTCTTCCTGATCACCCTCGTCCGCGACGGTGGCGACGGCACGTCTACTCCAGCGACCAATCCCGCCAACATCCTCGTGAGCGTTGATTCACCCCGCTCCGGAGACCGCGTAGAAGTCGGGAGAGAAGTCGAGGTCGAGGTCAGGGCGTCTGCAAACGAGGAGGTCATTCGCTTCGAGCTTTACCGCGGTCCCGACATCGTCGATCGCGTCAATGCATCCCCGCCGGACAGCGAAGGTATCTACTTTGCAACGCTTAAAACGCGCTTCGACTCAAAAGGAGAATTTACTCTCGTCGTCCGCGTGATCACCGAGAGCGGTGCCCAGAAGGACTCCCCGGAGACCCGGATTACCGTCTTTGAGACGGTCGGTGGTGAGCCGCCCGCGGTCGAAGGGCAGGCTCTCACACTCGTAACTCTCCGTATCGGACCGGGCGATACGTTCGCCTCGGCCGGGCAGCTGCAGCCGGGTGAAAAGGTGGTCATTCTCGGCAAGACTCGCGACGCTGCCTGGCTGTTCGTCGACCGCGGGGGAGGGCTCTGGGTCA
>CAZHMF010000011.1:26986-38599 GCA_964533605.1 uncultured Anaerolineaceae bacterium
AAGACTCGCGACGCTGCCTGGCTGTTCGTCGACCGCGGGGGAGGGCTCTGGGTCAAAGGGGCGGGGATCGAAGCGTTTGATTCGCTCGCCCTCGTGCCGGTCAGAGAACCGACACCGACTCCTATTCCGCCCACACCCACAGAGGAACCCAGCCCCTCGGCCAGCGCCAGCCCGTCGGTAACGGTCTCACCGACGGTGCCCGTGGACGCCCCCGACCTGATCCCCGCCAACGCAGCGCTTGCGGACGCCGGCGCGGCTCTTCAGGTGACGATCGCGAACATCGCCGTCGTCGGGTTCAGCGGTGCGCTGGTGGTGAGCGTCGCGGACATCGGTGCCGGGGGAACCCTGTCGCAAGTCTTCGATGTAGCGATTCCGGCGAACGGGTCGGTGATCGTGGCGTTCGACATAACACCGCCCGTGACGGAGCCCAAGACGGCCCGCGTCACGGTTGATCCGGACCTCGCGGTCGTGGAATCGAACGAGGACAACAACGTCGCCTCGTTCATCCTCACGCCCCCGGACGAGGCACCCAATCTCACGCTGGCGGTGAACGTCCTCGAGTCGACCATCGAAGTCACCATTACGAACATCGGCGGCCCTCTCGCTCCGTCGCCCGTGACGGTCCGCGTGATCGTCGGTACCGACACGGTGGCCAAAGATGTTGGGTCGCTCGCTCTGGCGAAGGGACAGTTCACGACCGTCGAGGTCGCCCAGCCCGGATCGGGCACGGCCACAGTTCAGGTCCTCGTCGACGGGCAGCCGGCCGCCGAGATCGGTGACATCGAGATCCCGTAAATCGCTCCCGAAGGGCTTAGGATTAGGGAGTGGACGCCGTCGCCGAGATCAAGGCCAAGCTCGACATCGCTGATTACGTCGGGCGTTCCGTACCGCTGTCGCGGTCGGGCCGCAACCTCAAAGGGCGCTGCCCGTTCCATGATGAGCGCACGGCGTCGTTCTACGTCTTCCCGGACCGTGGCAGCTGGCGCTGTTTCGGCGCCTGCGGCGAGGGCGGGGACATCTTCAGCTATGTCCAGCGGCGAGACGGTGTCGACTTCCCAACTGCCCTGAGGGAGCTCGCCGGAGAAGCCGGCGTCCAGCTCTCTCGAGGTGGCGGCGAGAAGCGGGCACGGCGCGAGCAACTCGCGGGCCTGGTCTCGGCCGCCGCGGCCTTCTATCAACAGCAGCTCGGGTCGGACGGCGGCAATGACGCACGCGAATACCTCACGACCGGGCGCGGACTGTCGCCCGACGCGCTGTTGACCTGGACTCTGGGCTGGGCGCCCGACGGTTGGCGGACTCTACGAGACCACCTGGCGGGGAGAGGGTTCGAAGAAGCCGATATGCTCGCCGCCGGACTCCTGGTCGAGCCGCAGGAAGGCGGAGGGGAGCCCTACGACCGATTCCGAAACCGGGTCACCATCCCGCTCACCGATGAGCGAGGCGTCTTCATCGGGATGGCCGGGCGGTCTATCCACGGGGAGGAGCCCAAGTACCTCAACTCACCCCAGACCGAGCTGTTCGACAAGGGCCGCACGCTGTTCGGGATGGATCGCGCGGCGGCCTCGATCCGGGATTCGGGAACGGCTGTCGTCGTCGAGGGCTACATGGACGTCATCGGCCCCTGGCAGGCGGGGTTCCACAATGTGGTCGCCACGATGGGCACCTCCCTGACAGAGCAGCACGTGTTGCTCCTTCGGCGGGCGGCGGGACGCGTCGTTCTCGCCCTGGACGCGGACTCGGCGGGGCTCGCCGCTGCCGAACGAGCGGGAGATCTGTTCATCAGCCTTGCGACGCCCGAGACCGCCGGACGTTCCACCCGTTCCGTTGAACAGATCGTCGGCGGCACCGACCTGGAGCTCCGCGTGGCCGAGCTGCCTGCCGGGGCCGACCCCGACGATCTCGCCAGGAGCGACCCGAATCTCTGGTCACGGGCGGTCTCGGAAGCTCCTCCGTTTGCCGACTTCGCGGTTCGCCGACTTCTTGGTGGGGAACGACCCGCTTCGGCCATCGATAGGAGACGTCTGGTGGATCGCGTGCGGCCCGTTCTGCTGGCGATTCGCGATCCGATCGAGCGTGCCGTGTACACGCAGAGGGTGGCGCGGCTCCTCGGGATTACCGAGGACGCGGTGCACGAGCGGCTGGGACGGGGACGGCGATCCAGAGCAGCCTTCGAGCCGCCGGTCGACAGGGTCCTGCCTACTCGGGAGGAAACACTCCTGGCACTGCTTCTTCGTTACCCGGCTCTCCGGCCGCGCGTCCGTTCGCTCCCTCCGGATCTGTTCGGCGAAGCGGTCAACCGGGAGGTCTTCCGCAACTGGCTTCGGGAGGAAGACAAGGCCGGCGAAGGCGAAGACGACGATGACCCGATCGGGCGCCGAAGGCGGGAGCTTGAAGCATTGAGGCTGCCGCCCCTCAAAGAAGAAGAAGCGCGCCGCGCAGCAGGCCGGAACGTTGAGGCAATACTTCGCGAGCGCCTGATCCAGAGACAGGCGGCTGTCTCCGACGAGATCGCAGAGGCCGAGCGCGCACTGGGAGCGGTGCAGGTGGCCCGCGTATCCCACGACGCGTGGCTCGGCGCGATGCCGGACGACGAGGTGGCGGGAATCGCCCAGGCGGTGATCGAGGATCTGGAGCTCGGCCTCAGCATCCACCGTCGGGAGTCCGGGGATCTGGTCTAGCGGGACGGCCCGTCAGATCTCAGTTGTCGCCGGTCCGGGAGCCCCGGCAAACGCAAACCCGAGGACCGCGAGCCCGGCTCGAAGGCTGGCGGCCTCACCTTCCCCTCCTGCCCCGGCGAGGATTCGGGCAGCCGATGCCTCCGCTTCAGCAAGTGCTCCGGGCACGTCGAAGTCGTCGTCGAGCCGTGCCAGGAATTCGCCCGCGGGTAGCGCGGAAGGGGTTTCGCCGGCCACGGCCGTGCTGAGTTTTCGGAAGCGATCAGCTACCGCATCGAGTGAGCCCCGGCGGTAGTCAGGATCAGACCTGTAGTGGTTTCCGAGGAGATAAAGCCGCAGATGGTCGGGCTCGAAGTCTTTCATGAGGTCTCGGGCGAGCACGAGATTGCCCAGTGATTTGCTCATCTTGATGCCTTCGAGGCTGAGCATCCCGTTGTGCATCCAGTACCCGCAGAAGGGAGCCAGACCGCTCGCCGACTCCGCCTGGGCAATCTCATTCTCGTGGTGAGGGAAGCGCAGATCGCTCCCCCCGCCGTGGATGTCGATCTGATCGCCGAGGTGCGTCATCGACATCGCGGTGCACTCAATGCTCCATCCCGGCCGGCCGCGGCCCCAGGGGCTCTCCCAACTCGGCTCGCCGGAATCTGTGAGCTGCCAGAGGAGGAAGTCGAGATGGCCGCGCTTCTTGTGAGCACGCTTCGACTCGGGATTCTCGAGCTTGCCGAGGTCAGCGAGCGGCACGCCGTTGAGCGCGCCGTAGGGCTTGAAGGTCTCGGTCTCGAAGAACACATCCCCTTCAACTACGTAGGCATGACCATTCTCGATGAGTCTCCCGGTGGTTTCGATGATCTGAGGGATGTGATCGGTTGCGAAGGGATAAGCGGTCGGCCGAAGCACATTCAACCTGTCCATATCGTTGCGGAATATGGCATCGTTTTCGTCGCGAATCTCGGCGATGGGCCTGCCGCCCTGTGACTGGGAGACGCGGATCATATCGTCGTCGATATCGGTTACATTCTGAACATAATTCACGGTCAGACCGAGAAACGTGAGATAGCGCCTGAGGGCATCAAACTGGACATAAGAGAATGCGTGGCCGAGATGAGTGACGTCGTACGGCGTCACACCGCAGACATAGATCCGGGCCACCCCGGGCTCGACGGAGTGAAAGGGTCGCTTTGCACGATCCAGGGTCGAATAGAGTTGGAGAGTCACCGCGATCCCCTGCGCAGATGGCGATCAGCGTACCAGCGAGGGGATCGTCGTGCACTCCCCGGGGGCGGCCGCGGCCGCCCCGCGTTTCGTCGCAGAGGATCAGCGTGGCGAAAACCGGGGGACCGGGTAAACCCCGGTTGCCCGTGCCCGAGAGATGCGGTTACGTTGGCTCGGGGTGAGTCCGGGCCGTCGAAGGGGATCCATGGCGAAACTTCAGCCAAGGCCGGCACCACCGGCTCTTGCGGTCCTGCTTCTGATCCTCCTCGGGAGCCTCGCCGCGATCGTACTGCCGCGCACGTCTGAGGCAGCCGACCAGGATCACCCGCTCGTTGCCCGAGCGTTCGAGGACCTTGGGAGCTACCAGGGCCAGTGCTGGCCCTGGGTGCGTCGAGCCGTGGCAGACTCACTTGGACTGACCATGGGGTTCGATTACCGCCTTGGCTTCTTCCAGGCCGGAGCGGCGGAGATTGAACTCGCCGACGCCGGACCCGGGGATGTGATCCAGCTCGCCGACGACTCCAACACGAATCCCGACGCCGACTACCCGGGCCTGCACACGGCGATAATCGTCGCGGTTGAGGGGCCGGGCGTCTTCGAGATCATCGACTCAAACTCCCAGTGGGGTGGGATCGTCCGTACACGGTCCGGCTATGACCCCGCCGCCAGCGCCGCCCGCTTCTGGAACATCGATTTCCACATCTACCGCTTCCCGTCTCCCGGCGGAGCGCCTGCACCTGGCGACCCGACCGGCAGCGTCGAGGCGGGGACCACGGCGACGGTCGTTGCGCCGGACGATTGTCTGAACCTTCGAAGCCGGGCAGGTGTTGCTCCGAACAACATCCTCGTCTGCCTGCCCGACGGCATGGAGATCAGGATGTTGGGGCCGCTGAGGAGCGCCGACGGCTATGACTGGCTCCTGGTCGAAACCCCGATGGGGATCGGATGGGTCGCCAGTGCGTTCGTCGCCGCGGCCGCCGACTCCGGGCAGGAGGAGCTACCGGCCGCCGCTCCGGTGCACCGCGCCATAGTTGGGGCAGTCGCGGCGAACGCCGAAGACACCGACTCTTCTTCTGACTGACGGCTCTTGACATTGTAGGGTAGGGGGGTATCCTACTACCATGCTCCCCGAAACGCGCAAGAAGGCCCTTCAGCGAATCAGGATCATCTCCGGGCAGACACAGGCGCTTCAGCGTCACATCGACGATGACCGCTACTGCATGGACGTTCTCGACCTCTCGCTTTCGATTCAGAGAGCACTCCGCAGCCTCGACGCAATCGTGATCGAGGGGCACCTGCGCACACACGTGAAAGAGCAAATGGCCGGTGGCGAGGAGGAACGGGCGATCAGCGAGCTGATGCGCCTTTACAGGGTCCAGGGGCCGGTCTGAGCCCGACGCGAAGAGTCTTGAAGGAGAGGAGACAGAGGAGATGGCCGGCCACGAGTCACTGACTCTGACGATAGGCGGTATGACCTGTGCCTCATGCGTGAGGCGGGTCGAGCGGGTCCTCGCAAAAGTGGAGGGCGTCGACACGGCAAGCGTGAACCTCGCTTCCGAGACTGCACGGGTCACTCTCTCGTCGCCGGTCGAGGTCGAGGTGTTGACCGCGGCCGTCAGCAAAGCCGGGTACAGGGCAACGGAAGCCGACCCCAATGCAGACCGGACCGAGGAGAAGGCCGCCGAGGCGCGGCGGACGCGGCTGGCGCTGGCCTTCGGAGCGCTGTTCGCGGTTCCGGCGATCATCGTCTCCATGGGCATGGATATCGCGGCCGTGGAACTCTTCGGCAGCAGGACCCTGACGGGCTGGCTTGCACTGGGTCTGGCGACGCCGGTCCAGATCGTTCTCGGATGGCGCTTCTACCGGGGCGGCGTCACCAGTCTCATCCACTTCAATCCCAGTATGGATGTCCTCGTCGCTCTCGGAACAACGGTCGCGTACGTGTACAGCGCCTGGACCGTCATCAGCGGAAGCCATGCTCAGATGTACTTCGACGTGAGCACGGCGGTGCTCGTGTTCATCACGATGGGCAAGTACTTCGAGGAGAGCGCGAAGGGCCGGGCTTCGTCCGCCATCCGCGCCCTTCTTGGTCTGGCCGCGAAGTCCGCCACCGTCATCCGTGACGGCGCGGAGATCGAAGTTCCCGTCTCCGACGTACACCCCGGAGATCTCGTCGCGGTCCGGCCGGGGCAACGCGTGCCGGTCGATGGCCGGATCCTGGAGGGTCACGCCACGGTCGATGAATCGATGCTCACCGGCGAGTCGATACCGGTGGAGCGCGAGGAGGGAGCCGCGCTGATCGGCGGCACCATCGTCCAGGACGGTTTTGTGCGCGTCGAAGCGACGGCAGTGGGCAAGGACGCGGCCCTCGCCCAGATGGCAGCGCTCGTCGAAGAGGCACAGGGTTCCAAGGCACCCGTTCAGCACCTGGTCGACCGCGTGGCCGCGATCTTCGTACCCGCCGTCATCGTCTTCGCCGGTCTCGTGTTTCTCGCATGGGGGAGCCTGGGCGGCGACTGGCAGGACGGAATGGTCGCGGCAGTCGCCGTCCTCGTTGTTGCCTGTCCCTGCGCGCTCGGGCTTGCGACACCGACCGCGATCATGGTCGGGACGGGGATGGGCGCAGAACGCGGGATCCTGATCCGAAATGCCGAGATCCTCGAACGCTCCCGTGCCCTCACCGCAGTCGTGGTCGACAAGACTGGGACGATCACGGAGGGGCGACCCGTCCTGAGCGAGGTCATCCCCCTGGGAAGCTGGAACAAAGACGAGATCCTCGAGCTGGCTGCCGCCGCGGAAGCGGGCAGCGACCATCCGCTCAGCCGGGCCGTCACAGACGCCGCCGTTGAAGTGGGGCACGACCTTCCGGAGGCGTCCGATTTCAGCTCCGTCACCGGGCGCGGTGTCATCGCAACGGTCCGGGGAAGGCGGCTCCTCGTGGGCAACCGGCGCCTCGTAGAGGAGCAGGGCTGGACGCTCGAGGCGGGCGCCGCGGCCGCATCCGCAGAGCTCGAGGAGCGCGGGAAGACCTGCGTCTACGTCTTCGTGGACGGCAAAGAGGCGGCGACCCTGGGCATCTTCGACGAGGTGAAGCGAAACGCGACGCGCGCCGTGAGCGCCCTCCAGGCCGGAGGCCTTGAGGTGGTGATGGCAACGGGCGACAACGAACGGGCGGCGGCGGCGGTCGCGCAAGAGGCCGGGATCAGCGACTACCGGGCGGGGATCCTGCCCGAGGACAAGCTGGCGCTCGTTCGCGAACTGCAGGGGGCAGGGGAAGTGGTCGCGATGGTGGGAGACGGCGTAAACGATGCGCCTGCGCTCGCGCAGGCGGATGTCGGTATCGCGATGTCGACCGGCGCGGATGTGGCGATGGAAGCAGGGGACATAACATTGCTGCACGGCGACGTCTCAAAGGTGGCGGAAGCAGTTTCCCTCGGGCGCTCCACTCTCAGCACCATCAAGCAGAATCTGGTCTGGGCCTTCGGATACAACGTGCTTGCGCTGCCGATCGCCGCGGCCGGTCTGCTGAACCCGATCATCGCGGGGGGCATGATGGCCTTCAGCTCGCTGTCCGTGATGGGGAACAGTCTCCGTCTGCGAACGAAGGCTCGCGACATCGCCGAGACGGCCGGGAACAGCTACGGAGTGAACTCCGAGTCGTTCCTGCGAGCGAACCGGGGACCGCTGCTGGCGATGGTGGCTGCGGTCGCCGTTCTGGTGCTTCCACTCACCTTCTTCACAGGCGTGGACCACGGGTGGTGGTTTGACACACTTGCCGGCGCTTCGGCCGCGGGCGCCGATTTCGCATCACACAGATAGGGTGAACCTTGCCTCTCAGAACCGGTAGGTGGTCCCGACGGCGTTCTGGACGAAGGCTTCGGGCAGGGCCGCCGCAAGAGCCATCTGCGCCCGGTAGCCGGTGCAGTGGCCGGGGACCACGACGTCGGGCTCGAAGGCGGCCAGAGACTCGACCGTGCGGCCCAGGATCGGCTCGAAGAACTGGCCGGAAAGATGAAAGCCGCCGATGATGCCGGCCACCTGCGCCTGGCCGGTCAACGCCCTGGCGCGCGTAACGATGTTCACGATTCCGGAATGCCCGCAGCCCGTGATCACGACAAGCCCCCGGCCTTTCACGTTGACCACGATGCCCTGATCGTCGAGCAGATGAGGTTCCGGCTCCCAACGTGCCCCCTCGCGATGTTGGAAGAGCGGAAACCCCTCTTCGAAAGAGGTCACGCGCGGTACCTCGCCGGTGATCAGCAGGCATCCGTCCAGGAGGAGGGCGGGATCGGCCGCATCAATGACCTCGAAGCCGGCCCCCTCGAGCGCCGCTCGGGACGGCGGGGGGAGCGGGAGCGGCTCGCCTTCGGGAGGCGCCATCCGGCGCTGCCGGTAGGCGTGCGGATGAGCAAGCAGCGGCAGATTCTGCTTTCCGAGGCGGTCGGTGAGCCCCTGAATGCCGCCCGTGTGATCGAAATGGCCGTGCGAGAGAACGAGAGCCTCGACGTCAACCGGGCGAATCTCGAGGCGGTCCATATTCTCGACCATTCCGTCGGGCGAAACGCCCGTATCGAAGAGCAAGGTGTGTTTCGCGTCTCCCCTTCCGAGCGTGACGAGGGCCGAGAAGCCGTGCTCGGCCTTCATGCTGGTGATGACCTCGGGGGCATCAAGCAAGGGGTTGTAGGTGGCCGGGCCCCAGCCTCGGCGCCGAACCGTCTCGTCTCCGGGCAGAAGAGCATCGATCTGGTTGTCCACCAGAATCGTGACCTCGAGCCAATCGGCGGGAACCAGAGAAACTCGATCCATCCATCAAGTAAACAGGGCTCGGAAGGGGATGCCAACCGGACCTCACACCAAGCCTGCGACCTTGATACGATCGGCGGATGAAACGTGCCCCCTCGCGACCGGTGCGGGTTGGCTCGACCGTCATCGGTGGCGGCGGACCGATCGTTGTGCAGTCCATGTGTGCGACCCGGACCAAGGACATCGAGGCGACCGCAGCGCAGGCCCGGATGCTTCACGAGGCCGGCGCGGCGATCGTCAGAATCGCCGTGGACAGCACCGGCGACGTAGATTCGCTTGCCCAGATCCGCAGCCGCGTGCCGGAGGCGAATCTCTCCGTTGATCTGCAGGAGAACTACCGGCTCGTGACGGCGGTGGCGCCGCTTGTGGACAAAGTGCGCTACAACCCGGGCCACCTCCACCACCACGAGAGGGAGCGGAGCGCCCGGGACAAGGCCCGCTTTATCGCCGACGCCGCCGGCAGCAACGATTGCGTGCTGAGGATAGGTGTCAACTGCGGCTCCGTCGATCCTGTCGTCGCCGACCGCTTCAAAGGAAGGGACAGGCCGGAGTTCGCGGGGGTCTCGGCGATGGTCGAGAGCGCGCTCGAGCATTGCGGCTATCTGGACGACGCCGGGTTCTCGACGTATCTGGTTTCTCTCAAGGATTCCGATCCTGTGAAGGTGATCGAGGGCAACCGGCGATTCGCGGCAGCGCGGCCGGACGTCCCGCTGCATCTTGGCGTTACGGAGGCGGGGCTGCTGCCGGACGGGGCAACGAAGACGCGGATCGCGTTTGAGCAGCTTCTGCCGGCCGGGATAGGCGACACGGTCAGGGTGTCGCTGACCGTACCGTTCGCCGAGAAGTGGAGGGAAGTCGAGGTCGGTCGCGAGATCCTGGCCGACATCGAGAAGGGGAGATTCAGGTCTGTTCCCACGGCAAGGAGGCCCGGGCTGAACATAATCAGTTGCCCGAGCTGCAGC
The DNA here is from genome assembly GCA_964533605.1 of uncultured Anaerolineaceae bacterium. Taxonomy (GTDB): domain Bacteria; phylum Chloroflexota; class Dehalococcoidia; order Tepidiformales; family Tepidiformaceae; genus DASCML01. The sequence goes on from CAZHMF010000011.1 coordinate 36,639, forward strand.
CGGGTCGAGAACGAAGCGTTCGTGGACCTTGCCTTCAAGGTTCGCGAGATGGCCAGCCAGATCGCGGACCGGGACATAACCATCGCCGTCATGGGCTGCCGCGTGAATGGACCCGGGGAGACGGACGACGCCGACCTTGGCCTCTGGTGTGGGCCAGGGTTCGTGAATCTGAAGCGCGGGACCGAGCCTCTCGGCGCCTATCCCTACGATGAGATCCTGGGGCGCCTCCGGGCCGAACTCGACCGGCTCATCGCCGAGCGGCCGGGCACGGAGGCCTGAACCCGGTCACGCTGGCAAATCCGGGTGCAGGGTTTGCTGGGCCCAGCCGGGCAACCTAAGGCTTCAGAGATTCCTTCAGCCGTTCGGCCTCGGTGTTCCGGAGTACCTCGTACTCCTCGCGGGAGAATGCGGCCCCGCAGGATGAGCACGTCCACTTCGTGGCCAGATCCTCCTTGCCGATGTCCGCTACGTTATCCCAGCCCGGTGCCAGAGCCGTGTGCGGGCAGGGCGGCGTTTCCCCGTCCTCCTCCGGAGCGTCGGATCGGCGTCGAAAGATGTCCAGGATTCCCATGAACTCACCTCGTACCAGTCCGGCGGTCCGGACGGATGTGACGGCCCAAGTGTGCCCCCGGCGAGTCGGCCCCGCCCCTTGGGCCGCGGCAACTCCTGCGCCAGAACGAGGGGCACCGCGGGTCAGACAAGGGTAGCGGCCGGATCAAGTCTGAAAAGCCCCAACCCTGCCAAATCCTCCGAAGCTTTCACTCTCCGGGGCCTCGACATCCGGTGAGAGCGGGCGCCGGCGAGGGCGCCGAATCAGGCGCGAGTTCGCCCCGCAGCCTTGATTGCGGATTGCATCGCCCGCCGCTGCTCGCCGGCCTGCTTCAGCGCATCGAGTCTTTCCGGAGTCACCTCCATGAACACCCGACGCCACTCTTCGTCGGGCCAGCTGAAGGGCGTCTGAACCGTCGTGCGCGGGTATCGCGCTTCTTCGAGCAGATCCAGCGCCATCCCCACGATGTGAGTCTGCATCTCGACGTCGTAGGGCCTTCCGCACGGGTTTCCGAGCGGGAAATCGGTGAAGAGGAACCGCGCAACGCCACACTGCTCGACGATGTCACGGGCCGAGCCGATCACGACCGTTGGGATGCCATTCTCCTCCAGGTGGCGTGCGACCAGACTCACGGTCTGGTGACAGACCGGTCAGAGGGCGACCAGCATCGCCACGTCGACTTCGTCCTCCCGGCAAAGGCGAAGGATCTCCGGCGCATCCATTTCGTTCGTCCGGCGCTGACTGTACTCCGTCGGCACGCCGTAGAATCGCCTCGAGAGGGAGCCTATACGGCCACCGTCCCGGTACTCCATGAGCCTATGGGCGGGGAAGAACGAGTCGAGATCTCTGGTGTGTGTCGCGTCCTTGTCCCAGAAGCGATGGTCGGTGAACAGGCGTTCGGGCGGAGGCTCCATAGGGGCGCTGAACGTGTTCCCGGGGGAGAACTCCGGTGCTCCGCGCTCCAGTTCGGCAGTTGTGACAAGACCGAGGCGGGATGCCGAGAGCGGCTTTCCCAGCGGCGTGAACGGTGAATCCGCGTTCGTCGCCCACTTGTAGGGGTTCCCGTATCCCTGGGCGAGATAGTACTCGCGGGACTTGTCGATGTAGCTGACGAACATCCGGTTCGCCGGGTTCACTGAGTCCACGGTCGCACCTCCTGTCTGGGGGCCACTATAGCAGTGGCCCGCACCGCGGGCTGTGCGGTAGCAGGCGCCTGAGAGAAGCAGAACGCAGCCCGCGCTGTCGGCGCGCTCAAGGCGCGCGGCCTCAAGGTCGTGATGGCTACCGGAGACAATGAGCGGGCGCCCGCCGCCGTTGCCGAGAAGGCTGGGATCCATGACTTCCGAGCGGCAGTGGTTCCGGAGGACAAGCTGCCGCTGGTCCGCGAGCTTCAGGCCGCCGGCCACACGGT
>CAZHMF010000012.1:0-38134 GCA_964533605.1 uncultured Anaerolineaceae bacterium
CCTCTCCTGACGAAGACGGCGGCGACGCCGGTGAGCCCGCACAGTAGGCCCCGGTTTGTTCCCGGGGAACGCGGGAAGTAGCATCGAACCCTGGTGCTGCGGGCTTTTGAGGGTCGTGGAGCGCCGCAGGACGGCATGCGAACGGCGAACTACATCCTTTCCACGACATCGTTCATCCTTGGCCTCGCGATCTTCCTCTTTGTCCTCACCCAGGCCGACGAATTCCATGCCCGAACCATCCTCTGGCCGGCCGACTGGAGCATCGGAACGACCATCGGCGTCATAATGATGTTGAACGGGATCGTCCGCCTGTGGTTCGCCGCGAGTGAGCCGGATGGTCCGCCGCACGACACCACGTATACTCGCTGATGGCCGGCCGCGTTATGCAACATCCTGCAAGAATCCTGGTTCCCGTGACCGACTCTCCGGCAAGCCTGGCGGCCGTTGGAACGGCCTGCCTCGCGGCCCGCGCATCCCGCGCCGAAGTGCTCGCTCTTCATGTGATCGAAGTCGTCCGCTCCCTCCCTCTCAACTCACCCGTCGAAGAAGAAGCACTTCGCGGTGAGATGGTCCTCCGGCAGGCCGAGGAGGCAGCCAGGGCGGTCAACTATCAACTGAAGGGCGATCTGGTTCAGGCGAGGGCCGCAGGACAGGCCATAGTGGACGAGGCCGCCGAGCGACAGGTCGATACGATTATCCTCGGAGTCGGTTACAAGCGACTCATCGGTGCATTCCAGGCCGGACGGACCGCCGACTACATACTCCGCAATGCGGGATGTGAGGTCTGGGTCGTCCGTCAGGCGTTGAAAGCCGAAGAGCCGGGAAGGAGGTAGGGCATCCGTGAAAGTACTGATTATGGGGTGCGGTCGGGTCGGCGCCCGAATTGCGGCCACGCTGGCCGCCTCGGGCCACGATGTCACCATTCTCGATATCTCCCCCGCTGCCTTCCGGCGCCTTCCTCCGGATTACAGAGGCGAGCAGAGCCTCGGCAACGGAATGAATTGTCCCAGCCTCGAACGCGCGGGAATCGCCTCAGCCGACGCATTCATCGCCGTCACGCAGGGCGACAATCGCAATTACTTCGCAAGCCAGCTGGCACGCGAAGTCTACGGGGTTCGTCGCGTCCTCTGCCGCATCTATGATCCGCTGCGGGCCGAGCTCTTTCGAACGCTCGGGATCGAGACATTCAGTCCGACGCGGATGGGTGCCGACCAGATGGTCGAGATGTTGATGAATCCCCCCGAGGAGTCCTGAGGAGGTCACCCGTGTACGTAATCGTGGCCGGAGGCGGAAAAGTCGGGTTCCACCTCGCAGAGAAGCTGATCGAGAGCGGTCACGAGGTCCTCATCCTCGAGCGGGACGAGGCACGCGTGGCGCAGATCGTCGACGAACTCGGGGACGTGGGGATGGTCGGTGATGCCTGCGAAGTAACAACCCTCGATGCCGCCGGCGTCGCCCGGGCCGATCTCATAGCGGCCGTGACCGGGGATGACGAGGACAACCTCGTGATCTGTGAAGTCGCCCGCTGCCGCGAGGTCGGGCGGACCATCGCGCGCATCAACAATCCCCGAAACGAGCAGCTGTTCCGCCTGCGCGCGATCGAAACCACGATCTCATCCACCGATGCGGTGCTCGCCCAGCTCGAGCAGGAGCTGCCGACGGCCGAGCTCACTCACCTGCTGCAGCTGCACAGCGGTCTCCAGCTTATCGAGATGAAGCTGCCCGACACGTCACCCGTCGTCGGCCGCTCGATTCGCGACATCCTCCTCCCTCCGGAGTCGCTGATCGCCCTCATCATCGATCCGGGAGGAGTACCCAGGATCCCCGGCGGGGACACGAGGCTGAACCCTGGTGACACACTCGTCGTGGTCGGTCGGCGGGACACCGAAGACACCCTCCGCGAGGCTCTGATCGGAGCCACGCACGGCCTGGACACCTGACGCCGATGCGTTTGGCCTACCTCGGACCGCCGGGAACGTTCGGTGAGGAAGCTGCCCGCACCTACCGCCCCGATGCGGAGGCGGTCCCTTTTCCTTCCCACGCAGCCGTGGCCGCCGCCGTCGAGTCCAACGAAGCCACGGCGGGAGTTCTCGCGATCGAGAACTCCCTCAACGGTTCGGTCGCCGAGACGCTCGACATCCTCATCCACGAGACGAACCTTCAGATACAGGCGGAGCTGGTCGTCCCCGTGGTGCACAACCTCGTGATCAGGCCGGGCTCCCGGACGGACCGCATCGAGGTCATCCACTCGCACCCGCAGGCGCTGGGCCAGTGCCGGCTCTTCCTCGAGCGCGAGTACCCGGGCGCGACCCTCGTGGCCAGTCTGTCGACCGCCGAGGCCGTAACCACGGTCATGCAGGGCGACGGCACCGCCGCAGCAATCGCCACGGTGCGCGCCGCGGAACTACATGGCGGCCGGTTGGCGGCGACGGCCATCCAGGACAAGGCCAACAACGTAACGCGGTTCATAGTCCTCGGGCGCGGGTCACCCCCGCCATCCGGTGGCGACCGCACCTCGATCGCTTTCACGTTCGCAGTCGACCGGCCGGGCTCGTTGTCCGCCGTGCTCGGAGCGTTCGCAGATCGAGGCCTCAACTGCTCCAAGATAGAGAGCAGACCGACCAGAGAGGTGTTCGGCGAGTATGTTTTTCTCGTGGATTTCGAAGGGCACCGGCTCGACGATGGGCCGGCAGAAGCGCTCGCCGAAGTGGCGCAGCTGACGGAGGCTCTCCAGGTGTTCGGCAGCTATCCTCGCTGGCGCTGAGCGTCCGTGACAGACCTGCGCGAGCGCCGTACCATCGAAGAGTGCAGGACGAGATTTACCGCGAAATCGCAGATGCTTTCGCGACGGGCCGTCCGGTGGTGCTCGCCACCGTCGCCCGCACCCGGGGCTCCACTCCGCGCAAGACCGGTGCCAAGATGGTCGTGCGCGAGGATGGTTCGTTTTTCGGGACCATCGGCGGGGGCTGCGGCGAAGCCGAAGTCTGGCAGGAAGCGATGGCGGTGATGCGGGACGGGGCGCCGCGTATCGTCCCCGTGGACCTAACCGAGCCGGTCGAGGGTGACGACAAGATATGCGGCGGCGTGATGGACGTCTTCGTGGAGCGGCTGGCCTAGCCTTTCCTCAGTTTCTGGTCCGGCCCGGACGATCCTGTAGTATTGGACACGGATGCCCGCCCCGGAGGTGAGCAAGCATGTTTGGACCACTAGGCACCCCTGAGATCATCATCATCGGTGTCGTCATCATCCTGATCTTCGGGGTTGGAAAGCTGAGCGGTCTCGGCCGCGATCTCGGCTCCTCCATCAAGGAGTTCCGGCGAGCGGTTCGAGACGAGGATTCAGCCGACGAGCCGGCAGAGCAGCAGCAGGTCTCGACTACTCAGGCACCGCCACCGCCTCCGCCTCCGGCCTCGCAGACAACCCCTCCGCCTCCGCCGCCTGCCGGAAGCGGTGACCGGGGCAAGACGAACATCTTCTGAGTTCGGGGGGGCAGCTTTCGCTGCTGCTTCCATCGCGGGACCGCCATCTGGAATTGCCTTCAGCGCCCGTCGCGGAATACCATGACCCTCTATCCGCGCTGCGGCCGCGCTCATCACGACGGGCAGAGGGATCCGGCCCTGCGATGCCCGGGCAACCTCCGGATGCGGAAGGTGCCAATTCCGGTCCTTGCTGAAGCAGGGAGAAGATGAGAGCGTCCGCGCTCACCGAGAACGGCCCAGAGCGGAGTTGAGGAGATTCGAATGACGAACTCGCTGGGCCGAATGGGCATGCTCTAGCCCCCAGGGGCTTTCCGGAACCTTCAAGACCACCGGCCCACCCGGGCCGGCGAGTTTCCGACCGCTATTGGTCGAAGGAGCATGAGCATGAGCTTTTCCAAATGCCTTCGCTGCCGCGAATGCCATCGCGAATATGCGCTCACCGCCAACCACGTCTGTGATTTCTGCTTCGGTCCCCTCGAAGTCGTCTACGACTACGAGGGGATTGCCCGAACGGTGACCCGCGAGCGGATCGAACATGGACCATCCAGTCTCTGGCGCTACCGGGACTTCCTCCCCTGTGACGCCGACAACGCCGTCGACATCGGCGCCGGTTTCACGCCGCTGGTCAGGGCGAACAACCTGGGTCGCGCTCTCGGGCTCAACAACCTCTATCTGAAGAACGACACCGTGAACCCAACCTGGTCGTTCAAGGACAGGGTCGTTGCGATCGCCTCGACGCGGGCCCGCGAACTCGGCTACGACAAGCTCGCCTGCGCCAGCACCGGGAACCTCGCCAACAGCGTCTCCGCCCACGCTGCCGCCGCAGGAATGGAGGCAATCGTCTTCATCCCCGAAGACCTTGAGACCGGCAAGGTGGTCGGCTCGAGCATCTATCAGCCCACGCTCGTGAAAGTGCGCGGCAACTACGACGCCGTCAACCGTCTCTGCGCTGAGCTGTCCGGCTCTTACAACTGGGGCTTCGTCAACGTCAACGTCCGGCCCTACTACTCTGAAGGCTCGAAGACACTCGGCTTCGAGGTCGCCGAACAGCTCGGCTGGCGGGCACCGGACCACTGTGTTGTGCCGATCGCGAGCGGGTCCCTCTTCGTCAAGATCAAGAAGGGTCTGGACGAATTCGCGAAGGTCGGTCTCATCGAGCCCCACGACACGCGAATGAGTGGCGCCCAGGCAACGGGGTGCTCTCCGGTAGCGACCGCCTGGGAGGAGGGCACAATGAACTTCCGCCCGCAGCGGCCGGACACAATCGCGAAGTCGCTTGCGATCGGCAACCCCGCCGACGGCTACTACTCTCTCGTTCAGCTTCAGGAGACCCGGGGGGCGTGCGGCTCGGTCTCGGATCCGGAGATCGTGGGCGGAATCAAGCTGCTGGCAGAGACCGAGGGGCTCTTCGCCGAAACGGCAGGCGGCGTCACCATCGCCAGTCTGAAACAGCTCGTCGAGCGACGTAGAATCGATCCCGACGAGCTGGTGGTGGCGTTCATCACCGGGGCCGGTTTCAAGACCGTCGAGGCAGTGATCGACAACCTCGACGAACCCCTCCATGTGGACGCCAATATCGACAGCTTCGAGAGCTCCTACCGAACTCTCACACGCGCAGAAACGGAGAGGGTACCGGTCTGATGGCAGTCAAACGCGTGCGATTCACATTCCCTGAGGACCTTATCAAGGAGCCGGTGATCTACCGGCTCGGGCACGAGTTCCGGGTGATCACCAATGTCCGCATGGCAGACGTCGACGAGCGTACCGGCTGGGTCGTACTCGAACTCGAGGGAGAATCCGCGGAGATCGACCGAAGCATCGCCTGGGCTCAGGAGCGCGGCGTAAGAGTGGACCCCGTAAGCGGCGACGTCGTCGAAGGTTAGCCGCACCAGTCTCACCAGAGGAAGAAGAATGGCAATCAAAGTCCGGATCCCACAACCCCTCCGATCTCTCACCGACGACCAGGCCACCGTCGACGGCGGCGGCGGTACCGTCCTCCAATGCATCGATCGGTTGGAGGCATCTTTCCCCGGCATCCGGGAGCGCCTCATGGACGAGGGAGGGGAGCTCCGCCGCTTTGTGAACGTGTTCGTCAATGGCGACGACGTGCGTTTCATGTCCGGACTCGACACCGCCATCAACGATGGGGACGAGGTCAGCATCGTTCCCCAGATGGCCGGCGGCTGACCGTCTCTCTCCTCGTCCCCCTTCCCGGGCCGCGCCCGTGTGTCCTGGCCGCGTTGGCGGTCTTCTATTAGGCGATACCCGTATTGTGGACACCAATCGTCCACTTTTCATCCTCCTAACGATCCATTAAGATGCGATACCTTCCAACTCAGAGCGGAAGAGGAGGAAGTGTTCATGTTCCAGACTGTCGAGCCACGGCGAGTGCACACCAAGCTGTTATTCGCACTCGCGCTGGCTGTCTTGCTTGCATCGCTGCCGGGGGCTGCCTTCCCGGCCGGTGCCTCCTCCCCCGAAGGCGACACTCCCGCCGAGCCGGCCGGTGCCGGACAGCAGGTGATCGTCAAGCTCCGGCCCGATATAGCGCCGGGCACGGCTCTGGGATTCCTGGGCCGTCTCGGCGTAACCGAAGACAGGCTGCTGGTTCGGTCCGGTCTCTATCTGATCGAAACTGACTCTCCGGCAGCAGCAAGCGCCCTCATCTCCGCCCTCAGGACGAGCCCCCTCGTCGAATTCGTCGGCAACGACCGGCCGGTCCGTGCGCTCGACACACCCGACGACCCGGACTACCCCCGCCAGTGGCACCTCCACGCGACGACAGGAGGGATGAAAGCGGAGACGGCATGGGACCTCGTCCCGCAGGGCGCTGCCGGGATCACTGTGGCGATCATTGACACAGGCGTCGCCTTTGAGAGCCACACGGGCAGCGGACCGCTCGGCACGAAGCACTTCGAGGCGGCCCCCGATCTCGCCGGCGTTCCCATAGTGGCGCCCTGGAACTTCATCGACGGCGATACCCATGCCAACGACGAGAACGGCCATGGGACACACGTCGCCAGCACGATCATGCAGACAACCAACAACGGCTCCGGCGGGGCGAGCGTCGCCCGGGGCGCATCCCTCATGCCGTTGAAAGTGCTCGATTACTCGGGCAACGGCACGGGAGCCCACCTCGTCGAGGCGATCTACTACGCGGTAGACAACGGTGCCGACGTCATCAACATGAGCCTCGGCTTCCCCGACAGCGGGAATCCGGAGCCCAACGGCGCTGTCTGCGGAGAGATCCCCGGACTCCACGATGCGCTTGCCTACGCCGCCGATCAGAACGTTGTCGTAGTCGCCGCATCAGGGAACGATGGCGGCGCCGTCGTCTCCTGCCCGGCAGCTCATCCGACAGTGATCGCCGTGGGAGCGACAGACCTCAACGGCGATGTCACCTGGTACTCGAACTCCGGCGATGCCCTCGACGTGACGGCACCCGGCGGGGACCCCAACGCCGATCTGGACACCGACGGTAATCCCGACGGTATCCTCCAGGAAACCTACTGCTTCGACTGGCTCACTCTGTTCTTCAGCGGAAACTTCAATACGTTCTGCAGCAGCTACCAGTCCGGGACCTCGATGGCATCGCCCCAGGTAGCGGGAGCAGCCGCCCTTCTCCTGGCCGTCGATCCGCAGCTGACGGCACCCCAGATTCGCTACCTGCTGGAGACCACAGCGGCCGATCGAGGCGCCGCAGGGTGGGATCCGTCTTATGGAAACGGCGCGCTCGATGCCGCCGCCGCGGTCGGCTCGCTGCTGGCTGCTCCGCCTCCGGACATCACGCCGGAGCCTTACCCGATCCCCACCCCGTACCCGCGGCAGGAGGCGCCTACCGACCTCGCGGCCGAAACGGTGAACTCCGGGTCCGTTCGCCTGACCTGGACGGACAACTCGTCGAATGAGTCCGGCTTCCGGGTCGAATATGCACCGCTCGACGGCGGCTTCCGCCAGGCCGGCCTCACCACGATCAACACGTACACGGTTCGCGCGCTCAGCCCGGCGACGACCTACATGTTCCGCGTCTTCGCGTACGATTCCGAGCGGATCGACTCTCTCGCCTCAAACACCGCTACGGCGACCACGACGGCAACACCAGCCGCACCCAGCAACCTCACGGCCTCGTCGCCGACGGCGTGGAGCGTACAGCTCGCCTGGACGGACAACGCCGACAACGAGACGGCGTTTCGAATCGAGCGCTCCACCGATGGTTCGAACTTCTCATTCGCCGGCTTCCTCCCCAGAAACGGCACATCATTCTCCGCCGGCAATCTGACGCCCGGAGCCGACTACTGGTTCCGGGTGCAGGCCACGGATAGCGCAACCTATTCGGCGTTCTCGAACGTCGCCACCGCGACTACCCTTCCGCCGCCTGGGGCCCCGAGCGGTCTGGAGATCACGGCCACGACTGCAAGCTCCGTTTCGCTTCGCTGGCAGGACAACTCGGCTACAGAGCAAGGATTCAAGATCGAAAAGTCCACCGACGGCGGCCTCACGTTCGCCTCTGCCGGGATAGTGCCGGCCGACTGGACAGAGAAGACGGTGCTTCTGCTCACCGAGGGCCAGTCCTACAGCTTCCGTGTTCGCGCCTATGCCGGAACCATGACATCGGCTCCGTCAAACACTGTCGCGGTCACCACCAACGCGGCGCCGGCGGCGCCGACTGACCTCGCGGTGGTCTCCGTCACCGCGACCTCGGCGGCGCTCTCGTGGACAGACAACGCACCTTCAGGGGCGGGGTACCGGATCGAGCGGTCGCTGGACGGCGCCACATTCGCTCTCGCCGCCGTCCTCTCCACGAACAGCTCCGGTTACACGGTGACCAACCTCGCTCCATCGACCGACTACTGGTTCCGCGTCCGGGCCATCGAAGGGACCGTCTACTCGGGCTACTCGAATGTGGTCCAGGCGCAGACTGCGGGCGGCCCGCTCGCCCCGAGCGGCCTCGCCGTGACTGACTCGACCGCGACAACGCTCACCCTGAGTTGGATCGACAATTCCGACAACGAACAGGGCTTCCGGATCGAGCGATCGGGAGATGGCGGACTGACCTTCTCACAGGTAGCGATCGTCCTTGCCAACCGCACCTCCTACAGGCTCAGCGGGCTGACTCCGGCGACGACATACCAGCTCCGGATTCGCGCCTACACGGGGACAGTGATGTCCGCCTACTCGGACGTCGTGACGGGGACCACAGCAAGCGGCCCGGCCGCGCCGGGCGACCTCGTCGCCTCGCCCCGTTCTGCCACTGAGGCCACACTCACATGGACCGACAACTCGAACAACGAAACGCTGTTCTCCATCGAGCGGTCCACGGACGGTATCGACTGGACTCGCGCAGCGACCCTTCTGGCCAACCGCACTTCATACACCGTGCACTCGCTCGATCCGCTGACCACCTACCGGTTCCGTGTCTTCGCACTGGCCGGTTCCGCTTCGTCCGCACCGTCGAACGAAGCGACCGCCACCACGTACGATGTCCCTCAGGCGCCGTCGAACCTCATTGCTTCGGTCGGCATCGTCAACTCCGTGAGGCTGGACTGGACCGACAACTCTGACCACGAATCCGGCTTCCAGATCGAGCGCTCGCTCGACGGGACGAGCTGGAGCCGGGTGGCGATCGTGACGGCGAACCGGTCGTACTGGAACAACTTCGGCACAAAGAGCGGCAACACCTACTACTACCGCGTTCGCGCCTATGACGGGAGCATCGTCAGTGCCTTCTCGAACGAGGCTGCAATCACGCTGCCCTAGCCCTGGGGCCGGGGCGGCGGCAGCTGTCGTTTAGAGCCGCAGCGTCGCCAGCAGGCCGAAATGGTCGCTGGCAAACAACGTTGCGTCGTCCGGTGAGGGCCGGTCGAACACCACTGTACAGTCCGCAACGGCACACCGGCCGTTGACCCAGATGTAGTCCACGCACCCGGGCTCTCCCTCGCTGTCCATCCCCTCGGCCTGGATGCCCGACGGACGCGTGCGCGCCGGCTCGGCGCCATGTGCGGCAGCGAAGGCCGACCGGTACCCGGAGCCGGCCATCTCGGCGACGGCCGGCTCGTCGGGGAGCGCGTTGAAATCACCGGTCAGTACGGTGGCCGTTGCGCCGGCGGCACCATCCATCCAGGCGATGATCTCCCGGACCTGCCGGAGCCTCTCCTCGGGCTCATCCGGCCGGTGGTGGAGGTGCGTCGTGACGAGCCAGATCGCGGCCCCTCCGGGGAGGACCACGTGGGTCCTGATTGCGCAGCGACCGTTCGAGAGGCGCAATTCCTCAGCCCCACGTGGATTCCCGGTTCCAACGAGCAGCGAGTTCCCATAGTCGGGATAACGTGCGCTCCTTGCGTCGAAGAGCTGGTAACGGCCGGACTCTCCGGCGCCGGCGAGCATGGCATCCTGCGCCTCCTCACCGATGAAAGCAACCTCTTGCAAGGCGGCGAAGTCGGGCGCCAGCTCCGCGAATCCGGCGGTCAGAAGAGGCTTCCTCTCCTCGTACCGGTCCAGGATGTTGCGCAGGTTCAGGGTGAGGACAGTTAGGGCCTCGCTCATCCCGCCGCCGGCGCGCCGTCCTGACGGGGCCTGGCGCCCATGCGCCGAAGCGCGTCACGGTACACGAGCTCGTCCTGGGCGCCGGGGATCATGAACCGGTTGTCCAGGATCACGGTCGGGGTGCTCGTGAATCCCTTCTGCCGGGCGAGCGAGGTCGAGTGGTCAATGAGCGACCCGTAACGACCGAGCTCGGTCTCGGAACGCCAGGCGCCAAGATCGAGCCCCGCGTTACCGGCGATCCCTTCGAGGACCTCCTCGTCTCCGATGTCGAGCCCTTCCTCGAAGTAAGCGGTGAAGAGGCGGCTGTGAACCTCCTCGAAGCGGCCATGATCCTTGGCGAACTCAGAGAGTTCCAGCGCACGATGGGAGTTGGAGACGTGGTCCCTCGAGGCGAGCTCGATCCCCGCGGACGCCGCGTAGTCCTTCAGGTGATCGCGGTACTCCCGGCTGAGCCGGCTACCGTGCAAGAGATTGCTGACGTCTGCGCCGCCGGCCGGCGTCTCAGGGTGGAGTTCGTACGGCCACCATGAGACATCGACCTCGAACTCCCTCTCGATCGTCGCCACCCGCCGGGCGGCGATGAAGCACCAGGGTCAGATGTAATCGGAGATGACCATGATTGGAAAAGCAGTCACCGGCCAAGTATAGCGAGAGGCGGACGGCCGTCGCCGGTTTCAGAGACGGCCGAGGCGGACGGCCGCTTCGGCAAGTGTTTCATCGGACTTCGAAAACGTGAACCGCACCATCGTCGAGCCCATGCCGCCCGCCTGGAAGAAGCTGGAGCCGGGAACCGGAGCCACTCCGGCATCTCTGATGAGGTGCTCAGAGAACGCGACGTCATCCCCGGCGAAATCGAGGTCCGAAAAGTCGGCCATGATGTAGTACGCGCCCTGCGGCCGATGGCACTTGAATCCTGCCTCGCGCAGCGCCACCAGAAGCGACTCCCGCTTTCCCGTGTACATGTCCCGAAGCTCCGGATAATACGCGTCTGCCCTGCTCATGACCGCGGCAGCGGCTTCCTGGAGGGGAGCCGCCGCACCGACCGTGAGAAAGTCATGGACCTTGCGGACCGCCTCGCTCAGTCCCGGCTCGGCGATTACCCAGCCGATCCGCCATCCGGTCACACTGAACGTCTTGGATATCCCGCTGATCGTGATCGTCCGGTCGTACATGCCGGGAAGCGTAGCCATGCCGACGTGCTCATGGCCGTCGTAAATTATGTGCTCGTAGATTTCATCGGTGATGCAGAGCACGTCGTGCTCTCTGCAGAGCGCTCCTATGACTTCGAGATCGGGCCGGCTGAACGTCTTCCCCGACGGGTTGTTCGGCGTGTTGACGATGATTGCCCGCGTCCTCGCCGAGAAAGCCCGCCGGAGCTCCTCCGGATCGAACGAGAAGTCCGGCGGACACAACGGCACGTACACGAGCCGCGCCCCGCTCATGGCAGCATCGGGAACGTAGTTCTCGTAGAAAGGCTCGAAGACGATGACCTCGTCCCCCGGGTCGATGACGGCGAGCATGGTGGCCATCATCGCTTCCGTCGCGCCGCAGGTAACCGTTATCTCCCTGTCGGGGTCCAGCTCGAGGCCGTAGAGCCGTCGCTCCTTCTCCGCAATGGCCGTCCTCAGGCTGGCCGCGCCCCACGTGATTGCGTACTGGTTGTGGTCTGCAGCGATCGCCGCGATGGCAGCTTCCTTGATGAACGCCGGTGCGGCAAAGTCGGGATAGCCCTGGGCGAGATTGAGGGCACCGTGCACGATCGAGAGTCGCGTCATCTCGCGAATGACCGACTCCGTGAACACGGATGTTCTCTGGGCAACCCGGGTTGGAGAAGCCATCGGTAGCTATCTTAGGGGCGCGCAGGCCTCCGTGCCCCCGGGGCGGAGCCATGAGCGTGGATACGCGGCGCCGCGTATTATGGGCGGTCACCAATCACGTTTCGAGGTATGGATGGCCAATCTAAACGGCGCGCAGGTAATTGCGAGGGCCCTCAAAGAGCAGGGCGTCGAGTACATGTTCGGGATCGTAGGGATCCCGGTTATCCCGATCGCGATGAGCGCGCAGCGCGAAGGGATCAAGTTCTTCGGGTTCCGAAACGAACAGTCGGCATCATATGCCGCGGCAGCGGTCGGCTTCCTCACGGGACGCCCCGGCGCCTGCCTTGGGGTTTCGGGTCCCGGCATGGTGCACGGGATCGCCGGCATGGCGAACGCCTGGGCGAACGGCTGGCCGATGCTCCTGATCGGAGGGGCGAACGATTCCTACCAGAACGGGCAGGGGGCGTTCCAGGAGGCCCCGCAGATCGAGTCGGCGCGGCCCTGGGCGAAGTACGCCGCACGCCCCGACCGTGTCGAGCGGATCCCCTTTTACGTGGAACAGGCCGTTCGGACTTCCATCTACGGTCGCCCGGGCGCGGTCTACCTGGACATGCCGGGGGACATCATCACCGGTGAAGTTGACGAGGCGGAGATCAGGTGGTCCGGGCGCTGCCCCGACGCACCACGCCCGGCCGCTCCGGCCGAGGACGCGGACGCAGCCCTCGGTGTCCTGAAGTCGGCCGAGCGCCCGCTGGTCATCATCGGAAAGGGGATGGCGTACGCCAAGGCCGAGGACGAAGTCCGCGAGTTCATCGAGAGAACGCAGCTTCCGTTCCTCGCGACGCCGATGGGCAAGGGAGTGGTGCCGGACGATCATCCGCTGTCGGCCGCTCCCGCCCGCTCCCTTGTGCTGCGCGAGGCAGACGTAATCTTCCTCATGGGCGCCCGTCTGAACTGGATACTCCACTTCGGTATGCCGCCTCGCTTCAATGAGAATGTCCGCATCGTCCAGCTCGACATCCAGCCGGAAGAGATCGGTACCAACGTGCCGACCGAAGCCGCACTCGTCGGCGACGGCAAGGCGATCACGACTCAGCTCAACCGGGCGCTCGAACAGGAGCCCTGGCAGTACGCGGCGGAGACGACGTGGCGCACGGGGATTCAGAAGAAGATCGACGAGAACGCGGCGGCAATCGCTCCGATGTACGAGGACGACTCGGTGCCAATGGGCTACTACCGCGTGCTGAAGGAGGTTCGCGACGCCATGCCCGCCGGCGCCATCCTCCAGGCCGAGGGTGCCAGCACGATGGATATCAGCCGCACCGTGATTCCCAACAACGAGCCGCGGACGCGCATCGACGCTGCCTCATTTGGCACCATGGGCGTGGGGCTCGGACAGGCGATAGCGGCGGCGGTCGTTCACCCGGACCGCAAGGTCGTCTGCGTCGAGGGTGACTCAGCCTTCGGGTTCAGCGGGATGGAATTCGAGACGGCCGCTCGCTACGGTCTGCCGATAACATTCGTGATCATCAACAACAACGGGATCGGCGGCGGCCCGGACGAGCTGCCGACCGATCCGACAAAGGCGATGCCATCGGCCTACACCCCGGCCGCTCACTACGAGAAGATTGCCGAGGTGGCGGGCTGCAAAGGCTACTTCGTGACCCAGCCGGACGAGCTCACGCCGACACTGAAGGAGGCGATGGCGGACCCGAAGCCCTGCATCGTCAACATCATGATCGGTGCCCGGAGCCAGCGGAAACCACAGGAGTTCGGCTGGCTGACCCGATAGACAGGAGCGCAACCGAGATGGAGAGGGCCTCCCGGGATCCCGGGAGGCCCTCTCCATAGTCGTCGGTCAGGAAGCCTATTCGTGCTCGCGGGCGGCAGCCTGAAAGATTCCCTTCGACATCAGTGACATCTCAGCCTGGGCCCGGAGTTCGTACACCGCCGCCCGGGCGGCCCGGACCACAGGGTCGCCGGGCTCAGCCAGACCCGCGATCTCCACCAGGTGGCAGGCCAGCCGCAGATTCCCGGCGGCGGCTAGCCGCTCACCTCGCTCGGCGAGCCGTACCGCGCCCCCTGCGAGCGTGGCCAGCTCAACGGCAAGATCGGACTCGGGAGCCGGTTTGAGGTTGGCGGCATTGCCGTCCCACCAACCGCCGTAGAGGCGCCACACGTTGCGCACGATGAATTCGGGCTCGTCGTACAGCGGCCTCAGATACGGCCGCGCGAGCAGTTCATCCGGCGCCTGCACAGAGTGGATGATCTCGTCCAGCCGCGCGCCGCGGTTCATCAGCGCGAGGGTCTGCTCGACGAGCGTCTCGAGCACGGTGGCCGTCTCGTCCAACGCCTGTTGAACGCGCGCGGCTCCGAAGACGGGCAACGAGTGGCTCGGGACCATCACCTCGGGTCCGAGCGCCGCCATCTTCCGCAGCGCCTCGGCCCACTCCCAGGGGTACCGCTGAACCTTCTGCGGGTTGCCGGCGTTCGGGGTCCGCCAGATAAACAGATCGCCGGGAAACAGACACCTGCGGGATGCCCACCAGATCCAGGTGTGATCGTCGGTCTCGCCCAATCCGTGATGGAGATGGAACTTCTCCTCGTCAACCGCCAGTTCGAGCTCCTCCCTGAAAACCTGATCCGGCCGCCGCCAGTCCCGCCAGACGTCTTCGAGCGCCGCCCTCCGGTCCGTGCTGCTTGCAGCACCGCCGAGCACGTCTCTCCCGAACTGCCGGATGTTGATCAGAGTGTTGTATCCGGCGGTCCGCGAATACCTATCCATCCTTGCGGGAACGTTCTCCTGGGCGATGACGTGGGGACGGGGATACCCACGAGCCTCGGCGTCGGAGTCGAACGCAGCGAGCCCGCCGGTGTGATCTGCATGCCCGTGGGTCAGAATGATCGTTCGCACCGGGGACGTATCCCAGCTCCGAATCGACTCGACTACGCGAGCGGCCGGACGCCGGCCGCTGGTATCGATCACAAGCAGGCCGTCTCGTTGCTTAATGGCGATGGAGTTCCCGAACGCCGTTACCAGCGCCATGTCATGAGATATCTCCAGAAGGGCGCTGCGCCCCGGCTCTTCAGCCGGCGGTAGCTTCCCCTTCCAGAGGCGATCCGCCAGATCCCGGACATCCCAATCTGCCATATCTCACCACTCCGGCCGCCACTGTAGCAGCTTCGATCCCGTGGACAGGGACGGCGCCACCCGGGCGCGAACCGCGCTACCCTTGAGCAGTGAACCACAAGGAACTGCGCCTCACGGCGCTCACCTCCTGCGGCGGCTGAGCATCGAAGATGGGGCCCGAGGCCCTGGCGCAGGTTCTGTCGCCGCTCGTCGATCGCTTTGACGCCGCCTCCCATCCGGACCTGCTGGTCGGGCTGGGGACGTCGGACGACGCCGCTGTGTATCGTCTCAATGCGTCCACAGCGGTGGTTGCAACGTGCGACTTCTTCGCCCCGGTCGTCGACGACCCCTATGACTACGGGGCGATCGCCGCCGCGAACGCCATGTCGGACGTGTACGCGATGGGCGGGGAGGTTGTCCTCGCCCTCCACATCGCCGCCTTCCCCGAAGATCTTCCCGCCGAAGTGATCCGGGAGATCCTGCGCGGTTCGGCCGACACGGTCGCCGAGGCCGGGGGCGTAATCGCCGGTGGTCACACTGTATGGGACCAGGAACCGAAGTTCGGGCTCTCTGTTCTCGGGCTGGTACGACCGAGCCGGATGACGACCAAGGCGGCGCTCCGTCCCGGCGACGTCCTGTTCCTCACGAAACCCCTGGGGACAGGCACTGTCCTCTCGGCCGAGAAGGCCGGCGAAGCAAAGGCTGAGTGGACCTCAGAGGCAATCGGCTGGATGCGCGGTCTCAATCGCCACGCGATGCACCTCGCGGCCGCAGCGGGCTGCCGCGCAGCGACCGACGTGACAGGCTTCGGCCTCGCCGGTCACCTCTGGGAGATGGCCGACCGTTCGAATCTCGCGATCGAAGTCGAGGCCGCGTCGCTCCCCTTCTTGAGCGGTGCCCTTGACTGCGCCGACGCCGGCTTCCGTACGGCAGGTGAGGGCCGTAACCGCGAGTGGGTCGGTGGCCACCTGGCGCTGAACCGGCCGCCGTCGCCGGGCGTCGAGGCCCTTCTCTTCGACCCCCAGACGTCGGGAGGGCTCGTGGTCGGGATTCCGGCTCGACGGGCCGACACGTTAGCGCAGAAGGCGGCCGCCGACGGCCTCTCGATCTGGCGGATCGGGAGGACACGGAAGGGGAGCCCCTCGATCACTGTGGCCTGACATAGGGGTCCGAATTCCGCCGCCTGAGCGCAGGTGCTCCGTGCTCCGGTCCGGCGATGGCCGGCCGGCCCCGGGAGATGCTGGCTGTAGCTATCCGCCGTCCTATACTCAATCCGTGACTGCCACCACGGATGCAGCCTTCGAAACCGTCATCGGACTCGAAGTCCACGCCCAGCTCGTCACCCGGAGCAAGATGTTCTGCGGTTGCAGCGCCGATTACGCGGGAGCCGACCCCAACACGCACGTGTGTCCGGTCTGCCTGGGCATGCCCGGCGTGCTTCCCGTCATCAATCAGAGGGCGATCGAGTTCATCGTCATGACCGGTCTCGCCCTGAACTGCCGGATTGCCGAGCACCCCAAGTTCGACCGCAAGAACTATCCCTATCCGGACCTGATGAAGGGCTATCAGATCTCACAGTACGATCTGCCTGTCTGTTCCGGCGGCTGGCTGAACGTGTCGGCGGGCGAAGGAACGCGGAGGATCCGCATCAATCGCGTCCACATGGAGGAGGACACGGCCCGCCTCGTGCACAGGGTCGATCCGCGGACCGGCGACGCCTACAGCCTGGTCGACGTCAACCGCTCCGGGACGCCGCTGATGGAGATCGTGAGCGAACCCGACTTCCGCACGCCCGATGAGGCGCGAGACTATCTCGTCCGCCTCCGCCAGTTGCTGCGCTACCTCGGCGTCTCCAACGCCAACATGGAAGAAGGAAACTTCCGCTGCGACGCCAACATCAGCCTTCGACCTGCAGGGGCGACGGAGCTCGGCACGAAGGTCGAGATCAAGAACATGAACAGCTTCCGCGCGGTGCACGCGGCCCTCTCCTTCGAAGAGAAGCGGCAGGCGATCGCGCTTCGTGACGGTGAGCGGATAGTGCAGGAGACGAGGGGCTGGGACGATGAACGCAACGTAACGGTCTCACAGCGGACGAAGGAATACGCGCACGACTACCGCTACTTCCCGGAGCCGGACCTTCCGCCGCTCCGGCTCAACCGTGCCTTCGTCGAGTCCCTGAAGGAGCGGCTGCCGGAACTTCCGGAGGCCAAGTACAACCGCTTCAAAGAACTCCAACTCTCGGATCACGAGGCATCGCTTCTCTCGGAGACCGTCGACCGGGCGGACTTCTTCGAGGCGGTCAAAGGGGCACTCGCGAAGGACGACGAGCGGGCCGCAAAGCTGGCCGCGAACTGGGTACTGGGTGAGGTGAGCCGGTGGGCAAATGAGACCGGCCGTGAAGTCTCGGACCTGCCGATTCAGCCCTCGGAGCTTGCCTCCCTGATTACCATGGCTGACGACGGCTCGATCACCGGGGCGAGCGCCAAGCAGGCCTTCGAGGAGATGATCGAGACGGGGAAGACTGCCGCCGAGGTGGTCGAGTCGGCTGGGCTCAGCCGGATTGAAGGCGCCGATGAATTGCGCGAAGTCGTGCGAGGTGCAATTACAGACAACGAGCGTGCGGTGGCCGACTACAGGGCCGGGAAGGGAACCGCGATCAAGTTTCTCATGGGCCAGGTGATGCGCGAGACGCGGGGGCGCGCGAATCCCCAGACGGTCCAGGAACTGCTCAAGGAGGAGTTGGGTCAATGACGCGGCGCACAGATGACCCCCGTTTGGCAGCCAGGCGGAGCCGGACAGCATGACGGTCCGCACCATCTTTGACCACACGGCCTTCAAATGGCTCTACCCCGGTATGCACATCAAACGGTGGCTCGTCCTCCTGCTGCTCGGCATAGTGTTCATGGGGCTCGGCGTCGCCTACCTCCTCAAAGAGGTCTATCTGACCTGGCCGGCACCGGAATGGGTGCAGCACGCGACGCTCCAGTTCATGCCACGATGGAGCCGCGGTGCCCTCTTCATCGCCGTGTCATTGGGGACCGTCGGACTGGCGACCTGGAAACTCAACGCATCGCTTCTGTTCGCATTCGTAAGGCCCGACACCGAACAGAGCATGGCGCAGACCATCTACGATCGGCGGATGAGGAATCGCGGGCCCCGCGTCGTGGCGATCGGCGGTGGTACGGGGCTTTCGAACCTCCTTCGGGGACTGCGGGCCTACACCAGCAACCTGACAGCGATCGTGACGGTCGCGGACGACGGCGGAAGCAGCGGACGGTTGCGCAAGGAATTCGGAGTCGTGGCTCCCGGGGACATCAGGCAATGCATCGCCGCCCTGGCGGAGTCGGAGACGCTCATGTCACGGCTCTTCCAGTACCGCTTCACGGAGGGCACCGGCCTGGAAGGGCACTCGTTCGGGAATCTCTTCATCGTGGCGATGTCGGAGGTGACGGGAAACTTCGAAATGGCCGTGCATGAGACGAGCCGCGTTCTCAACGTCACCGGTTCCATCCTTCCTTCGACGCTGGAGGACGTCACACTAAGCGCGCGGACCAGGGAGGACGAACTGGTCCACGGCGAACACAACATCACCGAGCGCGGTACGGCGATCCGCGAGCTCTATCTGAATCCCGCCTGGGCAGATGCCCATCCCGATGCAATCAAAGCCATTCTGGCGGCGGATCTGATCATCATCGGGCCGGGCAGCCTCTACACGAGTGTCTTGCCGAATCTCCTGGTCGAGGGAGTACGCAAGGCGCTTCATGCCGCCAGGGCTCCGAAGATATTCGTGGCCAATGTGGCAACTCAGCACGGCGAGACGGATGGCTTCAACGTCACCGATCATCTCGAGGTGCTGGAACGCCACGCAGGCGGAAACGTCGTGGACGCCGTCATAGCGAACAGCAACATCGTGACGAGCCTTCCAGACGCCTGGAAGTCGGCGCCGGTCACCCTGAACGGCGAGCGTGAAGGGTGGCTCGGCAATGTAAGGCTCGTGGCGGCCGATGTTGTCGCCGAAGAGAACCGTTACCGGCACGATCCCGCAAAGCTCGCGGCTACGTTGATGCAGGTATACGCTTCACGGGCGGCGATCGCCTCCCACAGGGCGGTCGGACAGGTGGAATCAGCAGCTGCGGCTGCCGCCCGGTAAAGACATGCTTTTGAATCTCTTCCAGATAGCCATTTCGATTGTCCTAACCGTCATTATTCTCCTTCAGGTGAAGGGGTCCGGTTTCGGCGCAGCTCTCGGCGGCATGGCGGGAGACTCGGTCTTTCGCACCAAGCGGGGCCTCGAAAAGACGCTCTTCCAGGCAACGATCCTGCTCGTGATCGTCTTTATCTTCATGTCGTTCCTGAGCGTCCAGGCACAGTAGCGTCGAAGCCTGATGGCCGGCATCCGGCTTGGCCCGCGGTTATTCGCCGCCCTCATTCTGGCAGCCCTCGGAGCAACCGTCGTTGTCCTGGCGCTCGTCCTGACAACCACCGAGGACGATCAGCGCTCAGCACCGGCCCTCTCGCTCGGACCGACCTACACGGAGGCGGTGCTTGGAACCTGGCGCCAGGTCAATCCGCTGCTGGCGGAAACAGAGGTCGACCGGGACCTCGTCGCCCTGATCTTCAGGGGTCTCGTGACGACGGGAGCCGACGGAAGCGTGCAGCCTGGATTGGCTGAACTGCCAACCTTCGACGAGCCAGGGCTGACGCTCACATTCAGACTGCGGGACGGACTCCGCTGGAGCGACGGCCACACGCTGGACTCCGCCGACGTCTCTTTCACGATCCGCCAGTTGCAATCGCCCGAGTTCCGCGGTGATCCTCTCCTTGCCGAGGCCTGGAGCGGAGTGACTGTCGAGACCCCTGACGGCCGGACGGTTATCCTGACCCTCCCCGATCCGAACGCACCCTTCCTCGCACGCTTCGCTACCGTCGGAATCCTCCCTCAGCATCTGCTGGACCAGTCTTCCGGCGATGCGCTGTCCGATCAGGAGTTCGGCGTCGCTCCGGTCGGCGCGGGACCCTACCGGCTCGTCGAGCTCGGCACCAAAGAGGCGCGTCTCGTAGCGAATCCCTACTACCGCGGGGCGACCCCCGGCATCGTGGAAATCAGGCTCCGCTTCTTCTCCGACCAGGGTGATGCTCTCGAAGCGCTCGCAGCGGGCGAGGTGGATGGATTCATGACCATCACATCACTGGACCAGGAGACGCTAGCCTCACTTACCGACGATGGAAGGATTCAGGCTCTGGCACTACAGGGCTCTTCGGCCGTGGTCCTCTACCTCAACAACGACAACTACCTTCTCGAAACGCCCGACGTGAGGCGAGCCATCGCACTGGCCATTGACCGTGGCACCCTTCCCTGGGGACCCGCAACACCAGGAGCGACGATTTCTGCCAGCCCCGTTGCTCCCGGATCCTGGGCCTACGTGGAGGAGTTCGACGCCGCCGCCTGGATTCCCGCAACCGCTACCCAGCTCCTCGAAGACCAGGGCTGGGTCACCTCGGGGACCAGCGGCGTCCTGACGCGTGAGGGTTCCGAGTTCCGGATGACCATCCGGACCGACGACGACCCGCAAAACATGGCCCTGGCTGCCGCAGTCGCGGCCCAACTGGACGAAGTGGGAATTCGCTCTACCGTCGCGAGCACCGCCGAAACGGTGCTCTTTCGCGACTTCCTCCAGGACCGAAAGTACGACTCCGCGATCGTGACCTGGGATCAGGGAGTCGACCCCGATCCTTACGACGGCTGGCACAGCTCCCAGCTCGGCTCGGCGGGGCTGAACATCGCCAACTTCGCAGACCCCGTGACCGACGAATTGATAGCCCTCGGCCGCACTCACAACCAGCCGGCCGTGCGGCTCGACGCCTACCGCCAGATCCAGGCCCGGTGGAACGAAATGATGCCGAGCATCGTCCTCGGATACCCGAGGGTCACGTACCTCATCAGTTCGGAGGTCACTCCATCGCTCCCCGCGATCCTGGTCACCCGCTCGCAACGCCTCGCGGCCATCGAGGCCTGGCGACGATGAACACTCCCATCTTGCTCGTCACAAAGTTAGGCCTGCGCAGCTCCTGCGAGGGCGGTGCCCGGCGCGGACCGAAGGGGTACCGTGGTGATGCGCTGAGGTGACGGAATCATGGCCGACATAGTCTTCATGGGCTCACCCGACTTTGCCGTGCCGTCGCTCAAGGCACTGGTGGACAGCGGCCATCGGATCGTTGCAGTGGTCACCCAGCCGGACCGATCCGCCGGGCGCGGCGGGCGCCTGGCCGAACCTCCGGTCAAACCCGTAGCACGCGACCTCTCTATCCCCGTCTTCCAGCCGGAGTCGATGAGAGATCCGGCGACCATCGAGACACTGAGGAATATGCACCCCGGGGTAATCGTCGTCGCCGCCTATGGAAAGATCCTTCCGCGGGCGGTCCTGTCCATACCCTCGCGGGGTTCCCTCAACGTCCACGCATCACTCCTCCCTCGCTGGCGGGGCGCCTCCCCGGTCGCGGCCGCGATTCGAACAGGAGACGCGGAAACGGGAGTCTCGATCATGGAGGTCGTCCGGCGGATGGACGCGGGGCCTGTGGTTGCGCGGACTACGACGCCGATCGGGCCGGAAGCCACCACAGCAACGCTCGAGCCGCTCCTCGCTTCGCTTGGCGCCGAACTCCTCGTCCGGACGCTGCCCGCCTGGGAAGAAAACAAGCTAACCCCGGTCCCCCAGGACGAGGCTGCCGCCACTTACTGCCACATCCTCACCAAGGAGGATGCGCATCTTTCGGCCGAAGAGACGGCGATCGAGGCGGAACGCGCGGTCCGCGCCTTCGACCCGTGGCCGGGAGCGTTCGTCGAGTATCGAGGCCGGCGTCTCGCGATCTGGAGCGCACATGTGAAGGGGCAGGAGGCCTTGCCCGGCTCAACCCATGTCGTCGATCGGCTCCCGGCCGTTGCCTTCCGCGAAGGCCTCCTCTTACTCGATGAGGTACAGCTCCCGGGCCGGAAGAGAGTGCCGGGGAAGGCGTTTCTCAACGGCCAGCGGGACTGGCTCAAGATGCCGGTTGGCCTCGCTTGAACGATCTTCTCTCGCTGCTGCCGGAGGAACTGGACCTGTTCGTGGTTGAGCACGGCCAGCCTCGCTACCGAGCCGATCAGATCTTGCAGGCGCTCTACAGGGGCGGTGCAGAGAGAATCGCCGACCTCCGGCAACTCCCGGCGGCCTTCCGTAACTCGCTGGCGGCAGGTGGTATGTCCCTGGCCATGGGTAACGAGCTGGCCCGGGCTGCGTCCGACGATGGCCTCACCCTCAAGTTGTTGCTCGAACTAGCGGACGAGACGAGCGTCGAGACCGTATTGATGAGGTACCGCCGGGAGACACGCATCACGCGGTCGTCGGTCTGCGTCTCGACTCAGGCGGGTTGTGCGATGGGCTGTACGTTCTGCGCCACCGGCAAGATGGGACTTCTGAGGAATCTGAGCGCAGGTGAGATCGTCACCCAGGTGCTCCGCTTCGCACGCCTCCTGAGGGCGGAGGACGCCCACGTCACGCACGTCACCTTCATGGGGATGGGCGAGCCCCTGGCAAACTACGAACAGACGGTTCGCGCCGTTCGCATCCTAACCGACCCGCGCGGCTTCGGCCTCGGTCAGCGATCCGTGACCGTCTCCACGGTGGGCCTGATCAAACCTATCGACCGGCTGGCGAAGGAAGGACTGCAAATCAGCCTCGCGATCTCGCTCCATACCGCGGACGACGAACTGAGGCGGCGGCTGGTCCCGACGGCAGCACCGGGTTCCGTGAAGGATCTGATCGGCGCCGCTCGCCGCTACAGGGCGCAGACGGGACGTCGAGTCACCTTCGAGTGCGCGCTCATCAGAGGGGTGAACGACTCACCGGCGCAGGCGAAGCTGCTGGCAGCAGCCCTGAAGGGAACGGACGCTCACGTGAACCTGATCCCCCTCAATCCCACCGCGGGCCACTTCGAGCGCCCGGCGCGGGCCGCTGTGGCGGGGTTTCGGGCGGCTCTCGAAGGGGCGGGACTGAACGCCACCGTGCGAAGCCAGAAGGGCACAGAGATCGCTGCTGCCTGCGGCCAGCTCAGCACGGCCACTGGGAGCAGCCGGAGGCGCTGAGTCAGGACAATCGCCGCGCCAGAGCCCGGGCGCTGCTCATCAGTGCCTTCGCCAGGCCCATTCCCAGACCGATTCCAACGGCCGTGCGCAAGTCGATCAGCGAGTGCACTTCGCCCCTGACCACCGGGGCCACCAGGACGGCCGTTCGAACCTGATCTGCCGCAACCGAGCGCGCTGCGAGGACTCCGGCGTTGCTCTCCCGGATGGTGGCTGTGTCCGCGACGGAGAGGCCGATCGCACTCCGCGAAAAGTGCACCTCTCGCCCTCGGAGCCGCTGTACTGCGGCCCTCTCGAGGCGAGCGACGTCAACGTTGAATTCGCGGAATGCTCCGCTCTCGACGTGGATGTCCGGGGGTACATCCTCGCGCGGCCCGCCGTCGGCACGAGCACCACTCATCGCGCCACCCTAGACCGGGGGTCCGAGTCACGCAATCCTCGAAGTGTGAGGACGAGCGACTTCGATTATGAGCTGCCGGACGAGCTGATCGCCCAGAATCCCGTCGTGCCGCGGGACTCGTCCCGCCTGATGATCGTGAATCGCCGGGCAGGAACGGTGGAACACAGCGTCATAGCCGATCTGCCGTCGCACCTGAGCGCCGGAGATCTGCTGGTGGTCAATGACTCGCGAGTAATGGCCGCCCGCCTGCCTGGTCGGCGTGAGGGGACGGGCGGACATGTCGAGGCTCTTCTCGTTCGACCAAGAGACGAACTGGTCTGGGAGGTGCTGTTCCGGCCCGCGAAGAGGGCAGTCCCAGACCGGAGGTTCGTCTTCGAGGCGAGTGACGGCCCGCTCCAGGCCAGAGTGGTTGCCCGCGACGGCGAGATGGTCGTGCTCGAGTTCGAACGAGCGTTCGATCCGGGCCGGGTCGGCCGGATTCCGCTTCCCCCCTACGTGACGGCATTCAAGGGGAATCCCGGACAATACCAGACGATCTTCGCGCGAAGACCCGCCAGTGCGGCCGCCCCGACCGCAGGCCTCCACTTCACGCCGGGACTGGTCGCGGCGTTGGAGGCCGCCAACGTGGGGAGAACCGAGATCACACTCGAGGTCGGGCCCGGCACCTTCCGCCCCGTGACGGCCGACAACCCGCGTGAGCATCGAATGCACGCGGAGCGGTTCAGCATCGAACCCGCGGCCGCCCGCCTTCTCCAGGGGACGCTGGACGGGGGCCGGCGTGTTGTGGCAGTGGGAACCACCGTCGTCCGTACCCTCGAGCACGTGTGCCGGCGCCACGGCAGGATAGCTGCCGGGGCCGGGGAGACGGACCTCTTCATCCTGCCGGGAGATCGGTTCCGCGTCACGGGCGCGCTCCTCACGAACTTCCACCTGCCTCGTTCGACGCTGCTGATGCTCGTGTCGGCATTCGGGGGGCGGGAATTGATCCTCTCCGCCTACCGCGAAGCGGTCACGCACCGCTACCGATTCTTCAGCTTTGGTGACGCCATGCTGATCATCTGATGGCCCGGGACCCACGGCTCAGGCGGGACCGTCCTCGACCGGCTCGGTTTCCGTCTCCGACTCGATGGGCACGCCATGCGATGGGACGAGGGCCATGTCGCCGGTACCACGGCCGCGAGGCTTACGCGGCGGAACCGTGCGCAGCTTCTCGCCCAGACTCGCGAGATCCGCAGCAGGTGTCCCGGCCGGAAGAACCACAGCCGCAACACCCGAGTCACGGAGCACCCTCAGTTCGTCAACTTCCATCCCGACCGACCCCGTCACGAAGAGCGGCGTCGACGCAAACGACGCGAGCCGGACCAGCTCGAGCTGGCTGCCGAGGGTAAGCGTGGGGGAGTCGAGCTCGACGAAAAGGGCGTTGAGACCGAGGGGACCAAGGGAGCGGAGCGTCGTGTCGGACACGTCGAGCGGAACCGAGATGACATGCCCCATCTGCTCCTGGTCGATGGCGGCGGCGGCAGTCGAGGCAAGGGGCGAGACCACGAAGTCGCACGAGGCCTCGCGCAAAGCGACGGCCTTGTCGGCATCGAACTCCGGCAGAATGGCGCCGACAACCGCGTCGCCGCAATCCACCTCCCCGAGCAGGGCCACGAACTCACCGCTCCCGGCGGCTGACACAAAGACGAGGTCTGCGTCGCCTTCGACCGCGGCGGCAACGTCCGCTGCCGACGCGGCGACGGCCGCTGCGAGCAGAGCCCGAGGCTTTTCTCGAGAAACCGGACCGAACCCGAGTCTCGGACCCTCCTTCTTCTGGACCCTCTCGATTGCCTTTTCCAGCTGACTCATGTTGTTCCTCGACGCGCTGATGCTCAGATCGTGGCCGGACCACCCGCTACGCGCATCCGTGCCTCCATTTCCGGCCCGAGGTCCGCCCTTAGAATGGAGCGATGGCAAACTTCGACGTCATCGTCGTCGGGGCGGGCCCGTCCGGGGCGACGGCTGCACGCGAACTGGCCGCAGCCGGGCCGCGCGTGTTGGTCATTGAGCGGGAACAGTTGCCACGTTACAAAGCCTGCGGAGGCGGGATTCCGCTGAAGACGGCACGCCTGCTCCCCTTCCCTATCGACGGCGTCCTCGAGGGCGAGGTAGATGCGATCGGTGTCTCGTACCGCGGCCACCCGAAGTTCTCACGGCGGTCTGAAGGTCCATTCGCGGGGATGGTCATGCGCGATCGGTTCGATGAACTCCTGGTGGACCGGGCGCAGCGAGCCGGCGCCCAACTACGAACGGGGTCCGCCGTCAGAACGGCCGTCCAGTCCCGGCGACCGAGTGTTGTCTGCGAGGATGGATTCGAAGCGGAGGCCCGGTTCATCGTCTGCGCCGATGGGGCCAACTCGCCAATCGGACGGATGTTCGGTCTCGGAAGGGGCCTCGCCGAGTGTGCAGCCCTGGAGCTGGAAATCCCGGCCTCGACCGCACAGCAGGCACGGTTTCGGGGAAAGGCGCTGATCGACCTGGGCTACCGGCCGTGGGGTTACGCATGGATGTTCCCCAAGCACTGCCACCTGTCGGTCGGCCTCGTCCTCCCGCCCTCCCGAGCGAAGGACTTGAAGCAGCAACTGGGACGGTTCGTTGGCGCAATGGGACTGGGCGATGTCACGCCGCGACTGCGCCGCGGCCACAAGATCCGGTTCCGGCGCGGCACCGAACCGATTGCGGGAGAGATGGCGATCACGGTCGGGGACGCTGCCGGGATGGCCGACGAATTCACGCAGGAGGGCATCTACTACGGAGTACAGTCGGGGCGCCTCGCGGCGCGCAGCATCATCCGCGCCCTGGAGAGCGACGGTGATCTCTACCGGTACGAGAGGGACGTGAATGCCGAGTTGATGCCCGAGCTGAGAGCCGCGCGCGCGATTGCGAAACTCTTCTACGCGGGGCTTGCGAAGGCTCCCGGCCCCTGGCTGGCCGCGGCCAACTGGATGCCGGGCCTCTGGACTTCCTTCTTCGCCGTGCAGCGCGGGGAGAGCACGTACGAACGGGAACTCCGGCGCGTCCCCCGCCCTCTCGCCCGAGCGCTTCTCCGTCTCCTCAGACTGTGAATCCCGAGGAGATCGTCGAGGCACTCAGCCTCGACTACGGGCGGCCCCTTCTTCAGCCATCAAACGATCCGCTCGCGGAGCTGATCCTCACGGTGCTGTCCCAGAACACCAACGACGCCAACAGTGGCCGCGCATTCATCGCTCTGATGTCCAGATACCGCGACTGGGACGATGTGGTGAGCGCTCCTGAGGAGGAGTTGGTCGCGACCATCCGTACCGGCGGACTCGCTCAACAGAAAGCGCCGCGCATTCAGGCCATCCTTCGCGACATCAAAGAGAGGGGATGGGGATGGGAACTCGAGCCCCTTGCCGCGCTGCCGATCCCTGAGGCCGAGAAATGGCTGACCGGTCTTCCGGGTGTCGGACCCAAGACGGCGGCCTGTGTCCTCCTGTTCGGTCTCGGCCGGCCCGCGCTACCGGTTGATACTCACGTTTCACGCGTGGCCCAGCGGCTCGGCCTCGTGCCGGCGGGAACGACGGCTGAACGCACTCAGGCACTGCTGACCGGCCTGGTGGAACCGGCGCTCTTCTACGCCTTCCACATGTTGCTCATCAAGCACGGTCGCCGGACCTGCAAGGCCCGGCGAGCGCTCTGCAGCCGGTGCCGGATCCGAGCATCGTGCCCCAGCTCCGAACACCCTACGACCGGCTGACGGCTCCATCGCCGGAAGCCGCGTCGAGGTCGCCGTCGGGAGCCTGCGGGATCCGACGAAGGACGAGGTCGGTGGTGAGCACCGAGGCGGCGATGAGGCCGCCCGCCGCGGCCGTGACGAGGAAGTTCCGCAGAGGTATCGATGTCGCAGCCTTCAGGATGTCCCGGATCTCGGCCGCGTACGGGTCGGCGCCGGATCCGTACAGGCCCGTCAACAGCCAGAACAGGGCAGCGAACCCAACACCCGGGGCTGCTCCCACGAGGACGGCGGCCCCGAAGATGCCCGGGAGGCGGCCCAGCTGGAGGACGAGAAGGGACGCTGCCGCACCGAGAACGAGAGCCGAGACAAAGGCGAGCCAACCCGCCAGCCGCTGCGTGTCACCATTCAGGCGGTTCACGAGAAGCGCGAGCATTCGCTCCCCTGAGAAGAACTCGAGCGACTGCTGCCCCGTCTGGTCGAATTCGGCGCTACCGCCTTCGTACACCCGAGCGGCGGCGCGAGAGAGTACGCGCGAACGCAACTCACCGTCATCAGACGAGAGATCATCGGCGGTGACCAGCACATCGACGGGAAAACCGGGAAGCTCCGCCACCTCGGTCCCGTCGAGAGTATCGCTGAGTTCGCCGGCGTGATCAGCCAGATAACGGTCGACATCCGAGAGGGCGGCGATCCCCGACTCGAGCGCGGGAAGGGCAAACGAAGGGGCTGCAATCTGCCGGACCGACAGCCCGCCGATCATCAGGAAGGTCGCCAGCGACACGATCGCGAGCAAGACAGTCCGCCAGCCACCCATGCCGCCGCCACCGGGATCGGGAAGGCTGAAGTGCCGGTGTGACAAGTCAAACGACGCGGACGATGATGGTTCCTGCAAGGCGATCGTGAAGCATACGCCGTCGCGAGTCGAAGAGTGACCAGAAGATGGCAGCGATGACGATTGCGGCCGCAGCACCGACCGCCGCGGCCGTCGCCGTTCCACCGCGGTCGATCGCGTAACCGATGACCCCGGCGACGCCGAGCAGGAGGGGATAGCTGATCAGCCCGAGGACCCGTGCCATGGCGCCACCGGCGCCAAGGGGACGCCCGTCGGAACGTATTGCCATCACCTGCATCACCGCCGAGCCCAGCGTCTGCCCTTTCCAGGCAAGACCGATGAACATGTAGAGGAACACTGCAGGCAACGACGCGCCGGTCACCGCCCAGAACGTGTAGAGCGCCGTGTCAGACGGATCGACCCGTTCGAACTCAGATGAGAACAGCACCACGAGGGAGCCACCGAGAACGAACAGCGCGACGATGATCAGGCCCACCAGTGCGTCCAGCATCGCCGCTGCAACCCGCGCTTCGAACGAGGCGAAGCGGACCGCGACGGGTGCATCCTGCGGCAGAAACTGCGGTCGTCCTGAGTCGGCGGCTGTAGCCACAGCGCAATTGTATCGAAGCCTCAGCAACGCTCCCGCCTCCATTCACCCGGCTTTCCTGGTCGGGGCGCTATGTTGAGACGGTGAAAGGGCTCGAAGAGCATCCCGTCTCCTACACGGAGTGGCGACCTCACCTGTTCCTTCTCGGTGCTGTTGCCGCCAGCCTCGCCGGCCTCCTCTTCGGAGCTGTCCTCGCCCTGTCGATGCCGCAGGGTTATCTCAGTGGCTACGAATACCACGTCTGGCGCTGGGAAGCTGAGAATCTGATCCCCTCGGTCTTCCGTCACGCCGGGATCGGAACCAGTCTGGCTGAGCAGGACGCGGAGGACGCATTGCTCGAATACTTCCGGCTCACGACCGAAATCAGAAACGCTCAGGCCCAGACTCCGCCCGATGGAGCACTGATCGAAGCCCTGCTGGCGGAGCGGGTGGCGTATGAGAACGACGTCGAGAGGGTGATCGAAGCCAGGGTCGGCGAGGCCGTTGGCGACGCGGGGCTGCAACGGGCGCTGCCGCTCTTCCGTGACGTCAGCATCACCTGGCCTCCCGTGGACCTCGAGCTCACCACCCCACCGCAGCTCCTGGTGCGGTCCCCGAGGACGGAGATCCGGCGGGCCGGCGATACACTCCTGCGCGACAGTATCAGCGCCGGGGAGGTCGACCAGATCGAGGCGGAAACGGACAGCGCCGAGATCGTATCCCTCGTCGTCCCGTTGGGGGGCATCGCCGTCTATCCGTCCATCGTGCGCGACGACCGGTCTTACGACGCCCTGTTGACCACCGCCGCGCACGAGTGGGTCCACCACTACCTCGCCTTCTTCCCGCTCGGCCGCCAGTGGGGCAAAGGAGGCGATGCAACAACCCTCAACGAGACCGTCGCCGACCTGGCCGGCAACGAGCTCGCGAACCTGGTCCGTTCGCGCCATCCTTCGAGCTTTCCGCCGGGGGCAGATGGCGCGCGAACGGTCGGGACCGTCCCCGACATCGATTTCAACGCAGAAATGCGCAGCCTCCGTCTGGAGGTCGACGAACTGCTTGCCCGCGACCGAGTCGCAGAAGCCGAGGCGCTGATGGAAGCGACCAGGCAGCACCTCGCAGAACACGGAGTCCATTTGCGGAAGCTCAATCAGGCCTACTTCGCGTTCTACGGAACCTACGCGGAGAGCCCGGCGGGTTCCGACCCGATCGGGCCGCTGACGCGGAAGGTCTGGGAATCCTCCGGGGATGTTGGTGTGTTTCTCTCCCTGATGAGGGACATCACCAGCCGAAGCGACCTGGAGGCCCTCGTTCAGTCACTGGCGCAGACCGCAGCCGAGCGCCCGTAACCTCCGGAGCCGATCCACCGATATCACTGACGACGGCGCCTCCGGGAGCCGAAACGAATCGGGATCGCTACCGCGGCGTTCACGGCGCCGCGGCAGCATTGCGCAAGGAGAGCCGATAACTTCCCCTGCCCGCTGCATGTTACACCCGGTCCCCCGCCGGCCCATGACCAGACGGCACTCCTTCGTTCCCGGGAAAGGTGAGCTGCGCCGAGCCGCGTTGGCGCGCGCCCGCAACCACAGGGAAACAGGGACTATCGATAGGAGTTTTATGTTTACCAGACTGTTCTTCGTCTCAACCGCCGCGGTGACGCTCGCGGGTGCACTCCTCATGGGAGGGGCACTCGCCTGGAAGACCGCAGACAGTGCACGCGGGGCCGCGATCGTGGGTTCAAACGGACTCGAGATCCGCTACCAGTCCCACTGCCCGGAGCCACGACCGCTGCCCGGGGACGTGGTCCTGCCGGCAGATGCTGATGCGGCCGACATCGATGCCGATGCCGTCGCCTGCCTGACGCTCATCGGACCGAACGGCGCACGGACCCTCGTCGGCAAGGGCGCCGCGACGAACACCGGTGATTTCGACCTCCGTGTGGTCGGAGGCGACCTCCGGGTCACGCATGTGATCAACCGCAATCAGGCTTCGAGCCTCGATCGACTCTGCACGAGGGACGACTTCAAGGGTGCCGTCGAGATCACGGGGGATCCCAATCTCGCACCCGGGGAAACGGGCGCCGAGTTCGCAGCGTTTCTCGCTCTGGCAGCGTCCGCCCCGGCCAGCTGCCAGGGTGACATCGTTCTCTACAGGGTGACCGTGGAGGCCGAGAACCCGCTAACGCCGATCGTCACCGACGCATCCACGCCGGGAACTCGCTGAAGAAGCGCTTCGTCGGGGCGGGAGGGGTCTATTCCCCCTCCCGCTCTCCGGGAAGGAGGAGTAGATGGTGACCATCTCCTGGAGAAGCGCCGGGCTTCGGCGCGGGACAGCGATAATCTTCGCGACTGCGGCGGGCCTCCTTGCTTCCCTCGCGATCACCGTTCTCGTCGTCGCGCCGGTACTGGGGTACCGGCTCTTCGCCATCGAGTCGGACAGCATGTCACCGGCGATTGTGCGCGGTGACCTCGTCGTAACTCGACCCGCGAACACCGCATCAGTCGACACCGGAGATGTAGTCGTGTTCCAGGCCGGCGGTGCCGGGATCCCAACGGTCCATCGGGTCCTGGGGAAGAATGAAATCGAGTTCGCCTTCACCGATATTTCCTCCGGCGAGCGGGCCACGCAGAGCGAGTTCAGGTTGGTTACCGGGGGCGACAACAATCCGGCGCCCGATGCGCAGGAGGTCACAGAGGACAGGCTCGTGGGGGAAGTCTGGTTCACGGTTCCCGGCGGCGGCAGCCTGGCAGGCTGGTCGGTGCGGCTCATCCTCATTGTTCTGTTCGCAACCGTCGTTGTCGTCTGGGGAGCATGGGAGGTCGCCCACCTGGTACGTACACGCCGGGGGACGATGCGGGGGCAGCTCCGCGATCCCTGACCGCCGCGTTGAGGAGGATCCCCTCTGTCTCCGGCACCCCTTCTCCGGGCATGCTCGCGGGAGGAGCCCGTTCCGCCGGAGATAGATGATGCCGTTTCGGGTGCCCCGCCGCACCTACGCCCTCGCCGTCACCGCCGTCGCCGCAACCGGAGTCGTGGCGGCCTTCGCCCTGCCATCAATGGTTTCCTCCCCGGAACCTCACGCGACCCCATATCCGGTGGCCACGGCGCCGCCGCCGAAGGCGCACCCGACGGTGGATCCGGCGGCAGTGAGCGCTCAGCTCGCCGCGATCGGCGAACTGCAGCAGTTCGGCGCCGTCGAGAAGATGGAGCTTCGCAACCCCGTTTCCTGGTATCGCGGGGACTCCCTTCTCGGTGCACAGTTTGAGCTAATCCTTCCACGAGCGTTGTCGGGAACATTCGAGTTCATCGTGTGGCAATGGGTCGACGGAACGAGAGAGCAACCCTACGACCGCTTTCACCTGTCCCTGACGGTGTCCAACATGCAATCCCTCTTCATCGCGCTGGACATGGAGAACGGACGGCTTGCAGAGCTGACACCGGGAGACGAGACCGAGATCACTGCCCAGGGCAGTCCCGTCCCCGAATAGCACTCTCGTCGGCCCACGGTGAGGAGGTTCCTCCCGATCCGTGCCACTGCGCCAATCGACCGTCGGAGATCTTCGGCGCCGGACCTACGGTCTCGTCACGGCTCGCTCAACTGGTCTACGCGAGCCGAATGTCAGCCGGGAGGTTCAGATGACGATACCGAAGAGAACGAGACGGGCGGCGGCGGGGACCGCCGCCCTGGCAGCAGGGGTTGCCGCCCTGGCGTGGCTGTCGGCGGGTCAAATCCTTGCGACAGACGGCGGGCCGCCTCCGCCCGCGGTGCGGGGCGGTGCACTTGCGGGCCGGGAGAGCGTCGGGCTCACAGCCGCCGATATCCAGCAGGCAACGGCCATCGCGATGAAGGAGCCCCTTGCGACGCTCCTCGGCGGGTCCCCAGGCCTGCGGCTCAGCGACCCGAAGCCATGGCAGAGCAAAGACGGACGACTTCTCGGAGTCACGTTCGTCCTGGAGACGGAGGAGCCGGTCTCCGGCACCTTCCCGTTCATCGTCAGCCGCTATGACGAGGGAGCGGGAAGAGGCTCCCTCAGACGCTTCAAGGTTCCGCTCGAGGTAACAGGCATGGAACGACTGGACGTTACCGTCGAGTTGGAATCCGCCCGCGTCGTCGAGATGGCGCCCGCAGACGGAACCGAGATCAGCGAGCGATCGGAGGAGAGCGATTCGGCGGCCGAAGGCAACGCAGAAGAGCATGAAGGTGCAGACGACGAAAGCGACGATGGGGTCCGGCGGTCCGGTCGCCGAAACAATGAGGGGAACAAGCACGATGGCGAGGAGCAGGACAACCATGAGAAGGATTGACACGTTGCCACGACCGCTACTGCGCGGGGCAGTTCTCGTATTGGGCGCCGTCCTGGCGTTGAGCGGACTCTTCATGGTGAAGACTGCGGCAGCGAGCCACGACGACGGCGGCACCCTCGCGATCCTCGGCGTGCGCGAGGATCAGTTCTTCAACTGGGACTTCCAGAATCGAGGCGCGTCGGTCGACTGGCCCGTAAACATCCTCTTCTGGAACAACGCAGAAGTAGACAGAATCAAGAACTACTACACGCGGCTCGCGGGCTGGGGCGGAAGTACCTGCGGCTCGACGATGTGGAACCGTGTCAACGACGGCGCTGGATGGGTCTGGGACGGCGACGACGGAATCAAGACCCCCTGCCTGCCGACATGCTGGGTCAGTGCGACGCACGTGAGACTCTACGCACCGGCTGCAACCGACAGGATGTACAACACCGCCTGGGGCTACTACGTGATCGCCACGAGTCACAAGGACCGGAACGAGCTGTGTCCGTGGGGACGGCGGCACGGATGGTCGGAGGACGCCGAGGAGTATGCAGTAAACACGGCTCGAGGCTTCGGCTGGGCAACCGGCCATGACTGGGCCTACTTCTTCAACCGGCTCCCCGAGGGGTATGTCGGCAGCCATTACCGGCAGAACAATGGCTGGGCATCGCACGTCCGTGTCCCGTAGCCGGGCGTGCGCCGGTCTGCAGGCGGTGATCGCGATGCTTGCGTTCGTGCTCATCGCCTGCGGACCGGGGGGAGAGCACGGCGCCTGCGGGGCAGCGGGCCGGTGTAACTGGGAATTCCTTGGGGCACCGTTGACCGTATCCGCAGCAGACCTCGCAGCGGGTCCGGTTACTCTTACGACGGTCCAGCTGCCGGAGGGCAGCCGCCAGGAGCAGGGCCGCTGGTACCGGGTCGAGCTTGCCCTGGAACTGGAGCTTGTGTCCCCTTCCGCGTCGAGCGAATCCAGGGACCTGTTCCCGGCGTACCTGTCCGCGGATGCCGCCG
This sequence comes from uncultured Anaerolineaceae bacterium, assembly GCA_964533605.1. Lineage (GTDB taxonomy): Bacteria > Chloroflexota > Dehalococcoidia > Tepidiformales > Tepidiformaceae > DASCML01. Next base: position 33,938 of record CAZHMF010000012.1, read on the forward strand.
GCGCCGTCTTCTTCCAGCTGAAGCTCGCGCCGGCCGGCGCTCCCACGTCCGGAGCGCGCACCGAGTGGTCGACGTTCGGTCTGGTGGACGGACCCGAGAGTGGTCTCGTTTCGGCCGCCGGCACAGCTCACATCGAATTCGTCAATTACCTGCAGACCAGATCGGTCCGCGCCGGACCTGTCCCAATCGCCATCCGTTTCGACGGCCCCGACGTGCAGCTGATTCGGCGTGTCACGGTTCTCCCCAGCTCCAGGCTCATCGTGACCGCCGAGGGCCCTCCCTCGTTGGAGATCAGGGCGGAGCGCGTCGACCTGACCGGCAGCCCTCAGCGGGGCACCGCTCACGTCCGGCTCCTGGTTGAGGTCGACGGGGTGGCTGTCCGCGACGCGTCTGTCACCGTCGTCTGCCTGGGACGGGACGGGGACGCGTCCTGCAGCGAAGAGGCGGAGCCCACGGGCCACGGCTATGAAGCAACCGTGCCGTTTGACCGCTCCGAGCCGGCCACGCTTCTGGTCTCAGCCACCGCGGGGCGAGCCTCCGGCATGGAACTGCTCACTCTCGGGTCCGGTCGAGGAGCCGTCTTCCCGGCAACGGCTTTGTCGGCGCTTCTCGTCGGAGGAGTCCTCCTCGCGGCGGGGCTGCTCGCCCCGCTGATGCAGCGAACCGACCCGGACAGTTGACGAGCAGCTCCGGGTATCATGGGCCTCGTTCAGATCAAGATTGACAGCGGGGCAGGCCATGGCGGTTCAAGAGAGATTCGACCTCAGCGGCCGGACGGCGCTGATTACGGGCGGAGGAACGGGACTCGGCCAGGCTATGGCACTGGCCATGGCCGACGCCGGCGCGGATGTAGCAGTCTCCGGCCGGCGACCCGAGCCTCTTGCCGAGACGAAAGCACTGGTTGAGGGACGCGGACGCCGTTGTTTCACGACCCGCACCGACGTCACGGATTCGTCTCAGGTGGATCGAATGATCAGCGACGCCGCGGGCGCCCTCGGCGGAATCGACGTGTTGGTCAACAACGCGGGCGGCGGGGGGGCGGGCCGGGGCAAGACGCTGCCCGAACTCACCGATGAGGACTGGCATTCGGGCATCGACACGAACCTGAGCTCCGCCTTCTACTGCTCCCGCGCCATCGTCCCCCATCTCCTCTCTCGCGGAGGGGGGAAGATCATCAACGTCACGTCCGGCTGGGGAATGCGTGGAGGGAAGAACAACTTCATGTACTCGATCGCGAAGGGTGGCGTCATTCAGCTCACCAAGGCGCTCGCCATGACTTATGCGCGAGACAACATCCTGTGCACATGCATCGCTCCCGGACTGATTCCCCACTACATTCCGCCGGAGATGAGGGCGCAACGCGACCCCTTCCAGCCGATCGGCCGGATGGGCTGGACGTACGAGATCGGCCCCCTTGCCGTCTTCCTCGCATCGGATGCTGCCAACTACATGTCCGGAGAGACGTTGCTCATCGACGGTGGGGCCGGAGCCGGCGGCCTGCTACCGGCCGGCGTGGTGCCGGTGGCGGAGGCTGTACGATGACACAACCGCTTCCCGAGGAATACCGAACAAAATACGACCTCGAAGGAGTCGACCCCTTCGACCTCAGCGGCCGCCACGCACTCATCACCGCCGGCACCACAGACCTGGCGAGCACGCTGGCCACCGCACTCTGGGAGGCCGGCGCCGATGTTTCCCTGACCACCCTCCGCGACGACTCCGATGAAGAGGCCGCAGCACGTGAGATCCTCGCACTCCCCAGCGGCCAGGGGCGCCGCGGGACGGTACGCCGGGTCGACCTGCTGGATGCCCCGGCGGTGGACGCGGCCATCGAATCGATCGAGGGGGAAATAGCACCGGTCGACATCCTTGTGAACGCTGCTCACTCGGCCACGATCAGAGCAATCGCCGAGGCCGACGTCGAAGACTGGCGGCTCGAGCTGGACATCAACGCGACCTCGGTATTCGTAGCGTGCCGGGCGTTGGGGCCCCGAATGGTCGAGCGCGGGTACGGCCGAATCGTCAATCTCGTGTCCGTTCTTCACGATCGAGGCGCGCCGAATGCTGCTCTGTTCGGCGCTTCCCAGGGTGCGGTCCTCGGCTTCACGAAGTCCGCAGGCCTGGAGTGGGGCCGGAACAGCGGCGTCACAGTCAACGCCCTCGGCGTCGGCTTCTTCGAGGACCTGCCCGGACCCCAGGACGACCATGAAGTCGCGGCGATCCTGGGGCGTTACGTGCCGTTGAGGAGGCTGGGCCGCGCTGCCGACCTTCAGGGCGCACTGATCTATCTCTGCTCCCAGCACGCGGGATTCGTGGACTCCGCGGTCTTTCTCGTCGACGGAGCGATAGCGATCCACGCGTAGCGACATCGCGGTCCCGCCCCGGGGTTGCTACGCTACCGCTGAGCTCGTGTTGGGGTTGTGATCTCGATGAACACGCGCCAGACCCGGTCAAACCACAGTGAGGAGAATTGGACATGCCTGAAAAAAAGAAGACGGCCTGCGTGCTCTGTGCAAACGGCTGTGGTCTGGAGCTCGAAGTCGAAAACAATCAGATCGTCGGGGTGCGGGGAGACAAGAGCGATCCAAGAACGCAAGGATATACCTGCCGTAAAGGCATAAATATCAGGTATTACCAGCATAACGCCGATCGCGTGCTATATCCGCTGAAGAAGAATGGCGACTCGTTCGACCGCATTTCCTGGGAGCAGGCTACGACTGAGATCGCCGAGCAATTGAGGCACATTGTCGACACTCACGGTCCCAAATCACTGGCCCTCGTTGGCGGCATGAACGTCGGCAACTCCGCGCAGGCTCCGTTCGCAATAGGCCTCCTCGAAGCGATGGGATCTCAGTATCGCTACAATTCCCTCGCTCAGGAACTCACCGGTCGGTTCTGGGTGAACGGTGAGACCCTTGGCATTCCCGGATTTGGAACGAGCGCGGACACCGACAACGCAGACATGGCCATCATCGCCGGAAAGAACCCGGTCATGAGCCATCACTTCACGAGGGCACGAGTCTTCTGGAGGAACTTCAGCAAGGACCCCGATAAGCTACTGGTAGTTATCGATCCAAGACTGACAGAAACCGCCAAACTAGCCGACATCCACCTGGCCATCAGGCCGGGTACCGACGCCCTCCTTCTACGGGCAATGATCGCTATCATCCTCAGCGAGAACTGGCACGACCAGGCATTTCTCGATGATCATGTCAGTGGCTTCCAATTGATCCGCTCTCTTTTCGAGGATTTTGACGCGAGAGCGGCTCTCAAAGTCTGCGAGTTGGATTACAACCAGGTCAGAGAAGTGTGCCGCCTCTTCACCTCTAGAAAGGCCTGTCACCTCAGCGATCTGGGTGTGTTGATGAACCGTCACAGCACGCTCGTGTCCTATCTCGAGAACGTCTTCCTGGCAGTCTCCGGCAGGATGGGGAAGGAGGGCGGCAACCTGATCCCTCCGGGGGTGGCCAACCTGCCGGTTCGCCCGCCGTCAGATACATCCGGCGCCTGGCACACCGTGGCCACGGGTTATCGCCAGATCACCGGGATCTACCCGCCGACAGTGATGCCGGAGGAGATCCAGAACGACCATCCCGACCGGTTGCGGGCCGTTATCGTCAGTTCCCACAATCCTCTTCGCTCCTATTCCGACACAACGGCGTATGAGGAAGCATTTCAACAGCTGGACCTGCTCGTCACGGTCGACATCAACATGACGGAAACCGCGGCCCTCTCACACTATGTCTTGCCGGCCACGTCGAGGTACGAGAAATGGGATGAAAGGCTGGGTGGCGGTGGTACAGCGTTCCGGCCACCGGCACTCGAGCCCGAAGGCGAGCAATTGGAAGAAGGTGAGATCTTCACCCAATTGGCCGACAAGCTGGGGCTGGTCCCGGACATTCCCGGTGCCCTGTTCGACTCGGCCGCAACCGGTGACAGGCGCGCGTTTGATTCGGCGCTGACCGGTTTTCTGGAAGATACTCCGCAAGCCCGCCGGGCGATGCCTTTCGTCCTCGCGAAGACGCTCGGCAGACAGCTCGGTTCGTCTCACCTCGCTTCCCTCTGGGGCAGCCTCCGCTCCCTGCCCGCCGACCTGCGAGAGCAGAGGTTTCAGGCCGTCCTCGATCAATCGGCCGGACCCCCGATCGCCGGAGCACCCGTGTCCCGGTCAGGCGATGATGAGTTCCCGAAACTGCC